>NZ_OZ257124.1:2737046-3074092 GCF_965278935.1 Brevundimonas sp. | reverse complement strand
CCGAGGGCGATGGCGCTGTCCTCGATCGTGTGGTGCGGATCGGTGTGCAGGTCGCCCTCGCATTGCAGACGCAGCGAAAACCCGCCGTGCGCCGCGACCTGCTCCAGCATGTGGTCGAAGAAGCCGACGCCGGTCTCGATCCTGATCGGCCCGGTCGCGTCCAGATCGACGGCGCAGACGATACGCGTCTCCTTGGTGTCGCGTACGGCCTGTCCAACCCGGTGCGGCCGCGACTTCACCGGGGCCAGACCCAGGGCGGTCAGCAGCCGGTCGTTAACCTCGGCCTTGATCGACACCGGCAATCGCAGCCGCTCCCCAGACCGGTCCGCCGCCACGCCGTACTTCGCCAGTTCGCCCAGCGTCGCCCCGATATCCGACGGTCGCGCCATCAGGATCGGCCCGACGCCGCTCTCGACCACCATGACCCGGCCGATCTCGCGCACCAGCCGCTCGCGTTCGCGTCGCACCGATGCGATCCGCTCCGACGTCTCGATCATCCGCGAGGGATCCAGCGCCTGCATCGCCAGCCGCACCAGAGGCTCGGGCAGAGCATAGGGCTCGACCACCTCGGCCAGCGTCGTCAGGGTCTGCGCCTGACCCAGCGCCGCCCCGACCCGCGCCCCGGCCAGCCCATAGGCCAGCGACAGGCTACGCAGGACGACGAGGTTGGGGTGGTCCCCGATCAGGGTCACCGCCGACGGCGCGTCCGCGAATTCGACCAGACCCTCGTCGACGACCAGCAGGGCCGGGGCCACCCGTTCGGCCATTTCGGCCACGGCTTCCGGCGATCCCAGAGCGCGGATCACCACCGCGGCCCGCTCGCCGTCGCTGGCGCGATAGATGCGGCTCAGTCCGGCATATGGCTCGGCGTCCGGCGCCTCGACCGACCGGCCGTCGCGCGCCGCCAGCCGCCAGACCAGCTCCAGCCCGTGGGTCAGGCCGCGCACGGCCAGCACCTGATCGGCCGCGACGCCATAGACCTGGGCCATCCGCGCCTGCAGGGCCGACGCCTCGCCGGGATATTTCTCCAGCCCGTCGCCGCCGGCGACGAGGGGAGCATAGGGGGCGGGCAGGGTCACGGCACGCTCCTCAGATCCGCCGCCCGCGCGTGAGCCTCCAGCCCTTCCAGCCGCGCCAGCCGCGCCGCGATCGGCCCCAGCCGTTCGGCGCCGGCCTCGGTCACCGTCTGTACCGACATCGAGGTCATGAAGCTGGAGGTGGTGATCCCGCCCAGCGTTCGCGCCCCGCCGTCGGTCGGCAGGACATGGCTCGGCCCGGCCGCATAGTCGCCCAGTGTCTCGGCCGCCCACCGCCCGACGAAGACAGCCCCCGCCGCCCGGATCGAGGGCACCAGTTTTTCGGCGTCCTCGACGTGGAGGGCGAGGTGTTCGGGGCCATAGAGGTTCGACACCGCGACGGCCTCGGCCAGATCCGCGACCTTGATCGCCCGCGCCTCGGCCAGCGACGCCCGTGCGATAGCCTCGCGGGGCAGGGTGGAGACCTGCTCCTCGACGGCTTCAAGCACCGCTTCGATCATCGCGTCCCGGTCGGCGACCAGCACCACCTGGGCGTCGGCGTCGTGCTCAGCCTGGCTCAGCAGATCCGCCGCCACCAGTTCGGGATCGCAGTCCCGGTCGGCGATGACCAGCAGTTCCGACGGCCCCGCCGGCATGTCCGCCGACGGTCCGCCGGGCAGGGAAGACGCGTACCGCTTGGCCTCGGCAACATAGGCGTTTCCCGGTCCGAAAAGCTTGTCGCAGGCCGGGATGTCGCCGTCGTCCAGCGTGACGCCGAACGTCATCGCCGCAATCGCCTGCGCCCCGCCCAGCAGCCACAGGGCGTCGAGCCCGGCTTCGGCCGCCGCCAGGATCATGGCCGGATGCGCCGATCCGTCCTTCGAGGGCGGCGTCACGGCGACTCGCGTTTCCACACCCGCCACGCCCGCCGGAATGGCCAACATCAACAGGGACGAGAACAGGGGCGCCGTCCCGCCGGGCACATACAGTCCGGCCGCGCCGATGGGTCGCCAGACAATCCGCGAGGTTACGCCGGGCGTCGTCTCGATCAGCTTCGAGTCTTCCGGAACCGTCGCCTGATGGAAGACGCGGACGTTCTCCGCCGCCACACGAAGCGCGCGGGTATCGGCCGGGGGCAGGGCGTCGCGCGCAGCCGAGACCGCCGCGTCGGTGATGGCGATCCGCCGGGGCGGGGCGCTGTCGAGCTTGATCGCCCACTCCGTCACCGCTCCGCCGCCGCGCACTTCCACGTCGTCGAAGATGGCGCGCACGACGTCGCCGACGCTCGCTTCAGAACGTCGCTTCGGCCGGGCCAGCGCCTCGCGCCGCCCCGCCGCATCCAGCGATGACCAATCGATGCGCCGCATCACATCATCTTCTCGATCGGAAGCACCAGGATGGCCGAGGCCCCCGCGCGCTTCAGCTTCTCCAGCGTCTCCCAGAAGACGGCTTCCTGACAAACGGCGTGGACCGCCACCGCATCGTCGCGGCCCATCAGCGGCATGACTGTCGGTGCGCCGGCGCCCGGCAGGATCGCCGTGATCTCGTCCAGCGCCGAGCGCGGGGCGTTGAGCATCACGTATTTGGCGCCCTGCGAGGACACCACGCCCGCCATCCGCTCGATCACCGAATCCAGCAGGTGCTGCAAGCCCGGCTCGGGCGCGACCGGGGACTGGATCAGCACGGCCTGGCTTTCGAACACCGTCTCCTTGGCGACGAGACCATTGGCTTCCAGCGTCGCGCCGGTGGACACCAGATCACAGATCGCCACCGCCAGTTTCAGCCGGGGGGCTACCTCGACCGCGCCGCGCATGACCACGGTATCGGCCTTGACGCCGCGTTCATCCAGAAACCGTTTGAGGATCTTCGGATAGGAGGTTGCGATCCTCTGGCCTTCAAGCGAGGCCGGTCCGGCGTAGTCGAGCGTCGGCGGGCAGGCCAGCTTCAGAGTGCATTTGCCGAACCCGAGCGGCATGATCACGGACGCATTGGCCCCGCCGTTCTTGCCTTCTTCCAGAACGTTCTCGCCCACGATGCCGAGGTCGCAGACCCCGTCGGCCACGAAGGTCGGAATGTCGTCGTCGCGCACCCGCAGCAGGTCGATCGGATAGTTCTCGACCCTGTAGAGCAGGTCGTTGGCGCCCTTGACGACGCGCAGCCCGGCGTCGCGCACGAGGTCGAGGCTGCGGTCGGCCAGACGGCCGGATTTCTGCACGGCGATGCGAAGTCGCCCCTGTACGGTACTCATGGTAAGGTCAGGCTTTCTTGTTCAGGCGATCGAGGACGAGGCGATAGCCTTGATGGTCCATCTCGCGCAGGAAGCGCGCGACGCGGACGACGGTGGTGGGGCTGGCGCCCGCCTCCACGCCGATCTCGCGATAGGTCTTCAGCCCCTCGTCCAGCAGACGCGCCACGGCCCAGCGCTCGGAGAAGGCGCGCAGTTCGGCGGGGGTGCAGAGGTCCGACAGAAAGGCGTCCAGCTCCGCCGGCGTCTTCAACGACAGCAGGGCGTCGTAAAGCGCCAGCCGGTCGTCGGCGGCCTTGTCGATAGCCTTTTTGGAGAGGGAAGCGGACATGATGTCGTTCCACTATGCTGTAACAGTGGAACGGTCAAGGGCGCCTTGGGCGCGTGTCTGGTGACGAGTCGTTGGTGGCTTCACTGATTGCTGTGACGGGCCGGGTCTCCCAGTCACCGATCACCAGCCACAATCTACGCCGCTACGCTCTCCGCGACGACCGCCGGCTTCTCCAGCCGTTCGATCAGTCCAGCCAGCGCCATCGGCCTGGCGATCAGATAGCCCTGGGCGTTGTCGCAACCCATGCCGCGCAGCAGGGCCAGCGCCGTCGGGGTCTCGACCCCTTCGGCCGTGACCTTCAGCCCCAGCGAGTGAGCAAGGTCGATGGTCGACTTGACCAGCAGGGCGTCGCGCGAGCTTTCGTCCAGCGACAGCACGAAGGCCTTGTCGATCTTCAGCTCGTCCGCCTTGATCCGTTTCAGATAGGCGAGCGACGACAGGCCGGAGCCGTAGTCGTCGATCGACACCGCCACGCCCGCCGCGGAGAACCGCTCGATGATGTCGAGCGCGATCTCGGGATTGTCGATGACCGCCGTCTCGGTGATCTCGAAACACAGGTCGGCGCCCGAGGCCGCGACGGCCTGCAGGGCGAACTCGGCGAAGCTTTCGTCCGACAGCAGGCGACCCGAAATATTGACCGACATCGTCACCACGTGGCCGGCCTCGGCCAGTACCTTCTGGTCGGTGATCGACTGACGCACCGCCCATTCGGTCAGGGCGCGGATCTGGCCTGTCTCCTCGGCCATGGTGATGAACAGGTCCGGCGAGACGAAACCGCGGCGCGGATGGTTCCAGCGCATCAGGGCCTCGACCCCTGTGATGGCGTCGGCGCGCAGGTCGTATTTCGGCTGATAGGCCATCCACACCTGCGCGGTCTCAAGCGCCCCCATCAGCTCGCCGATCAGACTCAGGTTGCCGACCGGATCGCCGTAGGCGGTGGCGTCGAAGAGGGACGCCTTGCGGTGACGGGCGCGCGCTTGGTCCAGACCGATGCCGGCGCGATCCACGATGGAGTCCACTCCGCCGTTGTCGCCACGCGCACGGCCGATGCCGGCGCTCAGGGTCGCATCCACGGTGGCGCCGATCAGTTTCACCGGCACATCCGCGACGGCGCAGAGGATCGTCGCCTGTTCGATGGCCTCGGCGTCGCTTCCGGCCTCAAGGATGACGCCCACGGCGCCGGCTGCGACCCGTGCGACACGTGCCCCGCCTGCCGCCGCCGACAGGCGCGACCCCAGGGCGCCGACCAGCTGGGCCATCGAGTCATAGCCGATGGCGTTGCGAACGATCTCGAACCGGTCGACGCCGAACACGACGACGTAGCCCTCGCTCGACCGGCTCGCCTCGCGCTCGAGCCACAGCCGGTTGGGCAGGCCCGTCTCCTGGTCGTGCAGCGCCATGTGGGTCAGACGCAGTTCGCGGTCGCGGATGTCTCCGGCCATGGCGTTGAAGCTGGCGGCCAGCCGCCCGATCTCGTCGGAGGAGGTGACCTCCACCTCGGCGTGCTCGCCGTTCTGCAGACGGTGCACCGCCTCGTCGAGTTCGGTGATCGGCCGCGTCAGACCGCGCGACAGCATCCAGGTTCCGACCATCAGGATGGCCAGACCGATCAGTGCGATGGCGCCGAGCGCCCAGAACATCGCCTCGAACGGCTTCATCGCCCGCGCCATCGGATAGCTCAGGGTCAGGACGGCCGGGGCGGCGGTGTCGAAGCTGGGCAGGGCGCGGGCCAGGACCATCGCCTCGCCCTGGAGCGTTCGTGTGGTCTCGGGCCTGTCGTCTCCGGCGGCAAGGACCCGCTCGATGGCCCCGCCGAGCGCGCTCGTCGGACCGGCCATGTCGCGCCAGCCGTCGGCCGACGAGGTCAACACCGATGCCGACAGCGGAATGGCCGACAGTCCTTCCAGATTGCGCATCTGCGACTGGTCCAGCCGCTCGACGAAGACGACCCAGCCGATCAGCACCGGCGCCATCACCGGCGCGGACACGGCCTGATAGGGCTGGCCGTTGATGCTCAGGACGCCGGCGTCGATGTCTCCGCCGTTCAGCCCCTGCCACAGGGTGTCGGTCGTCGCCTCGTCCAGATCGACGCCGGCCGAGGTGACATACCCATCGATCCCCAGGATCAGGGCGCCGTCTACCTTCTGGCGGGCGCGGAGATTGTCGAGCGCGGATCGTACGGTCGGCTCGTCATTGGTCGCGATGGCCTCGCGGAACCCGTAGTCCGTGGCGAGGACGGCCGCGCCCTGGCGCAGCTGCGCCGACTGCGAGGCCCAGATCTGGCCGTAGACGGCGCCGGTCGCGCCCAGTTCGTCCCGCACCAGGGTGCGCGCGCTGCCGGTGATCGCGGTGAACACCGCCACGGCGACGAGCATCAGGGCGATGCCGAACATCCCCATGTAGAGGACCGTCAACCGGGTCCTCAGATTGGTGAAGCGGGCGACGATCATCGCACGGCCGCCCGCGCCGAGAAGTCGCCGGTCGCCGTCTGGCGACCCGCACCGGCGCCGATGGTCAATGTGTAGGCCTGCTCGTTGCCGCGTACGTTCAACTGCGGGTGCCAGACGACCAGTCGCGCCGCGCCCGCCGGGATCGCCGGGATCACGACATCGCCCGACACATTGGTCTTGCCCGCCCAAGGGGTGTCGACGACCCGCACATAGGCCAGCATCTGGTCGTGGATGTTGCACCCCAGGGCCGCGACGCCGGCGGCGGCGAAGACGTGGGTGCGGGTCTGGTCGCGGCCGAACAGTTCGATCTCGAACCGGTTGCCGCGGGAGAAGGAATAGATGTGGTGCCGCACCCGATCCAGGTTGGGGAAGGCCACGGCCTGCCCGACCGGCGCGATCAGCACATAGGGCTGAAACTGGATGTCCTGCTGCACGATCCGCAGCGGCCACGAAAAGCGGATCGGGCCGCGCGGAACCCCGGCGTTCGGCGTCACCGTCACCACCGCATCGCGCACCGGTCGTCCGGCATTGTCGCGCACGCTTACGGTCAGATCGCCCGCGAGCGCGGGTCCCGAAATGAAAGCCAAGATGATCGCAAGAAGAACACGCATATGACGCCTGTAGAGCGACGACGTGAAAACCACGTAAACCAAAATACAACCCAGGGTCGAGATCGATTGTTCTGGCAAGTCTGACGATAAGTACGGTTGCTGACGTTCGCTTTACTCGGGTTTAACCACGCCATTCTAGATCGGCAGAAATCGCGCTCCCTGGCGAAAGGCTTCTCTCGTGAAACTCCGTCCCGGCATCATGGCCGCCCTCGCCGTCATCGGGTGTCTGGGGGCGTCTTCCGCGGCCTCGGCCCAGGCCTTCGACTGGATCTCGGAAAGCCGTACGGGCGGCAAGTTGCTGCTGACCGGCGGCGTCTCCACCATCGAGGGCTCGGGCGGCGGCGGCCTCGCCACCTGGGCCGTCACGACCGGTTACGGCGCCGAGGACGGCATCGGCGGCAATGTCCACGCCACATACGTCAATGTACCCGACTATGAACTGCGCACCTGGGGCGCTGCCGTGGGTCTATGGGACCGTGTCGAACTGTCGGTCGCGCGTCAGGAATTCGATACCGGCGACACGGGCGCCGCGCTCGGCATCGGTCAGGGCTTCACCTTCACCCAGGACATCGTGGGCGTGAAGATCAAGCTGGTTGGCGACGCCGTCTATGATCAGGACACCTGGCTGCCCCAGGTCGCCGTCGGTCTTCAGCACAAGTCCAACGACCAGGGCGCGATCATCCGCGCGGTCGGCGGGCACGATGACGAGGGCACGGAATACTATATCGCCGCGACCAAGCTGTTCCTGGCCGACAGCCTGCTCCTCTCCGGCACGGTCCGTTTCACCGACGCGAACCAGACAGGTCTTCTGGGCTTCGGCGGCGATCTCAACAGCGACATGGAGCCCCAGTTCGAGGGTTCGGTCGGCTATCTCCTCAGCCGTAACCTGGTCGTCGGCGCCGAATACCGGACCAAGCCCGACAACCTCGGCTTCGCCAAAGAGGATGACTGGGTGGACGTCTATGCCGCCTGGGCCCTGAACCGCCATCTGTCCGTCACCGCCGCCTGGGTCGATCTGGGGTCCATCGCGACCTTCGAGGACCAGCGCGGCGTCTACCTCTCGCTCCAGGCCGGGTTCTGACCATGCGCATCCTTATTCTCGCGTCCGCCGCCTGTCTGCTGGCCGCCCCCGCCTTCGCCTCCCCGGCCAGTGCCCAGGACGCTGCACAGGACGAGTTCGTCGCCCCGCCTGTCGTCATGTCGACCGAGCATCCTGACGAGGAAGCCGTGGAACCCTATGAACGTTTGAATGCTCACGCCGGGGCCACGCCCTTCGAGGGCACGGCCATGTGGGAGGCCTTCCACGGCTCCGAGGGCGTATCCCGCATCGTCGATGCGATGATCGATCGCAGCGTCGCCGACCCCCGCATTTCCGGGGCGTTCGTCGCCCACGACCTGATCCGCCTGCGCCGCGTGCTCAAGGAACAGTTCGGCTACATCCTCGGCGGGCCGACGACCTACACCGGCCGCGACATGGAAACCGCCCACCGCGATCTTGGTCTCCAGCCCGCCGACATGGGGGCCCTGGTCGAGAACCTCCAGATCGCCATGTCCGACGAGGGCGTCGCCTTCCCGGCCCAGAACCGCTTCCTGGCAAAACTGGCCCCCATGCGCCGCGACGTCATCACGCGCTGATCCGGCGGTCCCGATCCGGGGAGCGTTGCGCTTGTGGACCTTTGCGTCGCGCCCTAACGATGGTCGCAACACGAGGGACCTCCATGCGCACCGTCTTTTCCGCCTGCGTCGCCGCCCTGGCGCTCTGCGCCTGCGGCCAGCCGGCCGCCGCCCCCGTCGAGCCGGCGACCGCCAGCGGTGACGCCGCTCCCGCCGGCGACTTCCAGACCAATGTCGCCTTGGTTCAGGCGCTCTACGCCGAGGACGCGATCCCGACCGATCCCGCCGGGGTCCGCAAATACTTCACCGAGGAGTTCGTGCCGGCCATGACCGGCCCGGACGGCTTCCCCTTCGACTATCGCGTTTCCAACCAGGATGGCGTGCACGACAGCCTGACGATCGCTGAAACGGACGGCGACGGCGGCAACGGCCGGGTCGTGGCCCGGTACGCCTGGATGGGCTCGCCCGGCGAAACCGCCTTCACCATCTGCCGCCAGCCCGACGGCGCCCTGCGTATCGTCAACGTCCTGACCACGATGGGAGACGGTCAGATCTCGGACTTGCGTCAGGTCGCGGAACTGCCCGCGCGTCCCGAAGGCTGCTGAGAAAACCTATCTCGCACCGCAACAAAACTGTTGCGCATCGGTTGTCGCCCGGTCCACGCTGACCATTCGCCAAATGGCGCCTTAAGTGCGGGAGCGACCGTCACGTTCGACGAAATGTCAGGCCACGCCGGATCGAAAGAGGTCCGAAAGAGCTACCGGACGCTTGCCCGGTGGCTCGAAAGCGCGCCGGCCGACCTGCTTCAGGCCCGGTCGCGTCAGGCGGAGCTGTTCTTCCGCCGCATGGGCGTGACCTTCGCCGTCTATGGCGACGTCGAGTCCAACGAACGCCTGATTCCCTTCGACGTGGTGCCCCGCATCATCGGCAAGACCGAGTGGGATGATCTGGAAAAGGGGCTGAAGCAGCGCGTCAGCGCCATCAACGCCTTCCTCAAGGACATCTACGGCCCGCAGGAGTGCATCAAGGCCGGCATTGTCCCGGCCGAGCTGATCTTCACCAATCCTCATTACCGGCCCGAGATGCAGGGCCGCCGTCCCCCGGGCGACATCTGGACCCACATCTGCGGCGTCGACCTGGTCCGCACGGGCGAGGACGGCTTCGTGGTGCTGGAGGACAACTGCCGCACCCCCTCGGGCGTCTCCTACATGCTGGAGAACCGCGAGATGATGATGCGGCTGTTCCCCGACCTGTTCGCCGAACATCGCATCCGCCCGGTCGAGACCTATACCGACATGCTGCTGGCGTCCCTGCGCGCCAGCGCCCCGGAACATGCCGGCGGCGATCCCAACATCGTCGTCCTGACGCCCGGTCCGTTCAACTCGGCGTACTATGAGCACTCGTTCCTGGCCGACAAACTGGGCGTCGAGCTGGTCGAGGGCGGTGATCTGTTCGTCAACGACGACATCGTCTTCATGCGCACGACCGAGGGTCCGAAGCGGGTGGACGTGATCTATCGCCGCGTCGACGACGACTGGATTGACCCGTTGACCTTCCGTCCGGACTCGACCGTCGGCGTGCCGGGCCTGATGGCGGCCTACACGGCCGGCAACGTCACCCTGTCGAATGCGGTCGGCACGGGCGTCGCCGATGACAAGGCCGTCTACACCTACATGCCCGAGATCATCCGGTTCTTCTCCGGCGGTGACCCGATCCTCGGCAACGTTCCGACCTGGCGCTGCCGCGAGCCGGACGCGCTGAAAGAGGTGCTCGACAAGCTCCCCGAGCTGGTCGTCAAGGAGGTCGGCGGCTCCGGCGGCTACGGCATGCTGGTGGGCCCCGCCTCGACGAAGGCCGAGATCGAGGACTTCCGCAAGAAGCTGATCGCCGACCCCGACGACTTCATCGCCCAGCCGACCCTGGCCCTGTCGACGGCGCCGACGCTGGACAGCGGCGGCGGCCTCTCGCCCCGCCACGTCGATCTGCGCCCGTTCGTCCTGTCCAGCCCCGCCGGCGTCCGCGTCGCGCCCGGCGGCCTGACCCGCGTGGCGCTGAAACAGGGCTCTCTGGTCGTGAACTCGAGCCAGGGCGGCGGCACGAAAGACACCTGGGTGCTGGATGACTGATCGCCCATGCTGAGCCGCACCGCAGAATCCCTCTACTGGACCGGCCGCTACATGGAGCGCGCCGACTTCCTCGCGCGCATCCTCGAGGCCGCCGTACGTCTGGCCGCCCTCCCGGCCCGCGACGGCGCCGCCGCCACCGCCTGGGCCAGCGCCATCGCTTCGGCCGGCGTCTCGCGCCAGTTCGCCGCCAGCGCCCGCACTCCGTCGGAGAAATCGGTCCGCGAATACCTGGCCTTCGCGCCGGACAATCCGTCCTCGATCCGCGCCTGCATTACCGCCGCGCGCACCAACGCGCGCTCGGTCCGCACCGCCCTGACCATCGAACTGTGGGAAGCCATCAACGGCGCCTGGAACGGGCTCAACGAGTTCGGCGAACCGACCAAACGCGACGACTTCGTCCGCTATCTCGAGTGGGTGAAGAACGTCTCGCTCGCCGTCGAGGGCGCGTCCTCGCGGACCATGCTCAGGAACGACGCCTACTGGTTCCTGCGCCTCGGCATGGCGATCGAGCGGGCCGACAACACGGCCCGCCTGCTGGACGTCAAATATCACCTGCTGCTCCCGGCCGGCGAACGCGTCGGCGGCCAGCTCGACTATTTCCAGTGGACCACCCTGCTGCGGGAGGTCTCCGCCCTGACCGCCTACCGCTGGGTCTATCGCGAGAGCGTCCGCCCCTGGCTCGTCGCCGACCTGATGGTCCTGAACCGCCAGATGCCGCGTTCGCTGGCCAGCTGTCAGGGGATGATCGTCTCCTACCTCGACCGCCTCGCCACCGACTACGGCCGCCGCGGCCCCGCCCAGCGCATCGCCTCGGCCCGCCTGACCCGGTTCAACGAGACCAATATCGAAGAGATCTTCCAGTCGGGCCTGCACGAATACATCCTGTCGTTCCTCAGCGAGAACAACGCCCTGGCCGCGGCCATTCACGATCAGTACCTCGTCTGATGCGCATCCGGATCGATCACGAAACCCGCTACGCCTATGACCGCGCCGCGCGGTTCATCGTTCAGGTCCTGCGCCTGACGCCGCGCTCGACCGAGGGCCAGCAGGTCCGCGACTGGCGGATCGAGACCGACGTCGACGCCCACCTGCGCCGCTCCGAAGACGCCTTCGGCAACATCGTCCACACCCTCTATACCGAGCGCCCGACCGAGAGCCTGATGGTGCGGGTGACGGGCGAGGTCGCCACCGTCGACACCGGCGGGGTCCTGCGCGGCGCGCCCGAACGGCTGTCGCCCCTGACCTTCCTCCGCGACACCAACCTTACCCACGCCGACGGCGCCTTGCGCCAGCTTGCCGCCGAGATCGGGGAGGAGGGCGATACGCTCGCCCGCCTGCATCGGCTGATGGCCGCGATCCACGAGCAGGTCGCCTTTATGGTCGGCTCGACCACCGCCGACCACACGGCCGCCGACGCCTGGGCCCAGCGTCAGGGCGTCTGCCAGGACCACGCCCAGATCTTCATCTCGGCCGCCCGCCGCATGGGCATCCCGGCCCGCTACATCTCCGGCCACCTCCACCGCTCGGACGGGGTCGAGAACCAGGACGCCGCCCACGCCTGGGCCGAGGCATATGTCGAGGATCTGGGCTGGGTCGGTTTCGACGCGGCCAACGGCATCAGCCCGACGCAACACTATGTCCGCGTCGCCTGCGGTCTCGACGCGCTGGGCGCCTCGCCGATCCGCGGCACCAGCTACGGCGGCGGCCGTGAGACCATGACGGTCGCCCTGCGTGTGCGCCAGATGCAACAGACCCAGCAGCAACAGCAGTCGCAGGGCTGGTCATGAACGCCGTTAACCTCGTCTTGATTCCCGAATCTGTTAACGTGACTGTTCCATTCGGGTGGGGGTCCGGGTCCGGGCCTGGTCTTTCGATATGACTTACTGCGTCGGCATGATGGTGGATGAGGGTCTGGCGATGATCGCCGACACCCGCACGAACGCCGGTGTGGACAACATTTCCTCCTACAAGAAGCTGCACGTCACCGAGATCACCGGCGATCGCGTCATCTCCATCGCCACGGCTGGCAACCTGTCGGTGACCCAGACGGCCCTGGCCATGCTGGCCGAGGGCGTACGCATGCCCGGCCACGACGTGCCGGAAACGCTGGAGACCTGCCCGACCCTGTTCCGCGCGGCCCAGCTGGTCGGCTACTGCCTGAACCAGGTGCGTCAGGATCTGCAGCCGACCGTCGCCGCCGACGCGCTGAAGGTCACCGCCTCCATGCTGCTGGGCGGCCAGATCAAGGGCGGCAAGATGGGCCTCTATCTGATCTACGCCCAGGGCAATTTCATCGAGTGCGGGACAGACACCCCCTACCTCCAGATCGGCGAGCTCAAATACGGCAAGCCCATCCTCGACCGCGCCCTGCGCCCCGACACCCCGATGTCCGAGGCGGTCAAGCTGGGGCTGATCAGCTTCGATTCGACCATCCGTTCGAACATCGCCGTCGGCCCGCCGTTCGACATGATCGTCATCCCGCGCGACCTGCTGCACGGCGACCAGCGTCGCATCGAGGCCGACGATCCCTATTTCAAGGACCTCGGCCGTCGTTGGTCCGAAGCCCTCGCCCAGGCGCATCGCGCCATGCCGGATCCGCCGTGGATGGAGCCGGCGCCGGCCGCCCGACCCAGCATCTCGGTGGTGGGGTAGAGCGCCTCTACGACATCCTGCGAATGAAACTGCGACCAATTCGCAATTCGCCTTGCCTGCTCCGGCCAAGCTGCTATTGCGACCGCATCGCAGTTTCAACACCGGATCGCCGCCTTGTCCCTCCCCAACGCCCACGCCCTCCGCGCCCTCCTCAGCGCCTCGACCGCAGCCGGAATGCTGTGCGCCGCGCCGGCCTTCGCCGCCGAGCCCGAGGTCGTCGTCACCGCTGATCCGGCCTCCGATGCGCAGCAGGCCCAGGCGACGTCCACGCTGGAAACCGTCGACGTCGAGGGTCGCCGCGTCCGCCGCGAACCCGCTTCGCCGCGCTTCACCGCCGATGTCGTCGACACCCCGCGCGCCGTCACCGTGATCCCGCAGCAGATCATCGAACAGACCGGCGCCACCTCGCTTCAGGACCTGCTGCGCACCTCGCCGGGCATCACCTTCGGCGCCGGCGAGGGCGGCCAGCCCCTGGCCGACCGTCCGTTCATCCGCGGCCAGTCCTCGGGCAACAACATCTTCCTCGACGGCATCCGCGACACCGGGGGCCAGCAGCGCGAGGTCTTCGCCCTGGAACAGGTGGAGGTCATCAAGGGGCCGGACTCGGTTTATTCGGGCCGTGGCTCGGGCGGCGGTTCGATCAACCTGTCGAGCAAGCAGCCCCGCCTCGAACGCTTCACCACCGTCTCGCTCGGTGCCGGCGCCGACTCCTATGCGCGCGCCGCCGTCGACTGGAACGCACCGCTGAGCGAGACCTCGGCCCTGCGCATCAACCTGATGGGCGCCCAGGCCGAGGTCGCCGGTCGTGACGCCGTCGACTATGACAAATGGGGCCTGCTGGTTTCGGCCGGCATTGGTCTGGGGACCGACACCAGCCTGACGGCCAGTTATTATCATGTGACATCGAACCAGATGCCCGACTACGGCATCCCGCTGTTCACCAAGATCGGCATCCGCACGACCGACAGCGGCATTCTGGACGTCCCCTACGATAGCTTTTACGGCCTGACCGCACGCGACTATCTGGTCAGCGAGCAGGACGCCGTGACCCTCGACTTCCGCAAGCGGCTGTCGGACGCGATCACCATCCGCAACGTCACCCGCTATTCCGAGAGCCTCAGCGATTATGTTGTCACCAACCCGGGGGACGGCGGCCGGATCGACACGGGAGGCGTCGCCCTGATCAACGGCGTCTACTGGATGAAGCGGGGCACCAAGTCGCGTTGGAACCCGACGCGGACCCTGTCGAACGTCACCGACATCTTCGGCACGATCGCCTCGAACGGCCTGAGCCACAGCTATGATGTTGGGCTGGAGCTAACGCGCGAGCGCAACAACAACGCCTCCTACACGGTCACCACCCTGACCGGCTCGGCCTGCCCGGCTCCCCTGACCGGCCTCGACTGCACCCAGCTGTACAATCCCAACCCGTCCGATCCCTGGACAGGCACGATCGTGCGGGGCGCGGTGACCAGCACCCTGACCGAGACGACCGGCCTCTACGCCTTTGACTCGATCGCGATCGGCGAGCAGTGGGTCGTGAATCTGGGTGTGCGCTACGACGATTACCGCGTCGAAAACCCGCTCGCGGTCGCCCCGGCCCCGCGCCAGGCCAACTGGGACTTCATAAACTATCAGGCCGGCCTGACCTGGAAGCCGACGCGCAACACCAGCGTCTACGCCTCTTATTCCACGGCCTCGACGCCGCCGACCATTTCGAGCGGTGACCAGAACGCGGCTCCGGCGAACGGTCCTGGCGCCTCGACCCAGGTCCTGGATCCCGAGGAGACCACCAGCTACGAAATCGGCGCCAAGGCCAGCCTGTTCCGCCAACAGTTGCTTCTGAGCGCCGCCGTCTTCCGCCTCGACCGTGAGAACGCGGCCATCCTCGTCGGACCCCAGCCGACCGACTTCGCCCAGGCCGGCGAAATCAAGGTCCAGGGCGTCGAGCTCGGCGTCTCCGGCAACATCACGACCCAGTGGCAGGTGTTCGGTGGCTACACCTACATGGACTCCGAATTGGTTCGTGGGGCGGTGACCATCGTCAACGGCGTGGTCGTGCCCAACCCGCTCGTCGGTCTGGAGCTGGCCAATACGCCCAGACACAGCTTCAGCCTGTTCTCGACCTACAACATCACCGACCGCTTCTCGGCCGGCGGCGGCGTCTACTATGTGTCGGACAGCAATGGCGGCAATCAGGGCGGCGCGGGCGGCGGCGCCAACCGCATCTACGCTCCGGCCTACACCCGCGTAGATTTGTTCGCGTCCTATGACCTGAACGACCGCACGACCCTGCAACTGAACGTGCAGAACGCGGGCGATGAGGAGTATATCCTGCGCACCAACGGCGTTCACCACGCCGACCCGGCGCCGGGTCGCTCGGCCACACTCGCACTGAACATGCGCTTCTAGGAAGCGCCACGGAGACCCCGTCCTTGCTGCTGCACATCCCCGAAGTCTTCAGCAAGGACGAGGTCGCCCGGCTTCGCGCCATCCTCGACGCCGGCCCCTGGGCCGACGGGAACGCCACCTCGGGCCACCAGTCCGCCCGCGCCAAGAACAACGCCCAGCTGCCCGAGGACTCAGCCGCCGCCCGCGAGGTCGGCGCCCTGATCCAGCAGGCGCTGGGCGCCAATCCGATGTTCGTCTCGGCGGCCCTCCCGCACACGGTCTTCCCGCCGCTGTTCAACCGCTACGAGGGCGGCCAGGCCTTCGCCGCCCACGTCGACAACGCCATCCGCGTCCACCCGTCAGGCCTGCGCATCCGCTCGGACCTGTCGGCGACCCTCTTCCTGTCCGAGCCGTCCGACTACGACGGCGGCGAGCTGACCATCGAGACCGCCTACGGTCCCCGGACGGTGAAACTGCCCGCCGGCGACATGGTGCTATACCCGTCGCGCAGTTTGCACCATGTGACCCCGGTCACGCGCGGCGCCCGGGTCTCGTCCTTCTTCTGGATCCAGTCCCTGATCGCCGACGATCAGGACCGCGAAACCCTGTTCCAGCTCGACATCGCCACCCAGCGCGTCGCCGTGGACAAAGGCCCGACCGATCAGGCCGTCCTCGAACTGACCGGCGTCTATCACAACCTGCTGCGCCGCTGGTCCGAAGTCTGACGACCTACCAGCTCAGCGACAGCCCGGCCCGCACGGCCCTCGGCGGCCCGTAGCTGGCCACCCCGTCGCCGGTCTCCGACACCTCGACCTCGGCGTCGAACAGGTTGTCTGCGGCCACCCAGGCCATCACCCCGGTCCGCACCTCGAACTCCGCGCGTGCATCCAGCGTCGTCGCCGCCTCCAGCACCCGGCTGTTCAGATCGTCCTCGAACCGCGCGCTCTCGTAGCGCACCCGCCCGGCCAGCGTCAGCCGATCCACGACCCGCCAGTCCGCCCCCGCCGACACGCTCCATTCCGGCGCCTGGGCCGGTCGCAGGCCCGTCAGCTGCGCCGCCGACCTCCCGCCATCGACCTCCGCGTCAGTCCACGACAGGGCGCCGTCGACCGAAAGCCGCTCTCCGACCCGATGCTTCGCCGTCAGCTCGACCCCGACCGCTTCGATCGTCCCCGCATTCTGGCGCTGCCTCAGCACCCCGCCCGCCGGCACGAACCCCGCCCTCGGGAAGGTCCCCGGCCCGACGCCGACGGTGACGTTGACGATGGCGTCCTCGATCCGGTTCCAGAACACGGTCGCCCCCAGCGAAGTCGCCTCACTGTACCAGGCCAGCCCCGTCTCGACCCCCTGCAGCGCCTCCGGGACCAGCGCCGCATTCGCCTCGGTCAGATCGTTCCCGACCCGGAACGGCCGGTGCAGTTCGTTCAGCGTCGCCGGCCGGAACCCGGAATAGGCCGCCGCCCGCGCCGCCAGTCCGCTCCCCAGATCGCGCCGCACCGCCAGTCGCGCCGAGACCTCCTCGCCCGACCGATCCGGTGAGCCTTCGTCCAGCGTCGGCAATCCCGTCGCCAGATCGCGCTCGACCCGCCGCCCGCCGGCATTCTCCCAGCCGTCGATCCGCAGGCCCCCCGCGACCAGCCACGGCCCGCTCGTCCACGACGCCTCGCCATAGCCGCCGATCACAGAGGTCTCGCCGCCCGCCACACGATCCCGCGTAAAGGCACCCGCCATGTATCGGAACAGCTCGCGCGTCTCGCCCTCGTTGAACCGGGCGTCGGCGCCCAGCTCCCACTCCAGCAACCCGCCACCCAGATCGACTGCCGCGCGGCGCACGGCCAGATTGGCGCCCCAGCCCTCGGCCGGGGTCGCGAATTGGTTGTTGGCCGGGGTCGTCGATCCGCGCCCCGCCGCGACGGCGACCGAGGTGTTGGAGAAGTCGCTCTCCCGCCGCCAGACCTGCGCCCGCCAGCCCAGCCGCTCGGCCGACGGTGTCCGTGACACGGTCGCCGACCAGCTCTGCCCCGTCGCCGACGATCGCGCGCCTGTCAGCCCCGACCCGCGATCCTCCTCATAGGCCGAGGCCCGCAACGACAACGCCGTCCCTTCGGCCAAGGCCACATCCGCCCGTAGCGACCCGCTCAGTGTCGCCAGGTCCAATGGCGTATCGGCCGCACCCGCCGTCGCCCCGCGCACGGGCACATAGCCGTCGCTCAGCTCCCGCTGCACCGCCCCGGTCAGGGCGAACCGCCCCGCGCTCAGGGTCGTCGCCGCCGCCAGTCTTTGCCCGCCATACTCTCCGCCGGACACGTCCAGCGCCCCGCCGTCCGTGTCCCGCTCCCGCAACTGGATCACCCCGGTGAGGGCGCCCGCCCCATAGGGCCCGGCCCCGGCGCCGCGCACGATATCCAGCCCCGACAAACTCTCCGGCGCCACCTGTGACCACAGCACCCAGCCCCCGAACGGATCGTTCAGCGGCACGCCGTCCAGCGTCACCAGCGTCCGGCCCGCCCCCGATGGCGCGATGGCCCTCAGCGAAATCCCTTGTGTCGTGGGGTTGGCCGCCAGGCTCGACGTGCGCCGGAACAGACTGACGGCCGGCACGGTCTGCAGCGCCTCATCCAGCCGCATCGCCCGGCCCAGCACTTGCTCGTCCAGCCGGATCACCGAGAAGGCGGCGTCTCCGGCGGCGGGCGGCAACCGCGCCGCCGTCACTACGATGTCGGGCAGGTCGGCGGGGAGGTCCTGGATCATTCGCGCCTAAGCGCCCAGACGGCCGAGAAGCTCCGCCGCGAAGGTCGACAATGTGTCGTCTCGCGCCCCCATGACGACAATCCGGTCGCCGGGCTTGGCCAGTTCCACGATCCGGTCGCCGCAGGCCGCGCGATCATGCAGGGCCTCGGCGTTGCGACCCTCGGCCCGGATGCCGGCCGCGATATCCTCCGACCCCACGCTGCGATCCGTGGTGCCGCCGTAATAGACGGGCTCCGGCATCAGCAACACGTCGTCGGGCTTCAGCAATCCGGCGAATGTCTCGATGAACTCCCGCTTCATCAGCTTCAGCGGCCCGAACCCGTGCGGCTGGAACAGGATCAGCAACCGCCCGTCGAAGGCGTGCAGCGTCTTCAGCGTCGCGGCGATCTTGTCCGGGTTGTGCGCGAAGTCGTCGAGCACGGTGATCCCGTTCGCCGTGCCCACCACCTCCATCCGCCGCCTGATCCCGCCAAAGGTCTCCAGCGACCGCACCGCCTCTTCCAGCGACACGCCCAGCGCCCGCACCGCGCCCAGGGCCGCCAGCGCATTGGCGACATTATGCGCCCCCGGCACATTCAGGGTCGCCGCGATCCGCGCGCCGCTCGACCGCTCCGTCAGGTCGAAGGTCATGCCGGCGGGCAGGGGCCTCAAATCATGCGCGGCATAGTCAGCCGCCTCGTTCCCCAGCGCGAAGGTCAACACCGCCTCCGCCCGACCGTCGTCGACCATCGTCTGCGCCAGAGCCGCCGTCTCGACGTTGTCGAGGTTCAGCACCGCGGTCCGCGCCCGTCCGGTGAAGCCGCCGAACAGGTCGCGCAACTCCTCCATCGACTTGTGGTCCAGCGAGATGTTCGACACCACCGCCACCGTCGGATCGTACCGCGCGATGGAGCCGTCGCTCTCATCCACCTCGGCCACGAACAGGTCGGCGCCGCCGACCACCGCGCTGGCGAACGGATGATCCGCGTCGGCGAAGTTCCGCATCACCGCCCCGTTCATCACGGTGGGCGCTCGTCCCGCCTGATGCAGGATCCAGGCGATCATCCCCGTGATCGTCGATTTGCCGCTCGTCCCGGCCACGCCCACCGAGGTCGGCGCCGCGTTGAAGATCTGGCTCAGCAACTGCGGCCGCGTGACGATCTCCGCCCCGACCCGTTTCGCCGCCCCGATGTCCGGCACCGTGTCCTCGACCGCCCCCGTCGCCACCACGATCTGGCCGCCGCGCACGCCCGACCCGTCCTGCGGATGCAGCACCACGCCGTGGGCCCGCAGCCAGTCGAACTTCTCCGGCGTCCGCCCCTGATCCAGCGCCCGGTCCGAGCCCTCGATCGCCGCGCCCCGCGCCTGAACGATCATGGCCAGAGGCAGCATGCCCGACCCGCCGATGCCGCAGAAGAAATAGGAGACGTCGTTGTCCATGGCGCCTTAGAACAGAGGTTCGGGCCCCCGCGCCACTGTCTTTTGTCCGCCTGCCGCACGGAGCTTCTGTGACCGATCTCGCCAAGCTCACCAACGGCTTCAAGATCGGCTCGGTCTGCGTCAGTTCGCGCTTCAATCCCGCCCGCGCCGAGGCCGTCGAGGGCTGGATGGCGGAACACTATCCGGACGGGCCGATCCGCGTCGTCTTCCACCCGTCCAGCTTCGACAAGTCCGGCCATTTCGCTGGCGACGACCAGACCCGCGCCGACGCCTTCGTCGAATACGCCAATGACCCGCACATCCACGCCGTCTGGTTCGCGCGCGGCGGCTACGGCTCCTGCCGCGTGGCCGAGAGCATCATCCCGCGCCTGACCGACGTGGCCCGGCGCAAGCGCTACCTCGGCTATTCCGACGCCGGCAGTCTGATGGCCGCCCTCTACAAGGCCGGCTTCCCCAATGTCGCCCACGGCCCGATGGCCTCGGATTCCGTCCGCAACGACGAGACGGCCGAGGGGGCCCTGGCCTGGCTCGTGACCGGCGAGACGCCTTGGCTCGAACCGTCGCTGGCGACCGACCCCCGTCCCGCCGTCGCCTTCAACCTGACCGTCCTCGACCAGCTGCTCGGCACCCCGCTCGAGCCCGACCTGACCGGCCATGTGCTGATGCTGGAGGATGTATCCGAGGCCGCCTACCGCATCGACCGGACGATGTTCCACCTGACCAGCCAGCCTTCGATGCGCCGCCTCGCCGGCATCCGCGCGGGCCGGTTCACCGACGTCACCGTCAACGAGCCTGACTTCGGCATGACCGGCGAGCAGATCGTCCAGTACTGGTGCGAGCGGTCGGGCATCCCGTACCTCGGCCTCGCCGACATCGCCCACGACAGCGGCAACAAGGTCGTGCCGTTCGGGCCACGCGGTTAACTCCATTGCTCCCGCTCTCGGGGAAGCCTCTCGACAGCGAACGCGGGTGTGCCTCAGATGGCCGCGATGGGGCGTAACGGAAACCTGACCCTGCCGGCATGGACACGGGCGGCCATGGTCGGCGTGCTGGGCGGAGCCGTTCTCGCGATTGCGACGGCCGTATCGGGGGATGCGGTCGCGGCGGCCGAGAGCCGCAGCTTCATCACGTCCGACGGGGCCCGCCTCCATTATCTGGAGGCGGGTCCTTCGGAGGCCCGGACGGTGGTCTTCGTGCCCGGCTGGACCATGCCCGCCTGGATCTTCGAGCATCAGATCGACGCCCTCTCGGATCGCTATCACGTCGTCGCCCTCGATCCGCGCGGTCAGGGCGAGAGCGAGGTCACCCGCTTTGGCTACACCTACGAGCGGCGCGGCCGCGACATCGGCGAACTGATAACGCATCTCGGCAACGGCAGCGTCGTTCTGGTCGGCTGGTCGCTCGGCGTGCTGGACAGTCTGGCCTGGGTCGCCGACGCCGGAATTCATGCGAGGGTCGCCGGTCTGGTGCTGATCGACAACTCCATCGGCGAGGAGCCCGCGCCGCGCGCCCCGACTGCCGCTCCCCGCTCGACCGCCTCGGCGCCCGAGCCCACGCCGGAGGACCGGCGCACCCGCCGCGCCGCCTTCGTGGCCTCCATGTTCGCCCATGATCCGGGTGCGGACTATCGCGCTCGCCTGACCGATCAGAGCCTGCGCATGTCGGTCGACGACGAGCGTCGTCTGCTGGCCTACGACGTCCCGCGCGAATACTGGTCGGCGGCCGTCCATTCGCTCGGCGTTCCGACTCTTTACGTCGTCCGCCCCCGCTGGGAGGCGCAGGGGCGAACCCTGATGCGGACCCATGAGCGGGCCTCGATGGCGGTGTTCCCGAATGCCGGCCACGCCCTGTTCGTCGATGAGCCCGGGCGATTCAACGCCCTGCTGATCGACTTCATCGAGACCCAGGTCGGGCCGAGGCCGAAGGAATGACCGTGGGCGCAAAAACCCGCGCGGCCCTGATCCCGCTGTTCCTGATCGCCATGGGGGTAGTCGGGATCGAGAACGCCCTGACCCGCTACTTCGCCGTCGCGAAGTGGTCGGAGTACGGCTACTGGATCATCTCCATCGTCATGGCCGGGTTCGCCCTCAGCGGTGTCGTCGTCGCCCTGTTCCGCGACAGTGTCGCCCGCCACGGGGTGATCCTGCGCACCCTCCTGCCCGCCGCCATGGTGATCGCCGCGGCCGTCGGATACCAGCTGGTCACGGCCAACGCCTTCAACCCGCTGCAACTTCAGAACCCGACCACCTGGCCCGATCAGGTGAAGAACATCGGCCTCTATTACGCGGCGCTGCTGCCCTTCTTCTTCCTCGCCGGCCTCTATATCAGCCTGATCTTCGTCCTGAACCACCGCGAGATCGGGCGGGTCTACGGCTACGACCTGATCGGCGCGGGGCTGGGCGCGGCGCTCGCGCTCGGCCTGATGTTCGTCGTCCATCCCTTCCTGCTGGCCCCGGTCCTGCTGATCCCCCTGGCCCTGTCCACCCTGTTTCAGCCGGGCAGGCTGAACTGGCTCGGCGCGGGTCTGGCGGGCGCCGCCCTCGTCGCCGGCGAGGCCATCCTCTTCCTCGGCGCGCCGCCGGCCTTTTCCGAATTCAAGGCCATCTACGCCCCGCTCAACACGCCCGGCGCGGCCGTTGTCGCCGAGATCCGCCAGCCGCGCGGCCACTATCTGCTGCTCGAGAATTTCACCGAGCGCGTCGACGCCGACGTCTCCAACAACGCCGGCCTGATGGGGATCGCGGGCCCGCCATCCACCTATGGCCTCTACCGCGACGGCAACCGCATCGCCTCCCTGCCCAGGGCCGGCCCGCTCGACGCCGCCTACGCCCCCAGCGCCCTCAGTGCCGGACCCTACGCCCTGCGCCACTCTCCGACCGTCCTCCTCGTCGGCCTGTCCGGCGGCTACCGCGTCGCGGAGGCCCTGACGCTCGGCGCGTCCCGCGTCGACGGTGTCGAGGGCGAGCCCGTTCTGAGCCACGCCCTGACCCACGGTCTCGGCCCGTCCCCCGCATTGGCCGCCGACCGCCGCGTCACCCTGCTCGACGGAGGCCCCATCGCCGCCGCCTGGCGCGCGGGGCCGAACGCCTACGACATCATCGACCTGTCCGCCGACTTCGTGGACGCCGCCCCCGCCAACGTCACGGGCGTCACCGAGGAAGCCCTCGCCGCCTATCTCGCCGCGCTCAAGCCGGGCGGCGCGGTCTCCATCTCCGTCTCCATCCGCGACTTCCCCGTCTACGCCCTGCGTGTCCTCTCGACCGCCCGCGCGGCCCTCCTCGCAAAGGGCATCGGCGACCCCGCCGACCACGTCCTGATCTACCGCTCGGCCTGGAACGCCCGCATCCTGATCAGCCCGACCGCCTGGTCGCCCGCCGACGTCGCCGCCCTTCAGGCCTGGTGCGCCGAGCGCTCCTTCGACGTCTCCTGGCGTCCCGGCATGGATGTGGTCGCCGCCCGCGCGACCCTGTTCAACGACCTGCCCAGCGTCTCCTTCGACACCGGCCAGATGACCTCGACCGGCCCCGACGACGCCATCGCCAACGAGGTCGCCGCCGTCCTCACGGGTCGGCCCTCGCCATCGTCGGAGGCCTTCCACGTCCGCCCCGCGACCCTCGACCGCCCCGCCTTCTATTCGTCGCTGCGGCTCGAACATCTCGACACCCTGATCAAACGACTCGAGGTCCTGCCCCAGGCCGAGATCGGCGCCCTCGTGAACATCGCCGTTCTCGGTCAGGCCATCGTCATCGCCCTTCTGGTGCTGGTCGCACCCGCTCTCTTCCGCCGTCGCGCGGGCGGGGCGAAGGAGAAGACCCGCCTCTGGCCCGCCCTCTATTTCCCGGCGCTGGGGCTCGGCTTCCTGCTGGTCGAGATCTTCCTGATCGACAAGGCCGCCTTCTATCTGAACGACTATTCGTCGGCCTTCGCCCTCGTCCTGACCGCCATGCTGATCTTCTCCGGTCTCGGCAGCATGATCGCCGGAAAGTGCGCCGCCATGCCCAAGGTCGCCTCGATGATCGGCCTGATCGTCGTCCTCGCCTGGATCGGGGCCATGCTGGTCGGGGCCGAGCAATTCATGATGACCACTCTGGACCAGCCCTGGGCCGTGAAGGCCGGGCTCGTCGTCCTCGCCGCCGCGCCCGTGTCGCTGGCGCTCGGCCTGCCGTTCCCGCTGGGCCTGATCCAGGTCGGCGACGGTCGTGCGCTTCCCTGGGCCTGGGGCCTGAACGGCGCCTTCTCCGTCGTCGCCACGCCTCTGGCCAATCTGATGAGCCGCGACGTCGGCTTTTCCTCCCTGCTGATCGTGGCGGTCGGCCTCTATGCGCTGGCCTTCCTCGTCCTGCCGGTCGCCGTGCGTGCGAAGAAGCCCGCCTTCGTCTTCGAGGCCGAGCCCGCGACCAATCCCTTCAGCGATCTGCCCGACCCCGAACCCGCCCGCCTCGACCCCTTCCCGGACCAGCACGGCCCCGGCCAATCCGTCCAGAGCCAGACGAGCCCCGCATGACCCCTGATCGAATGATGATGGACCGCCGCACCCTGCTGACCGCCGCCGGCGCAGCGACGCTCACCGGCCTCGCCGCCTGTGACGAGAACACGATGAAGTCCGTCCAGGCGCGCCTCAACCCGACCCAGGCCGCGGGCGGGGCAGGGACCGCCGCGCCCGCCGCCCAGACCCCCAGAGTGACCCCCGCCGCCGCCGGCCAGGCTTCGGCCGTCTCCACGACCGTCCGTATGCCGACGGAACCCTGGACCTTTGCCCGTTTCAACGCGGCCATGCAGGCGTCCGGTCGCCCGCACGCAATCACGGAGGCCCAGTTCACCGAGATTCAGGCCCGCAAGCCCGCCGCCATCGAACGCATCCGGACCTATCTCGACGGCCGTTTCGGCGCCCACGACCCGAACGTCATCAAGGCCTTCGAAAGCCTGCCGCGCGAGTATTTCCACTACGCCTACGCCCAAGACGCCTCGACCGCCTACCAGGCCTATGAGGCCAACCCCAAGCCTTGGGCCATCGGCCATGGCTCGGTCCTCTCCGACTATCTGGGTCAGGCCTATATGACCCAGCTCGCGGCCCCCAAGCCGACCGACGTCACCTTGGAAATCGGCACTGGCTCGGGCTTCCAGTCGTCCCTGCTCAGCCGCATCGTCCGCGACGCCTACACCATCGAGATCATCCAGCCGATCGGCGAGGCGGTCGGCAAGATCTGGGCTCCGCTCGGCTACGACAACGTCCACGGCCGGGTCGGCGACGGCTATTTCGGCTGGCCCGAGGTGACCGAGGGGTTCGACACCATCATGCTGACCTGCGTCGCCCAGTACGCCCCGCCCGAACTGTTCCGCCAGCTCAAGCCGGGCGGCAAGCTGATCATCCCGATCGGCCAGCCCTTCCGCCGCGGCCAGGTTCTCTACGTCTACACCAAGGACGCCGACGGCCGGGTGCACAGCCGCCGCGACGTGGGGGTCTTCTTCATCCCGATGACGGGCGCGATGCAGAACCGTCCACTGCCGGCATAACGGCGATTGAATCCATTTCGCGGGTGGCGCGTTCAGCGTTCGGACAGCAACGCCAGGACAGCGAAATGCCCCAAGCCGCCCGCTACGTCGCCCACACCGATTCCGGCCATTGCCACATCCTCGAGGCCCGCAGCTTTGAGGACGCGGCCCTTCACTTCGCCGAGGCCCACGCCTCCTCGGCCGAGGACGACGAACTCCGCGTCATCGTCCAGTCCGAAGACGGCGGCCCGGAGCATTGCTTCGTTGTCCACCTCCACGCCGAGGCGGTCGAGGCCTGCGCCTAGACTGGCAAGCGTCACGGTTCGGGTCTAACGCTCGGGTTCAATCCGGAACCCGCCATGCCCGACGCCCGCCCGATCCCCTTGTCGATGATCCTGCGCCAGACCCACAATATCGTGGGCATGGTCATAGCGCCCAGCATCCTGATGTTCGCGGTGACCGGCGGCCTGCAGGTCTTCCGCCTGAACGAGAGCCACGCCGGATACACCGCGCCGCTGATCGTCCAGAAACTCGGTCGGGTGCACAAGGATCAGGTCTTCGCCGTCAAACCGCCGAAGCCGCCGCGCGTGCAGGCGCCCGGCGCGCCGAAAGCTGAGAGCGCCGACCGGGGCACGCCTCTGTCCAATACCCTGCTCCAGTGGTTCTTCGTTCTGGTCTCGGTCGGCCTGTTCGTCTCGACCCTGCTGGGGATCTGGATGGGCGCGACGATGGGGCGGCTGAAGATCGCCGCACGCTGGGCGCTCCTCGCCGGGACGGTGATCCCTGTCGCGATCCTGCTGCTGCCCTAGGAAGCGGGCGGCCGCCGAGACGAATTCCCCGCTAGAACCCGCAGGTCCGTCATCCGCGCGAAAAGCCCGAGGATGATGAGCAGGTTTAGGCTAGAGGAAATAATTCCTGGGTCATGCTTGCGCCAACGAACGTCATCACCATGTCTCGACCGGGTCTTTGAAACCGTCAGGTCATGCCTCCGCATGCTGCATTCAGCAGTCGGCAGAGTCGCGCGCATAGAAACACCAACCTGCTGATTTCATTCAGATCGGCCGCGACTCTGTCGACTCTGTCGACTCCATTTTTGGAGTCTCACGCCAAACGATCAGGCCGCCTCCGCCCGCACCTCCGCCAGCGCATCCAGCGCCTGGACCAGGTCGGCGATCAGGTCGTCCTCGTGCTCCAGACCGACCGACAGCCGCAGCAGGCCGTCGGTGATCCCGGCGACGACGCGGGCTTCCGGCGTCATGGCGGCGTGGGTCATGGTCGCGGGGTGGGCGATCAGGCTTTCGACCCCGCCCAGCGACTCGGCCAGGGTGAAGGTCTCCAGCGTCTCGACGAGCTGACGCACGGCCTCGACCCCGCCCGCCAGCTCGAAGCTCAGCATGGCGCCCGGTCCCTGCTGCTGGCGTGCGGCCAGGGCGTGGTTCGGGTGCGACTTCAGCCCCGGATAGTGGACCACCGACACCGCCGGGTGGGCTTCCAGCAACTCGGCGACCTTGCCCGCCGTCGTTTGCTGCCGCTCGATCCGTGCAAAGAGCGTCCGCACCCCGCGCAGGGTCAGATAGGCGTCGAACGGCGAGCCGGTCACGCCCAGACAGTTGGCCCACCAGCCCAGCTCCGCATGGTCCGAAGGATCCGCCGCGATCACCGCGCCGCCGACCACGTCGGAGTGGCCGTTGATATACTTCGTCGTCGAGTGGACCACGATGTCGGCGCCCAGTTCGATCGGCCGCTGCAGGGCCGGCGACAGGAAGGTGTTGTCGGCCACCACCTTGGCCCCGACGCGGTGGGCGCGGGTGCAGATGTCGGCGATGTCCACGACCCTCAGAAGCGGATTGGACGGCGTTTCGACCAAGACCAGTTTGGGGTTGAGAGCCAGCGCGGCGTCCAGGGCGACGGGATCGCCCTGATCGACCCACAGCACCTCGAAATGTCCCTTCTTCGCCCGGGCGCACAGCAGCCGGTGGGTGCCGCCGTAACAGTCGTGCGGCGCGATCAGCAGGTCGCCGGGCTCCAGCAGGCTCAGCGGCAGATCGACCGCCGCCATCCCCGTCGCCGTGACCACGCAGCCCGCGCCGCCTTCCAGCTCGGCCAGGGTCTCGGCCAGCACGTCGCGGGTCGGATTGCCCGAGCGGGAGTAGTCGTATTTCCGCTTCTGCTCGAAGCCCGCGAACGAATAGTTCGAGGACAGATAGAGCGGGGGCATGACCGCGCCGTGGGCCGTGTCCGTATCGACGCCGGAGCGGGCGCAGGTGGTGCGGACGTCGTGCGGACGTTTGGTCATTGGTCGATCTCCTTGAGCGCGGAACGGAGGATGGCGGCGACCGCCTCGTCCTCCTTCAGGAAGGCGTCGTGGCCGTACAGCGACGGGGCCTCGACCAGACGCCACAGGGTCGGCAGCCGGGCGGCCAGTTCGCGGATGTCGTCGATCGGCACCAGCCGGTCGGAGGTGAAGCCGACCAGGATCACGGGCGTGGTGATCGCCTCGGGCGTCACATTGTGGCGGTCGATCGAGTCCGACAGCGACAGCCACCGCGCAGGCGTTGTGTGGGTCCGGTAGGCCTTGCCCCGCGCCGTCAGGTATTCGCAGACCGGATAGGCCTGACCGGCGGCGGCGGGCGCCTCGGTCTCGAACCGTTCGGCGAATTCCTCGGCCGTGCGATAGGTGGTCATGGCCAGTTCGCGGGCCAGGGCGACGCCGTCCTCGGGACGCCCGGCCGCCTCGGCCAGCTGCAGGATGCGCCGCTGGATCCCGCGCCAGGCCGTCGCCTGCGGATGGGCGCGGTGGGCGGCGGACACGACGATCAACTGCTCGACTCGCTCGGGGAACAGCGCGCCGAACGCCAGGGCGATCATCCCGCCATAGGAGCAGCCGACGAAGGCCGAGACGACAGGGTCGCCGATCTCCTCGAGGATCAGCCCCAGGAGCCGGGCCTGGTCATGGGTGGTGATGGTGACCGGGGCCGCACCGTCGGCCGCCTCCGGCGCATAGTCGAAAGCCAGAACCTGGAAGCGGCTGAGGTCGATGGGGCCTCGGATCGACACCGCGCCCGACCACCAGCCCAGACCGTTGGTCTCGGTCCGGTGCACGAACCGCCCGGCCGAGATGCCCCCGGCCACGACCACCAGCGGCGCTCCGGCCCGACCGTGAAGCCGACCGACGACCTGGCGCTGGCCCAGCCGTTCGCCGGACTGAAGACGGAAGTCAGCCGGGATATCAACGGCGATATCCACCGCGCCGCCGCCCTTGCGGGCGAGGATCGCAGTCGAACGCGCCGTCGGACGACAGAGGGGTTCTGCGGTGATCGTCTGAGTGTCGAAAGCCATGGCGTCGTCTGCATCGTCCCGCCCAGCAAGGCTCCGGATGCGACGACAGATCGTGGAGACGTCGCCTCGTCGACGCTCCACTCATCTCTCGCGGAAGGTCCGAAGACCGTCCTCGCAGGAGTTGGCACCGTTCGGTTGGAACCGATGGTTGCCCCGACGTCAAAGGGCCTATCCCTCGGTCGGTCTTGATGAGTGACTTTACGTTGCGGGTGCGAAGAGCGCCGGTCAAGAGAAAAAATCTACCTCATTGTTTCCTCATCACGGGGTCGCTGTGACCCAAAGGCCTCGCAGACGTCAAACGGCGCAAAAAAGATGCACAAACCGGGTTGACGGCGGTCGATTGCGCCGACACCCTGAGATCAACGATTTTCTAGAGGTTTCGCCCGTGTCCCGTCTCGGCCGCATCGCCGTTTCGACCTCGACCGCCGCATTCGCGGGCCGGTCGATGACGCTCGCCACCCTCATTTCGACCACCACCGGTATGACCATCACCGGCCCCTCGCGGGCGGGAACAGGTTAGCGCGGCGGTCGAAAGACACCCAGCCAACCCAGACCCGCCCGGCCCCGGCCAGGCGGGTTTTCTATTGCCCAAACCCCAACACATCCTCTCCGAACGGACCTCCCCGATGCCCCACTCCAACGCCCGCCTCGCCGTCGTCGAGAAACCGGTCGCCGAAGCTTCGCCCGCTGCCGAAGTGGTGGTGCTGAAGTTCGGCTCCTCCATCCTTCAGGACCAGTCCTGCGCCCCCGCCGTCGCCTCGGAGGTCTACGGCCACGTTCGCGCCGGCCGGAAGGTCATCGCCGTGGTCTCCGCGCTGGGCGGCCATACCGACCGACTTCTGGCCGACGCCCGCGCGCTCGGCCTCGACCACGAGAACGACCTCCTTCCCGGCTATGTCGCCCTGGGCGAGGAGAAGGCGGCTGCGCTCGTGGCCATCGCCTGCGACCGGATCGGGCTCGACGCGGCGGCATTGTCCGTGCGCGAACTGGGGATCGTCGCGGCGGGGCCGTCGGAACATGCTCACCCGGTCTCCCTGCGCAGCGACACCCTCTGGAAGGCGCTTGCGGATCATCAGGTCGTTGTGGTTCCGGGGTTCGGCGCATTGGGCCAGAGCGGCAAGGTGGTGCTGCTCGGACGTGGCGGGTCGGACCTGACGGCGGTCTTCCTGGCCGCCGAACTGGGCCTGGACCGGGTTCGGCTGGTGAAGGACGTCGATGGCCTCTACGACCGCGATCCGGCCTCGGCCTCGGGCAAGCCGTTGCGCTATCGCCGGGCCAGCTGGGACGACGCCCGTCGTCATGGCGGCGCCCTGGTCCAGCACGACGCGATCGATCTGGGCCAGCAGCGCTCGGTGGAGATTGAGGTCGCCGCGCTCGGCCGGGCCGACTGCACCGTGGTCGGCGACCATTCCGCGCCTCCGGGCCCCTCCGTGCCTGACGCGCCGCTGAGGGTCGCCATCGCCGGTTGCGGCGTGGTCGGCGGCGGCCTTCTGCAACGCCTGCAGAAGGACGGACGGTTCGAGGTCGTGGGCGTGCTGGTCCGCGATCCGTCGAAACCGCGCGACGTGGAGGCTCCGGCGGAACTCTTCACCGCAGACCGCGAAGCCTTGCTCGCTCTCCAGCCCGACATCCTGCTGGAAGCCCTGTCGGAAGGCGGCGCCGGGCACGACCTGATCCGCGCCGCTCTGGAACGGGGTATCGACGTTGCCAGCGCCAACAAGCAGGCGATCAGCCGTGACCCGGCCGGTCTCGCCGACGCCGCTCGCGCCCATGGATCGCAACTGGCCTATTCGGCGGCGGTCGGCGGCGGGGCTCCGATGATCGAGACCCTGCGCGCGGCCAAGGCGGCCGGGCCGGTGAAGGGATTCGAGGCGGTGCTGAACGGCACGGTCAACTTCATGCTGACGCGGCTCCAGGCCGGAGCCGATTTCGCCGACGCGCTTGCCGATGCGCGCGCCGCCGGCTTCGCCGAGGAGGATCCGTCGTCGGACCTCGAAGGCCGTGACTCGGCCGCCAAGGTCCGCCTGCTGGCCTTCGAAGCGTTCGGCCGCACTCCGGCAGAGGCCGATGTGCCCTGTGCCGTCCTGTCGGAGGCTTTCAAGCCGGCCGGGCCGGTTCGCCAGATCGGAGCCTGCGTCCGGGATGGCGACGGCCTGAAGGCGTCGGTTTCGCTTGACGTGGGCCTCGACGACCCGTTCTTCCAGAGCCTGGATGGGGAGCGCAACGCCTTGAAGGTCTACGGCGAGGATGGCCGGGTCTGGTCCTGCAAGGGGCGGGGCGCCGGACGCTGGCCGACGACCGAAAGCGTGCTGGCGGACCTCGCCGATCTCGTTCGGGCGCGCCACGCGTCGCTTGGACATCACTAGCCCTTGGCCGTCTTCACTCCGGTCACTGACGAACAGGCGCGCGCTTTTCTGGCGGACTATCCGCTGGGCGCGTTCGCGTCCTTGCACCCTATCGCCGAAGGGGTGGAGAACACCAACTATCGACTTGAGACCGAGGGCGCGCGGCATGTCCTGACGCTGTTCGAGGCGCGGACCGATGCTGCCTCCCTGCCGTTCTGTCTGGGTCTGACCGACCATCTGGCGGCCCGCGGGTTCCCGGCGCCAAGACCCGTTCCGAACAGGGATGGCGACCCGGTCGGGATGCTCAACGGGCGGCCCGCCGCTGTCATAGAATGGTTGCCGGGTGCGTGGCTGCGTGGCCCGTCGTCGGTCGAGACCGAGGCGGCGGGAGCGATGCTGGCCCGGCTGCATCTGGAGGCTAAGGGCTTTCCGGTGGAGCGAGCCAACCCGGTGGGACCCGTGGCCTGGCGGGCCCTGGCGGACCGGTCGAGGACGGCGGCTCTGGGAGAGGACCGGGAGATTCTCGACGGGGTCGAAGCGGCTCTGGCGCGGCTTGGCGATCCGTGGGCGGAGGATCTGCCGCGAGGACCGATCCATGCTGACTATTTCCCCGACAACATCCTGTTCGAGGGCGGCGAGGTTTCGGGCGTCATCGACTTCTATTTCGGCTGTACGGACCTGCTGGCCTACGACCTTGCCATCGCCCTCAGCGCCTGGGGCTTCGACGGGTCAGGGGTAGCGATCCCCGGCGCTGTCGAGGCCTTCCGACGCGGCTACGAAAGTGTCCGCCCGCTGACCCGGGCCGAGGCCGGGGCTCTGCCAAGACTGGGGGAGGCGGCCGCGATACGCTTTACCCTGACCCGGCTGCACGACCGCATCTTCCACGACCCGACCAAGCTGGTGACGCCCAAGGATCCCGGCGCCTTCTTCCGCCGGGCCGCCTGGTGGCGCGAGGCTGCCTGACCGTTCGACACCAACCCGGCTTACAACCCTTCGCGAACGCGTTTCGCCGACCGAACCAGAATGACGATGGCCCAGACTTCCGACCGATACGTTTCCACCCGAGGGGACGCCTCCGAGGCCAGCTTCGCCGAGGCCTTGCTCCGCGGCATGGCGCCCGACGGCGGCCTCTATATGCCGGGCGCCTGGCCTAGCCTTTCGCCCGCTTCCTGGGCGGCGGGGCAGGGCTATGCGGAGATCGCGACAGAGGCGATGGCGCCCTTCATCGGCGACGCCCTGCCGGCCGGGGCGCTGGACCGGGCGCTGGCGAGACTGACCGCAGGCTTCGAGCCGGTCGAGGTGACGCCGCTGCGCAAGCTCGAGGACGGCCTCTACATGCTGGAGCTGTTCCACGGCCCGACCGCCGCCTTCAAGGACCTCGCCATGCAACTCGCGGCGGCCCTGTCGTCCGAGGCGCTGGCGGCGTCGGGCGAGCGATTGACCCTCGTCACCGCGACGAGCGGGGATACCGGAGCGGCGGCCGTCGCGGCCTTCGCCAACACTGACCGCGTCCGCCTGATCGTGCTCCATCCGCACGAGCGGGTCTCGGCGATTCAGCGCCGTCAGATGACCGCGGTCGATGCGCCCAATGTGCTAAACTTGGCCGTTCGGGGGGACTTCGACGATTGCCAGCGGCTGGTGAAGGGTTTGCTGGCCGACGAGAGCCTGCGCGACGACGGGCGGTTCTCCAGCGTCAATTCGATCAACTGGGCCCGGCTGGCAGGTCAGATTCCCTACTACGTCTCGGCGGTGTCGCAACTGGCGGCGATGGGCGAGACCCGGGCGCCGGTGTTCGTGGTGCCGACGGGCAACTTCGGGGACGCCTTCGCGGGGATCGCGGCCTCGCGCATGGGACTGCCAGTCGCTGGTTTCGTCGCCGCCGTGAACCGCAACGACGCCTTGGCGCGCGCCATCAACGACGGCGTCTATGCCCGCAAGGCCGCCGTCGAGACGGCCTCCGTCAGCATGGACGTGCAGGCGCCGTCGAACTTCGAGCGGCTGGTGTTCGAGGCCTCGGGCCGCGACGCCGACCTGACCCGCACCCTGTTCGAGACCTTCGCGCGCGAGGGGTCGGTCACCCTGCCGCCGGCCCTGCTCGACGCCATCCGCGCCGAGGTCTCGGCGGTATCGGTCAGCGAGGAGACGACGCGGGATCAGATCGCCTATGCCCATGCGACCTGGGGGCAGGTCGTCTGTCCCCACACCGCCGTCGCATTGTCGGCCGCGCGCGATGTGGACAGGAGCCGGGGTCCGGTCGTGGCCCTGTCCACCGCCCATCCCGCGAAGTTCGGCAAGGACGTCGCGCCGGTGCTCGGCTTCGACCCGGACCCGCCCCGCGTCATCCGTGACCTGGGCGATCGGGCGGAGAGGTTCGAGATTATCGACGCCGACGCCCCGGCGGCCCTGGCGGCGGTCCGCGCCTTCTCCGGCTAGGGGGTGGGCTGGACGGGGTGCGCAGCGCTACGGTTGTTGCTATCGACAGGTGTGACCGATCCGAGACCTTCAGCCCGCCTGACCCACCTCCAGTCGCTGGAGGCCGAGGCGATCCACATCCTGCGCGAGGTGGCGGCCGAAATCGAGCGGCCGGTGATGCTGTATTCGATCGGCAAGGACTCCGCCGTGATGCTGCATCTGGCGAGGAAGGCCTTCTTCCCTGCGCCCCTCCCTTTCCCGCTGATGCACGTCGATACGACGTGGAAGTTCCGGGCCATGTACGCCCTGCGCGATCAGGTGGCGGCGGCGGGCGACGTCGATCTGAAGATCTGGGTCAATGAGGACGCGCGGTCGCGGGGGATCAATCCGTTCGATCACGGATCGCTGCACACCGACCTCTGGAAGACGGAGGGGCTGAAGCAGGCGCTCGATCATTACGGCTTCCAGGCGGCGTTCGGCGGCGCACGGCGTGACGAGGAGAAGTCACGCGCAAAGGAGCGGATCTTCTCTTTCCGATCGGCGGGGCACCGCTGGGATCCGAAGACCCAGCGGCCGGAGCTTTGGCGCCTGTACAACACGCGGATCGGGGCGGGGGAGAGCATCCGCGTCTTCCCGATCTCGAACTGGACCGAACTGGATGTGTGGCAATACATCGAGCAGGAAAACATCCCCGTCGTGCCTTTGTACTTCGCCGCCGAGCGGCCGGTGGTGGAGCGGGGCGGGGCGCTGATCCTGGTCGATGACGAGCGGATGCGGCTTTTGCCCGGCGAGACGCCGACGGTGCGGTCGGTGCGGTTCAGGACCCTGGGCTGCTATCCGCTGACCGGGGCGGTCGAGAGCGAGGCGGCTTCGGTCGCCGACATCATCGCCGAAATGAAGGCCTCCACCACCTCCGAACGTCAGGGGCGCGTCATCGATCACGACCAGGCCGCCTCGATGGAGAAGAAGAAGGCGGAGGGGTATTTCTGATGAAATCCCTGCTGCGCTTCATCACCTGCGGATCGGTGGACGACGGTAAATCGACCCTGATCGGACGGCTGCTCTACGACACCAGGACCATTCTCGACGACCAGATGTCGGCGCTGGAAGCGGACTCGAAGAAGGTCGGGACGCAGGGGGCGAATATCGACTTCGCCCTGCTGGTCGACGGGCTGGCGGCCGAGCGGGAGCAGGGGATCACGATCGACGTGGCCTATCGGTTCTTCGCGACCGAGCGGCGGAAGTTCATCGTCGCCGACACGCCGGGGCACGAGCAATATACCCGCAACATGGTCACCGGCGCCTCGACCGCCGATGCGGCCGTGATCTTGATCGACGCGCGCAAGGGCGTGCTGGTTCAGACGCGGCGGCATTCGTACCTCTGCGCCCTGCTGGGCATCCGGAAGGTCGTGCTGGCGGTCAACAAGATGGATCTGGTCGGCTGGGACGCCGCACTGTTCGCCCAGATCGTTGAGGACTATCGCGCCTTCGCCGAAAGCATCGGCCTGAGCGAGGTGACGCCGATCGCCCTGTCGGGCCTGACCGGGGAAGGGGTAGTCGCGGCAGCGCCGGGGTTCGACCAACCGACGCTGCTGGAGTGGTTGGAAGAGGTCGAGGTCGGGGATGACCCAGCCGCCCGTCCTTTCCGGATGCCGGTGCAGTGGGTCAATCGTCCGAACCCGGAGTTTCGTGGCTATGCGGGGCTGATCGCGGCGGGGACGGTGTTGCCGGGTGATCGCGTGCGGGTGCTCCCTGCGGGACGAGAGAGCCGGATCGCGCGGATCGTGGCCATGCCCGGCGACCTTGCCGAGGCTGAGGCGGGTCAGTCCGTGACCCTGACGCTGGAGGACGCGGTCGACGTCTCGCGCGGCGACGTGATCGTGGCAGCCGAGGCGCCGCCCGAGGCCGCGGACCAGTTCGAGGCGACCGTCGTCTGGATGGACGAGGAGAACCTGTCGCCCGGCCGGTCCTATCTGCTCAAGACCGGCACGCAGACGGCGACGGCCCAAGTCACGGCGATCCGGCACCGGGTCAACGTCAACACGCTGGAGAAGCTGGCCGCCAAGCGACTGGAACTCAACGACATCGCGGTCTGCAACCTGTCGCTGGACCGAACGATCACCTTCGAGCCCTATGAAACCAGCCGGGACCTCGGCGGTTTCATCTTGATCGACCGGATCACGAACCGGACGGTCGGGGCGGGAATGATCCGCTACGCCCTGCGCCGGGCCGACAATATCCACTGGCAGGCCATCGACGTGGATCGCTCGGCGCGGGCGGCGATGAAGGGCCAGAAGGGGGCCGTAGTCTGGCTGACCGGCCTGTCCGGGGCCGGAAAATCGACCATCGCCAACCTGGTGGACAGGCGTCTGCATGCCGCGGGGCGGCACACCTGTCTGCTGGACGGGGACAATGTCCGTCACGGCCTGAACCGGGATCTGGGCTTCACCGAGGAGGACCGGGTCGAGAACATCCGCCGGGTCGCCGAGGTCGCGAAGCTGATGGCCGATGCAGGCCTGATCGTCATCACGGCCTTCATCTCGCCGTTCCGGGCCGAGCGACGGATGGCGCGCGAGCTCATGGCCGAAGGTGAGTTCCTGGAGGTGTTCGTCGATGCGCCGCTGGCGGTCGCCGAGGCGCGGGACGTGAAGGGGCTGTACGCCAAGGCGCGGGCGGGAACGCTGAAGAATTTCACAGGCATAGATAGTCCGTACGAGGCGCCGGAGGCGGCCGAGGTCGTCATCGATACGATGGCGATGGATGCAGTCGAGGCGGCCGAGGCCATCGTCAACCGGCTGGGGCTGGGCTGACTTTCAGGCGCCATCCGCGTATGGGGTCGCCGACGATGACCCATCCCGCCCACAGACTGTCCGTCGCGCCGATGATGGACTGGACCGACCGGCATTGCCGGGCGTTCCATCGCGCCCTGTCGACGCGGGCGCTGCTCTACACGGAAATGGTCACGGCTCCCGCGGTGATCCACGGCGACCGTGAGCGGCTGCTGGGCTTCGACGCGGTCGAGCATCCCGTGGCGTTGCAGCTCGGCGGGTCCGATCCGGCGCAGCTGGCGGAAGCGGCGCGGATCGGGGCGGCCATGGGCTATGACGAGATCAATCTGAACGTCGGCTGCCCGTCTGATCGCGTCCAGTCGGGGCGGTTCGGCGCGTGCCTGATGCGCGAGCCGGAGCTGGTGGCCGACTGCATGGCGGCGATCCGGGAGGTGGTGGATGTGCCGGCAACGGTGAAGTGCAGGATCGGGGTAGATGATCAGGACCCGGCCGTCAGCCTGTTCGCCACGGTGGACGCCAGTGCTGCCGTGGGCGTCACCACCTTCATCGTCCATGCTCGGAAGGCCTGGTTGAGCGGCCTGTCGCCCAAGGAGAACCGGGACGTGCCGCCGCTGGACTATGCGCTGGTGCGTCGGCTTAAGCGGGAGCGGCCGGAGCTGACCGTCTGCATCAACGGGGGCATCGGTTCGCTGGAGGAGGCGGAGGCGCATCTGGACGCCGCCGACGGAGCCCATCTGGACGGGGTCATGCTGGGGCGAGCGGCGTATCATGAGCCGGCCCTGCTGGGTCAGGTGGACCGGCGGCTGTTCGGGGCGGCGGGCGCCGACGTCGATCCATTCGAGGCGATCGAGCGGTACAAGCCCTATCTGGCGGCGCGGCTGGAGGAGGGCTGGGGTCTGCATTCTATGACGCGGCACATGCTGGGCGTGATGCACGGACGGCCTGGGGCGCGGGCCTTCCGCCGCATCCTGACGGTCGAGGCGATCCGGCCGGGCGCCGGGCTGGACGTGGTCGATCGGGCGGTCGAGGCCGTGCGCGAGGCCGAGGCTCGGCGCGACCGGGTCGAGGAGGCTGCGTGATCTTGCGCCATTGTGGTGTCGCACAGGCCGGTTAGGGTAGGGCTCCTCCTCCCCGAGGCGTTCATGAGTTTCAGAGTTTTCGGCATCCTGGCCGCGGGCGTTGCGCCGTGGGCCCTTGCTGTTCCGGCTGACGCCCAATCGACCGACGATCGCGATCGGCTCGCCGTCGGCGCCGTCGTGGGCTCGCGTGGTGTGGCCCTGGAGGCGCAGGTCGCGGTCAGCGACCACGTCGTTCTGCGCGGATCCGCCGACCTGTTGTCCTGGGAGGTGCAGGGCCAGTACCGGCGTACGAACTATGAGGTGAACACCAAGGCCCAGTCGGTCGGGGCCTTCATCGACCTGCACCCTTACGCCAACGGCCTGGTGGTCTCGGGGGGCATCTATCTGGGAGAGCCGGAAATCGGCCTACAGGCGCAGCTGACGGGGCCGATCCGTCTCGGCGGCGCGACCTTCACGCCGACCCAGGTGGGCGAGGTCAACGGTCGCGTGGTCGTCAACAGCGCGGCACCGTTCCTTGGCGTGGGCTATGACAACACCTTCTATCGCGACCGCCGCTGGGGTTTTCGGGCGATGTTGGGGGCCGCCTACACCGGAACGCCGCGCGTCTCGCTGGCGTCGCGAGGCGGGACGCTGTCGAACAATCGGGTGTTCCAGACCCGGCTGACGGCTGAAGCGCGCGAGATCGAGGACGATCTGGCCGAGTACCGGGTCTATCCGATCCTGCAATTGGGGCTGAACGTCCGGTTCTGAGGTCCTGCCGAGCGGGACGGTCAACGGTCCGTTAAGCGTAACCGGAACAAGGCTGCGGGCATGACCCGTATCACGCTGATCGCCCTGTCCCTGCTGGCCGTTTCGGCGGGCGCCGCCGAGGCGCAGAGCCGGCATCCGCGCTCGCCGATCACCGCGGCCCTGAACGCCGGGACGACCGGTGTGGGCGCCGAGGTGCAGCTGTCGCTCGGGCCGGTGTTCGTGTTGCGGGGCGGAATAGACACCCTCGGCTATGACTTCGACGAGCGCTATAGCGATATCGACTATTCGGGACGGTTCGACTTCGACACGGTGTCTGGGTTCGTCGATCTGCATCCGTTTCTGAATGGCTTCCTCATCTCCGGCGGGGTCTATGTGGGAGACCGGACGATCGATCTCAACGGGCAGCCGACTGCGCCGGTGGACATCGGCGGGGCGACCTTTACCCCGGCCCAGGTCGGGACGCTGAGCGGGCGGATCAAACTGTCGAAGACGGCGCCCTTCGTCGGCATCGGCTATGACGACAGCTTCTATCGTGAGGGGACCTGGGGCTTCCGCGGCATGGTCGGGGTGGCCTGGAGCCAGGAGCCGGAGGTCGGGCTGTCGTCGAGCGGCGGGACCCTGTCGAACGATCCGATCTTCCGCGCGCGGCTGGAGCAGGAGGCGCGGGACATCCAGCAGGACGCCGAAGACAAGGCCTTCTTCCCGGTCGTGCAGTTGGGCGTCACGGCGCGCTTCTAATGACGGACGGGCGGCGCTAGACCGCCCGGGTGACCTCGCTCCCGTTGACTGAACTGGCCCTGCTGGCCGCCGCCATCCTCGCGGCGGGGCTGGCGGGCGGACTGATCGCGGGCCTGTTCGGGGTCGGCGGCGGGACGGTGCTGGTGCCGGCGCTGTTCTACGCCTTCTCGGTACTGGGGCTGGGCGGGGAGAGCAATCTGCACGTCGCCATCGGCACCTCCCTGCTGACCATCGTGGCGACGTCCTGGCGGTCGCTGGGGGCGCACCGCAAGCATGGGGCGGTGGACGAGCAGGTGCTGAAGACCTGGACGCCCTGGGTCGGGGCGGGCGCGCTGGTCGGGGCGGCCATAGCGGGCCTGACCTCGATGGAGGGGCTGGCCATCGTCTATGGCGTCTGCCTGGCCGTGGTCGCGGCGCAGATGGGGTTGCTCCCGGAGACGGTGCATGTCCGTGAAGACCTGCCGACGGGCTGGTGGCGGCGCGGGATCGGCGGGCTGATCGGCCTGTTGTCGGCGATGATGGGCGTGGGCGGCGGCAGTTTCGGCGGCATGCTGATGACCCTGTGCGGGCGGCCGATCCATCAGGCGGTTGCGACGGCGTCCGGTTTCGGCATCGCCATCGGAGCGGCGGCGACGCTGGGCTTCATGGTCTTCGGATTTGGCGCAGATGGCAGGCCGCCGCTGAGCCTCGGTTACGTCAATGTGCCGGCGGCGGTGGCGATGGGCGTGCTGACGACGCTGGTCGCCCCGTATGGCGCGCGGCTGGCGCACAGGCTGGATCGCAGGGTGCTGAGGAAGGCGTTTGCGATCTATCTGTTGCTGACCGCGATCTCGGTGGTGGTGAAGGCGCTCTGACGGTCGAACTGCAGTTTTTGCGGCCACCGGTGAGTTCCCGGTGATTTCGGCCAGTCAGATCCTGCAAAATCCGACGATTTCGGTGAGGGGCGCTACGGCGATTTCTGCAGGAAAACTGCAGAGACTGCTGTTTGCGCTATGGCCGCAGCGTCAGGCCGGTCGGACGCGCTTCGAAGGCCGAGAGGCGACCGAGGTAGCTCATGCCCAGCAGGGAGTGGGGCAGGCCCTCTTCCACCACCAGGGCGCGGACCTTGTCGACGCGGGCGCCGGCCACGGCCACGTGATCCAGTTCGACGGCGGCCGCCTTCACCGGACCCGAGGCGGTCTCGACCGTCTGGGTGAAGTCGGAGGGGACGAGGCGCAGGCCGAGACGCAGGGCATCCTCACGGGTCAGGGCGACGACGGAGGCGCCGGTGTCGACCAGAACGCGGATGGCGCGGCCGTCGATGTCGGCCTCGGCCCAGTAGTGGCCGTCGGCGGCGCGGGCGATCTGGGCGGGCTGGCCGGGTGCGGCGCGGACCGTAGCGGGCGTCTCGGCGGGGACGATCATGACCGCAGCCTCGGCGGCGCGAGGCTCCTGGTGCGTCAGCCACCAGGCGACGCTCAGGGAGGAGACGGTCGCAATGGCCATGACGATCGCGGACTGGATATCTAGACGCAACGCGGAACACCTTCGCGACGGACCGCTTCTGCGGCTGACCACATCCTGCACGCGCCGTGTTGGCATGCGGTGAAGCGACGTGGCTGACGAAGGGTTAAGGCTCAGATTGCGAGTTTGGCGGGTTCGATCTTTGCTTCGCGTGCCGGGAGTTCGGCCATGATTTCAGCGCGTTGTTCGTCGGTGAGCCGGGACCAGCCGCCGATCTCCTGCAGCGTCCGATAACAGCCCAGGCACAGTCCCGTAGGTCCGTCGACGATGCAGACCTGCACGCAAGGGGTGGCGATCGAGCGTGGCGGCGGCGCTACAGTGGACGACATGATTGCGAAAACTACTCCGAAGTCGGACTAAAAAACTTGCATCTTCCCGTCAGTGTGACACATTGAAGACGACGCGAAACGACTGAGAGGGTGAAAACCCCTGCGAGCACGACGCGTCTCTTTTCATCGTTCAGCGAAAGGAGACGCCAGGATGAACGACAAGGAGAGAAACCTCCAGCACGCCATGATGTCCTTTGCCCTGTGGGGCGGGATGCTGGTGGGCAATCGACCGTCTCGCCAAAGCGAGCGGGTGGTCAGCCACCCGTCCAACTTCGTGCCGTTCCGGTACGGGAAGAAAGACTGAGCAAAGCCCGGCCGGCCGAACGGCGGCCGGGTCCTCGTCTCACAAATCCGATAGTCGCGAGGTCATATACCGGCGGATCGACCGGAAAGGCGTCGCTGCATTGCGATCGGCATTGCAAAGGATCGCCAGGGTCACCTCGTGAGCGGGCCAGATTTCCAGCATCGAGCAGAAGCCGTCGATGCCGCCATAGTGGAGCAGACTGACCAAGGGTTCGGACGGCGGCGAAATCAACAGGCCGGACGCGTACTGGACATCGCCATAAGCGGCGTCGTCCGGCGAGAAGCGATTTTCACCGCCGAGCCGTCCGTCCCTCAATCGACCGGGTGAGGTCATGTTGGCCAGAGACGTCGGGCTTAGAAGCCGGTTCGACAGGAGCGCCTGGCCCCAGGCGCAGAGATCGCCCGCCGTCGAACGGATCGACCCCGCCCCGCCGGCCTGCTCCACCGGAAGGTTGGGCGCGTTTTCGAAAACGAAGGGTTCGGTTTGTGACAACGCATAGCCGGAGACGCGGCCTGTAACGACCTCGCTCATCCGATCGACAGCGGTGGAACCGAGGGAAAGTGGACCGAAGATCAGCGTCTGCATCGCCTCGGCATAGGGTTTGCCGGTCGCGATCTCGATCACGGCGCCGAGGACGATGTAATTGGCGTTGCTATAGAGCCAGGCCGAGCCCGGCGCGAAGTCGAACGGCTCGGCCTGACGCGCGATCCGGTCGGCGAGTTCTGTCTGGGACACCGGTCCCCCGCTGACCGCGCCTTCGTCTTCGTCGCTGTGCAGACCCGCCGTCTGGGTCATCAACTCGTGCAGCGACAAGGGCGCGAGCGCGGAGAACGAGGGCAGCCACCGCGATACGGGATCGTCGATGCCCAGAACGCCGGCCTCCGCCAGACGATAGATCGCCGCGGCGGTGAAGGTCTTGGTCAGCGAGGCGATCCTGAAGATCGATCCGTTTCCAACCTGCGCACCCGTCTCCAGATTCGCGGCGCCGTAGGAGCGCGAGAAAACCGGGGCGCCCGCGATACTGATCGCGATCTGAAGGCCCGGCGAGCCATTGGCGGCCAAAGCCTCCAGAGCCATGGCGTCGATGGCGGCCGCGTCGACCAGACCCTCTTCCGCGTGGGCGGGAGTGGCCAGGGTCGCGATCGTCCCGGCGCATAGAGCGAGCGACCCTCGGCGCGTGACGTTGACGCCCTTGTTGGGGAAACGAACGGTCACCGGGCTGCCTTTGCCAATCAGGTCCTCGGCGCCGGCGTCTGCATCGAGCGGGTGGCGGGGACGCCGACGGTGGGGGTCCGGGCGGCGCCAGCGGCCTGGCCGGGCTTCATGAACTTCACCAGCACGCGCTGGCCGATCAGCAGGGGGGCGTCGCCGGCGGTGACCACCACCTCCACGACGCGCTCGTCGGAACGCTGCGAGGGGTCGTCGGAGGCCAGTTTGCGGGCGCCGAAGACGGCGGCGCGACGCAGGACCGTGCCGACATAGACCTTCGACGGGTCTCCTTCGGGGGTGATCTCGACGGCCTGACCGGTGGTGACGTTGGGGATGTCGGACTCGACAATCTCGGCGCGGGCGATGCGGGGGGCGTTCGGCTCCAGATCGAACATGTTGGACACGTTCAGGGTCGAGGCGCCGGCGCCGGGGTTGGCGTAGCGACGCACGATGCGGCCGTTGGCGGGCGAGCGGATCACCGTCAGTTCGACATTGTAGGCGGCCTGATCGCGGCGGGCGCGGGCGGTCTGGACCGCCGCCTGCTGCGAGCCGAGACGGGCTTGGGCCTGGGCGATCTGGTCTCGGGCCTGATCGAGACGCTGGGCGGCGACGAAGTTGGTGGAGACCAGACGTTCCAGACGGTCGTACTCGCGCTGGGCCGTGCGGATGTCGACCTGGATCAGGTTGAGCTGGCTCTGGGCCGAGGCGAGATCGGCCGAGGCGGTCTGGAGGGCCAGACGCGACTCGTCGTCTTCCTGACGGGCCAGGATCTGGCCGGCGACGACGGTGTCGCCTTCCTGGACCAAGACTTCGCGCACGATGCCGCCGCGACGGGCCGCGATCTGGATGATGCCGCCCTCGATATCGACCTTGCCGTTGGCGATCGCGGCGTAGGGGCTTTCGACCTTCTCGGCCTCGGCTTTCTCGGCCTCAGCCTTTTTGGCGGCGTTGCCCTTCTGGACGACGGCGAAGCCCACCACGATCACGATGATCAGCACGATGCCGATCCAGAGCCATTTGTTCTTCAGGAAGGCGGGCATGAGAGAGGTCCTTGGGACGGAGTCTTAGTGGTGGGACGCCAGAGTGGCGTTCGGATTGGGCGTTCGGCGCTCGTCGGAGATGATGACGCCGTCCTCGATTTTGATGACCCGGTCGGCCCATTCCTCGAGCCGGGGGTCGTGGGTGACGCAGATGACGGCCGCGCCGTATTCATCCGCCGCGCGGCGCAGCAGGCGGATGACGATCTGGCCGTTCTCGCCGTCGAGAGCGGAGGTCGGTTCGTCGGCGAACAGGATCTTGGGGTCCTTGGCCAGGGCGCGGGCGATGGCCACGCGCTGCTTCTCCCCGCCGGACAGGATGGCGGGCCGCTGATGCAGGCGAGGGCCCAGCCCCACTTCTTCCAGCGCCTGGGTGGCGCGCTTCTTCGCCTGGCCGGGCGTCAGGCCCTGGAATTTCAACACCACCTCGACCTGCTGCAGGGCGGTGAGGGCGGGGAACAGGTTGAAGCCCTGGAAGATGAAGCCGCAGTGGTCGAGGCGGAACTTGTCGATCCGGCCGTTCGACAGCTTCCACAGGTCGTCGACGTCGAGCGCATCGACACGGCCTTCCTCGGGCCTCAGCAGGCCCGAAAGGGCGGCGATCAGGGTCGACTTGCCGGAGCCGGACGGGCCCATGACCATCGTGAGGTCGCCGTGGCGGGCGTCGAAGTCCACGCCCTTGAGCACTTCCACGAAGGACTTGCCGGACTTGAACCGTTTGATCAGCCCCTTGGCCTCAATGGCGAATTCGCCATGCTTGCCGTGGACCTTGGTGTGCGACGGGGCGGGGTGCTGGGTGAAATCGGTCATCGCAGCAGATCCGCCGGTTGGCTGTTCTTGAGGATGCCCAGCGACAGGGCGCCCGACACCATGGCGATGATAATCAGACCGCCGCCGACGACGATCAGCAGGACCGGGGGCAGGGCGATGATGACGGCGCCCATCAGGGCCAGGGCCTGAAGCCCCATGGTCAGCAGGATGGCCGCCGCCACCCCGACGCAGCCGACCCAGAAGCTGAGCTCCATGACGATGCGGTTCAGCGAGCCCATGCCGACGCCGAGCGCCCTCAGGGACGCGAACTCCTTGATGTTGGCCATGATGGCGCCCCGCAGGGTCTGCCAGGTGATGGCGATGCCGATGATGGTGCCCAGCACGACACAGCCGCCGATGATGATCACGAGGATGCCCTCCTCGAACATTGCGCCGGCGTTGGCGTCGGCCAGCTCCTGACGCGTCCAGGCCTTCCACTGGCCGTTGCCCGAGGCATTGAGCTCGGCGGCGACGCGGACGGCCTGGGAGGGATCGCGCAGCTTGACCATCAGGGGGCCGACACGCGGGCCGGTGTCGGCCTGGCCCACCATGCGCAGGGTGTCGCGCGACATGATGACGGTGGCCTGCATCATGTTGGGATAGCCGCGTGTGATGCCGACCACGGTGACCGTCTGGCCGTTGTAGAGGGCGCGGTCGCCCAGCTTGACGCCCAGTTTGCCGACGGCCGTCTCGTCGATGGCGACGGTGTAGGGCTGGCGCAGGGCGTCGACGAGTTCGCGCGAATAGTCTGTCGGAATGGTCACCGAGCCCGGCGTGGTGTCGATGATCGAGGCCTGCACGAACTGCTGGCGGGGGGCGCCCATCTTGGCGCGTTCGGCCTGTGACATCGTCGGATCGACGTCCTTGATCGACTGGAAGGAGCCGCCGGCGCCGTCCAGAGGCTGGACCTCGACGACCTCGGGGTTGTTGTAGACTTGCGGAATGAAGCGACGCGGCACGCCCGAGGGGCCGCCGATCAGCGACTTGGCGCCTGGCTGCATGACGATGACGTCGGCGCTGGACCTTTCGATGGTCGCGGTGAAGCCCTTGCCGATGCCGATGAAGACACCGGTCATGGCGAGCACGAGCAGGCCGGACAGGGCCAGGGCCATGACGGCGGCCATGTAGCGGCGCCACTCGAAGAGCAGCGTTGAAAGCGCGAGCGACATGGTCTGCGAAACACCCCTGACTTGCGACGTTATGTGACCTGCGGCCGGGTTCCCACCAAGTTAAATCGGGGTAAGGGGAAACGCCTTGTTATGGCCACGCTTGACGCGGCCGGGCGCAGCGCGTGGAGATGCCGCGCTTGCAAGGGGCGCAGCCCTGAAGCTAGTTACAAAGTAACACCGGCGTCTGGCCGGGTTCGGGAGAGAATATCCATGTCGTCACGGTCCCTGATCGCCGCCGCCTCCGTGCTGGCCCTCGCCTGCGCGGCCATGCCGGTTACGCCCGCCAGGGCCGAAGAAGGGATGTGGACCTTCGACAACTTCCCGATCCAGACGGTTAACGACCTGTATGGCACCCGTATCGATCAGGCTTGGCTCGACCGGGTGCGCGGCGCGGCCGTGCGCATCAACGGCTGTTCGGCGTCGCTGGTGTCGGGCGAGGGGCTGGTTCTGACCAACCATCACTGTGTCATCTCCTGCGTCCAGGACCTGTCGGACGCCCGGAACGACTACGTGAAGAACGGCTGGATGCCGGCGACCCGCGAGGAAGAGCGCCAGTGCCCGGGTCAGCAGGCCGAAATCCTGACCGACATCACCGATGTCACCGAGCGGGTGCTGGCGGCCGGCGCGGGGCTCGAGGGCTCGGCCTTCGTGCAGGCGCGCGGAGCGGTGCAGCAGGCGATCCAGACCGAGGAATGCAACAACGATCCCAAGCTGACCTGTCAGGTCATCAGCTTCTATCGCGGCGGTCGTTATGCCCTCTACAAGTTCCGCAAGTACGACGACGTACGGCTGGTGTTCGCGCCGGAGTTCCAGGCGGCCTTCTTCGGCGGCGATCCGGACAATTTCAACTTCCCGCGGTATGCGCTCGATGCCGGCTTCCTGCGTCTGTACGAGGACGGCAAGCCGGTCGAGACGCCGAACCACCTGACCTGGAACGCCAATGCGCCTACCGTGGGCGAGCCGGTGTTCGTGGCCGGGAACCCGGGTTCGACCTCGCGTCTGCTGACCGTGTCGCAGCTGGAACGGTTGCGCGACCAGACCCTGCCGTTGACGCTGATCCAGACGTCGGAACTGCGCGGACGGCTGCAGCAGTATTCCTTCTCCAGCGAGGAGGCGACGCGGGTGTCGGTCGATCCGATCTTCAGCCTTGAGAACGGGTTCAAGGTCTCCTACGGCCAGAACCAGGCCTTGCTGGATCCAGCCTTCATGGCCTTGAAGCGCGATCAGGAGGCGGAGCTGCGCGCCCGCGTCGCCGCAGACCCGGCCCTGGCCGAGCGCATCGGCGACCCGTGGGGCGACCTGACGCGGATCGAGGCGCAGGCGGCCGAACTGTTCGTGCCCTACCGCCAGCTGGAGGCCTCGGCCGGCCAGCGTTCGGCGCTGTATGGCTATGCCAAGGCGATCGTGCGGGCGGCCAAGGAACGCGCCAAGCCGCTGGCCGAGCGTCGCGCCGGATACTCCGACGCCGACCTGGCGACCCTGGGCCGTCGACTGGCCACGGTGACGCCGATCGAGGAAGATCTGGAGCAGATCTATCTGACCTTCTGGCTGTCCAAGACGCGTGAGTATCTGACTGTCGACAACGCCGACGTTCAGCGTCTGCTGGGTCGCGAGAGCCCGGAAGACCTGGCGCACCGGGTGGTCGAGGGCACGCGTCTGGCCGATCCGGCGCGCCGGGCCGAGCTCCTGGCCATGACGCCGGAGCAGCTGGCGGCGGCGGGCGATCCGATGATCGACCTGGTGCTGAAGAACGACGATGCGGCCCAGGCCCTGCGGGCGCAGTGGGAGGCGACCGTGTCCGGCCCGACCGCGCGTGCGGCCGAGAAGGTGGCCCAGGCCCGGTTCGCGGCCTACGGCGACAACCAGTATCCCGACGCGACCTTCAGCCTGCGTCTGTCCTATGGGCAGGTGAAGGGCTGGACCTATCGCGGCGTCGAGGTTCCGGCCTTCACCTATATGGGCGGCCTGTATGAGCGGGCGACCGGGTCGCAACCCTTCCTGCTGGCCGAACAGTTCGCGGCGCATGAGGCCGATGTGAACAAGGAGACGGTGTACGACTTCGTCTCGACCAACGACATCATCGGCGGCAACTCGGGTTCGCCGGTGATCAACGCGGCGGGCGAGGTCATCGGCGCGGCCTTCGACGGCAACATCCACTCGCTGGGCGGGTCCTATGGCTACGACGGCGAGCTGAACCGCACGGTGACGGTGTCGACGGCGGCGATCACCGAGGCGCTGCGCAATGTGTATCGCCAGCCACGCCTGCTGGCCGAACTGGGAGTCGAATAGGTCATGACGTCGATGAAACTGATCCTCGCCGCCACCACCGCCCTGACCCTCGCCGCGACCGGCGCACGGGCCGAGGAGGGGATGTGGACCTTCGACAACTTCCCCATCGCACGAGCCAACGAGACGCTGGGGACCTCGATCGATCAGGCGTGGCTGGATCGGGTGCGGCTGAGCTCGGTGAAGTTCGGCGGCTGTTCGGCCGGGATCGTGTCGGGCGAGGGCCTGGTCATGACCAACAACCACTGCGTCGCGACCTGCGTGGCCAACCTGTCGACCCAGGCCGTGAACTACGCCGAGACCGGTTTCACGCCCCGGACCCGCGAGGAAGAGGTCAAATGCCCGGGCGGCACGGCCGAGATCCTGACCGACATTTCCGACGTCACCGAGCGGGTGAGGGCGGCGGGCGAGGGGCTGACCGGTCAGGCCTACAACCGCGCGCGCGACGCCGAGATCGGGCGGATCGAGACCGAGGCCTGCGGCGACGCGACGGACAAGCGGTGCCAGGTCGTGACCCTGTACCGGGGTGGTCAATTCAAGCTCTACACCTACAAGAAATACACCGACGTCCGCCTGGCCTTCGCGCCCGAGGACCGGGCCGCGACCTTCGGCGGCGATCTCGACAACTTCTCCTTCCCGCGCTTCGCCATCGATGCGGCCTTCATCCGGCTGTACGAGAACGACGCCCCGGCGGTGACCGCGACCCACTTCGTCTGGAATGCCGACAAGCCCGTCGAGGGGACGCCCGTGTTCGTGACCGGAAGCCCCGGTGCGACCCAGCGTCTGCTGACCCAGGACCAGCTGTTCACCGTGCGGGACGTGGTCCTGCCCCTGGACCAGCTGATCGCCTCGGAGCTGCGCGGGCGACTGATCCGGTTCTCCGAGGAGTCGGAGGAGAACGCCTTCATCGCCATGGATCCGATCGTGGGGCTGGAGAACACCTACAAGCGTGGCTTGGGCCGGATGCGGGCCCTGACCGATCCGGGCTTCATGGCGACGCGCGCCGAGGGCGAGACGGACTTCCGCCGTCGCGTGGTGTCGAACCCGGAACTCGCCCGCAGCGCCGCCGATCCGTGGGGTGCGCTGACAACGATTCAGCCCATCGCGCGCGAACTCTATCCCGCCTACGCCCTGCTGGAAGGCGGGACGGGCATCGGCACGACGCCGGTGGCGGGCGGATCGCAGCTGTTCCTGTGGGCGCGGACCCTGGTGCGGGGTGCGCAGGAGCGGGCCAAGCCCTCGGCCGAGCGTCTGCCGGAGTTCGGCGATGCGCGTCTGTCTGGCGTCCAGTCGGCCCTGTTCGCCGAGCGTCCGACCTATCCAGCGCTCGAGCAGGTGCGGATGGAGTGGTGGCTGTCCAAGACGCGCGAATGGCTGACGGTCGACAATCCGGCGGTGCGCGGCCTGCTGGGCCGGGAATCGCCCGAGGAACTGTCGGCGCGTCTGATTCAGGGCACGACCCTGGCCGATCCGGCCGTGCGTCGCGCTTTGTGGGAAGGCGGGATGGCAGCGGTCGAGGCGTCCGACGATCCGATGATCAAATACCTGCTGTCGATCCAGGACGAGACACGCGCTGTCCGTTCGGATTGGGAAACGCGGGTCCAGGCGCCGACCGATCAGGCGGCTGAACGCCTGGCCGCCGCGCGGTTCGCCGCCTATGGCGACACCGTCTATCCGGATGCGACGGGCACGTTGCGCCTGACCTACGGCAAGATCGAGGGGTCGGACGTTCCGGGCCAGCGCTGGGGTCCGTTCACGACCTTCGCGGGTCTGTGGGACCGGGCGACCGGCTCGGCGCCGTTCGACGTCGCGCCGAAGCTGCTGGCTGCGCGGGACGAGATCGATCCGGACACGGTGCTGAACATGACGCTGTCGTCGGACACGATCGGCGGCTCGTCCGGCTCGCCGGTGGTCAACGCCCGGGGCGAGATGCTGGGGGCGAACTTCGACTCCACCGTCCTGACCCAGCGCAACGCCTATGGCTACGACCGCAACGTAAACCGCAGCGTGATCGTGACCACGGGCGCGGTGACCGTCGCGCTGCGCGACGTCTACGATATGGGGCGGCTGGTGGAGGAACTGGGGGTCGACTGAACCGTCGTCAGATCTTCTTCTCGTCCGGGGACGGAAGGTCGAGTGAGGAATCATCGACGTCGAACAGGCTGTCGTCGGCGATCAGCGGGGCAGGGCGCGCGGTCCTCTCCCTGGCCGGCGTCGGCTGGGACAGGGGTGCGCGGTCCTCGGCCAGCGAGCGGCGGGCGGTGTCGAAATACTGCCAGCCGGTCCAGACCGTCGCGATGGCGGCGAACCAGATCAGGCTGTCGGCGAACAGCTGGAAGTACGGCAGCCATTCGAAGTCGAGGCCGAAGCCATCCCAGTTGCGGGCGAACAGCTGGCAGCCCAGGGCGACCAGCTGGACGGTCGTCTTCCACTTGGCCAGCAGGGTGACCTCGAGGGTGACGCGGCCGGCGATGGTCTCGCGCAGGGCCGAGACGGCGAACTCGCGGAACAGGATCAGGCCGCAGGGGATGGCGATCTGGGGCACCGAGCCCGAGGTCAGGACGCCGAGGATGGCGCCCGTCACCAGGACCTTGTCGGCGATGGGATCCAGGATCGCGCCCCAGCGCGTCTCGGCATGCCAGCGCCGCGCCAGATAGCCGTCGACCCAGTCGGTCGAGGCGGCGACGACGAAGATGTAGAAGGCCGCGCGATAGAGGCCGAACTGGTCCTCGGGGCTAAGATAGGACGACAGGATCGGCACCCCGCCCGTCGCGCCCGCCAGGATCAGGAACATCACCACCCCGGCGACCAGCCGCAGGCCGGTCAGGATGTTGGGGATCGGGTTGACGTGATGCGTAGGCGACATGAGCGTTTCCGTTGGCGAGCTGGCGAGACCAGCATAGGCGGTCTTCGACGAACGCGCGCCTAGCTTAGCGGTTCAAACCGGGGCGCCGCGGTGAGCTTGCGCAGGATTCCCTCGGCGATGCCGAAGTGCAGACCGACCAGTTCAAGCGTCCCGGCCGCCTCGCGCTCGGCGATCCAGGGGAAGGTTCGCAGGTTGCGAAGCGAGAGGCGCACGACGGCCTCCTCGGAGGCCTGTTCGACCTGCCCGGGCTCGACGGTCTCGGCCACATGGCGGACGACGGGCGTGCCCTGGGCGATCCAGGGCGCCACGAAGTCCTGCACATTGGCGGGCGCGCCCTGGCGCATGGCCGCCACGCCGCCGCAGTGGGCGTGGCCCATGACGACGATACGTCGGACGTTCAGCGCCTTGACCCCGAACTCGAGCGCCGCCGACACGCCGTGCAGAAGGCCGTCTGGTTCATAGGGCGGGACCAGATTGGCGACATTGCGGACCACGAACAGCTGGCCCGGGGCGGCGTCGAAGATCAGGGCCGGGTCGGCGCGGCTGTCGGAACAGGCGACGATCAGGGTGTGGGGCGTCTGGCCGTCGGCGGCCAAGGCCTCGTACTCCGCCTTGGCCGCGGGCCAGTGGTCGGCGCGGAACCGGCGGTAGCCGGAGATCAGGGGATCGAGCGACTCATCGGACATGGGCGCTCAATGCCTCAACGGCGACGCGCCGCCAAGTCGATCAGGGCTGAAGCTCCGGATGGCGGGCCAGGAAGACCTCGAAGTCGTCACGTACGTCTATGTCCAGGGCGCGGGCGCGATCGATGTCGACACGACCCTCGCCATCGCCCAGGGCCATCCGGGCCAGACCGCGACCGAACAGGGAGGCGCTCATATAGGGCTGACCCTCCAGCGCCTGGTCATAGAGACGCTTCGCCTCCTCGAACCGGCCGAGGTGCATGAGCACCATGGCGCGGCTGTCGAGGAAGGCGGCCTCGGGCGCGGCGGAGATGGCAGCGTCGCAGTCCTGAAGGGCGGTCTCCAGATCGAAGCCCGCCACGCCCTGGGACCAGCAGAGTGCGTTCACCCATTCGGGATCGCCGTTGCCGGCCGTCCTGACGAAGGCGAAGTCCTCGCGCGCGCCTTCCGTCTGGCCGGCCAGCGCCCTGGTCTCGGCCCTTGCGATACGCAGGTCCCGGTCTTCCGACGAGGCGGCGATCGCCGCGTCCAGAACGGGAAGGGCGTCAGCCGGGCGGCCCTCGCGGATCGCCAGCATCCGTCGCGCGTAGAGGGCTGTGGCGTCCGTGGGCGTCTCCGTCAGTCGCTCGTCGATTATCGCTCTGGCCTCGTCGCCGCGCCCCAGACGCGTCAGGGCCGTGAGTTCGCCGGAGGGGCCGGCCGTGCGATTCGGGGCGCTGGTCTTCAGGGCCCGATAGTCCTGCAGCGCACGCTCGGCGCGGCCGATCTGATAGTAGGACAGGGCGCGGCCGTGCAGGGCCTCGTCGTTGGCTGGGTCTAGGCGCAGGGCCACGCTGTAGCTGACCACGGCCTCGGCGGCCCGACCGTCGCGATAGGCGGCCCAGGCCTGGCCGAGAACGGCCGGCACGTCCGCCGGGTCGAGATCCACGGCATGGTCGAAGTCGGCGCGTGCGCCGGGCACGTCGTCATCGGCCAGCCGGGCGTCGCCGCGCGCCAGCCGGGCCTTCAGGTTGTCGGGCTCCTGCTCGACGGCGGCGTCCAGCAGCACCAGGGCGCCCTCGAAGTCGGAGATGGCGGTCAGGGCCTCGGCCCTTTCGAGCAGATTTTCGACATCGCTTTCGCCGGGCGTCAGCCGGGTGCGATCGGCCTCGGTGCCGGCATAGTCGGCGGGCGCGCGGATGCGGGCGCCGACGTCGGCGAGGGACCGGGCCCGTGTCCGGGCCGCCGTCATGTCGTCGGCGCTGATCTCAGACGCCAGGCTGTTCCAGACGACGAGGATGTCGGCCACGCCGTCGGTGATCGTGGCGGTGCGCCACATGCGGTAGCCGCCGGCCTCGGCGTTCAGGTTCGAAGCCTCCAGCCGGAAGCCCTCGCCGCCGTTCGGCAGGATGATGCGCGTGCGGGTGCGACCCATGGTCGGATAGGGGATCGAATAGGGCTCGTCCTTCAAGTCGGCATACAGGCCGGTGCGCTCCGCCTGGACCGGAACACCAAGAGACGTGCCGTCCACCCCGAGCAGACGACCGCCCGAACCGGACACCCAGGCCATCTGCGAGGTCCCGGTAATGGTGACGTAGAAGAGGTGTTGCGCTTCGTCGTACCGGGTCTCGACCTTCTCGAAATTGGTCGACTTCTGATCCTTGAAGCTGTTCTCGAAGACCGTGTGCAGCTGGTCGGCGGTCAGGCGCAGGAACTGTTCGCGCGTCGTCGTCGCGTTGTCGCCGCTGTAGGCGGTCTCGAAGACGAAGGGCGCCGGGGCGTCGAGACCGTTCGAGGCGTCGATGGTGAAAAGGCGGTCTTCCGCGGGACGAACGGCCGGGGGCGCCACGATGGGTTCGAGAGCGGCGCCCTCGGCCTGGACCGGCAGGGCCCACCGGTAGGGCGGGGGCGTCAGCAGGGCCAGTTGGCGATCGCCGACACCGGTGCCGTCCATCCAGTAGTCGCGGCCGTCGATCGTCGCCTTGACAATGATGTGGTCGAACCAGGCCATCAGGGGCAGGCGGTGTTCCAACCCGTCGCCGTAGTCGGTGCTGACGAGCGCCGCTTCGGCCTCAATGCCCAGACCGTGCAGCAGGGCCAGCAGAAGCGCGGTCTTGCCCTTGCAGTCGCCGTAGCGGCTGCGCCAGACGGCATCGGCGGACTGGGGCACATAGCCGCCTTCGCCCATCGACAGGGCAAGATAGCGGACCTGGTCCTGGACCAGACGCAGGGCGGCGGCGGCCTGATCCTCGGGCGTCGCATTAGCGGCGCGGATGCGTTCGATCTCGGCGGTGAGCGGAGAGCCGGGCTCCAGGGTCGCCGCCTGGACGTAGAGGTGGGCCACCATGGCCGAGACCTCAGCCCAGTCGGCGGCGTCGGTGAACTGGATGACGTTGGTCAGATAGTAGCGCGGCGGGAGGTTGTCGGGCAGGCGCTCGGGCTGGATGTCGGTGCGTTCGACCAGAAGCTCCCAGCCGTCACGGGTGCGGCGCGGCTCTATCCGGGGCCAGGAGGCAGGCAGGCTGGACCGCAGGGCGAGGTCGGCGGGCCACTCGATCCGGTAGCGGGCGTAGTCGATCGGCCAGCCCAAGGTCTGTTCGTCCAGCAGCTCCTGGTGTGGGGCCAGGACGCCGCCGTTGTCGATGATGGTGAAGGCGGTCTCCAGCACGTCGCCGACGCGAAGATCGCGCGGCTGAAGCGTCGCGGTCAGGACGCCGTCGAGCATGGAATAGCTGAGGTTGTTCTCGCGGCGCAGGACGTCGAACTGCTGGTCGGCGAGGACGTCGATGACGGCGCCGTCGCGGAGGATGCGGACCGCATGGACCTGGATCGACTGGCGAGGCGGCGCCCAGCTGGCGCTGATGGTGCTCATCAGCTCCAGCCCCTGACGCGACTGGATCCGGATTTGCCGGTGCATGAACATCTCGCGGCCGCGCGAGGTGATGCGGACCTGTCGATCCAGGGTCAGCATGCGGATGGCGGCGTCGTCGATCGGCGCCGGAACGCGATCGGCGGCGAGAGGCTGGATCCAGGCGGGGGTCGGCGTCCGTTCCACCTCCTGGGCGAAAGCCGGCACGCCGATCAGCAGCATGACAGCCGCCATCACCCAGACCCATACGCGCACTGTGCATCCCCCACCGTTCCCGTTCAGGTTTAACACGGAAAACCGAGGGGGCCAGCGGACCGGAGGTCGCGGAACGGCGTCAGGTCTTGTGGAAGAAGCCGTGGATGCGTTCGGCCAGGGCGCGGTTGATGCCCTCGACCTTTTCCAGATCGACGACGGCGGCGCGGCCGACGCCCTTGGCCGAGCCGAAGGCATGCAGCAGGGCCTTCTTGCGGCCGGGGCCGACGCCCTCGATCTCGTCGAGCGGGTTCTTCTTGATGTCCATCGAGCGGCGGGTGCGGTGGGCGCCGTTGGCGAAGCGGTGGGCCTCGTCGCGCAGCCGCTGGATGTAATAGAGGGCCGGCGACTTCAGCGGCAGCATGAAGGGCGGTTTGCCGGGCACGAAGAACCGCTCCATCCCCGCGTCGCGATCCGGCCCCTTGGCGACGCCGACGGCGAGGATGTCGTCGAGCCCGAGATCGGCCAGTACGGCCTGGACCTCGGCCAGTTGGCCCGCGCCGCCGTCGATCAGCAGGAGGTCGGGGCGGACGACTTCCTCGGCGCCCTCTTCCTCGTCCTTGACCAGACGGGAGAAGCGGCGGCGCATGACCTCGCGCATCATGCCGTAGTCGTCGCCGGGGGTCAGGTCCGTGCCGCGGATGTTGAACTTGCGGTACTGGGACTTCTGGAAGCCCTCGGGGCCGGCGACGATCATGCCGCCGACCGCATTGGTGCCCTGGATGTGGGCGTTGTCGTAGACCTCGATGCGCTCCGGCGTGCTCTCCAGACCGAAGGCCTCGCAGACCTCGGCGAGGATTTTGCCCTGGGCAGAGCCCTCGGCCATCTTGCGGCCGAGCGCCTCGCGGGCGTTGGTGTGGGCGTGGTCGACGAGGGATTTCTTGTCGCCGCGCATCGGCCGTTCGATCGAGACGACGCGGCGGCCGTCCGCCTCCTTCGCCTTCATCGAGAAGGCTTCTTCGAGCAGTTCCTTCTCGAACGGCACGACATTGGACAGGATCAGGCGGGCGACCGGCTTGTCCTCGTAGAACTGGCCGAGGAAGGCGGACAGGATCTCGGGATCGGTGTCGGACTTGTCGACGCGCGGGAAATAGGCGCGGCCGCCCCAGTTCTGGCCGCCGCGATAGAAGAAGACCTGGACGCAGGCCTGACCGCCTTCACTGAACAGCGCGAAGACGTCGGCCTCGGCCACGCTGTCGGCGCTGACCGAGTTCTCCATGGTGATGGCCGAGAGGGCGCGGATACGGTCGCGGACGCGGGCGGCCTGTTCGAAGTCCATCGCCTCGGCGGCCGTTGTCATCTCCTGCGACAGACGGCCGATCACGGCGCGCGACTTGCCGCGCAGGAACAGGGAGGCTTCCTCGACGAGATCGCCATAGTCCTCGAGTGAGATCAGGCCCGTGCAGGGGGCCGAGCAGCGCTTGATCTGGTGCAGCATACAGGGGCGGGTGCGGGTCTCGTAGACGCTGTCCGAACAGGACCGCAGAAGGAAGGCCTTCTGCAGGGTGTTCAGCGTCCGGTTCACCGCCCAGGTCGAGGCGAAGGGACCGAAATACTCGCCGTCGGTGGTGTGGGCGCCGCGATGTTTGCGGACCTGGGGAGCCCGGTGGTCCTTGCGGATCATCAGTTCGGCGAAGGACTTGTCGTCGCGCAGGACGACGTTGAAGCGGGGCTTCAGCTTCTTGATGAAGTTGGATTCGAGCAGCAGGGCCTCGGTCTCGGAGGCCGTGACCACCAGCTCCATCGAGCGGGTCAGGGAGACCATCAGGCCGATGCGCTGGGTGTGGAAGCGGCCCTGCGCATACTGGAGGATGCGCTTCTTGATCGACTTGGCCTTGCCGACATAGAGGCAGGTCCCGTCCTCGCCGTACATGCGATAGACGCCCGGCTTGTCAGGCGCGCGCCGGGCCTCGTCGCGGATCAGGTCGGCGGCGACGAGAGGGACGGTCGAATCAGCGGGCGGGGCGTCGGCGGGCATCGCGGGGAATATAGGCGTCGCGCGGCGATCTGTCAGAGCGGCTTGATCGGCTTTCGAGAATGGAGGAGCTTCGCCGCGACCGGCGGCATATCTCCGGTTTCGGGGAGGTTTATCATGCAGCGCATCGCCATCGCGGTCGTCCTGTCAGGTCTTCTGGCCGCGTGCGGACAACAGGCGCCGGCAACCGGGGAGGCAGGGGCGCCGGCAGCCGAGCTGGATTTCATCGAGGCCGTGCCGATCGATGAGGACGCCCCCGCGCCGATCGCCCAACCCAGGCCCGCCGCGACAAAGGAGGCGTCGGAAGAGGATCGCGAGCCGGCCGAGGACAAGGCCGCGGAAGCGACGGCGGCCCCGGCTGGCTCACCCACCCCCGTGCCCGCGGCGCCGGCCAGCGATGCGGCGTCCGCGACGCGGCGGGCCAATGAGACGACCGCGACGCCGCCGGTCGCATCATCGACCGAGAGACCCTACCGCCCAAACTAGGCGTCCAGCCGCCCCTTCGACTGGTCGGCGCTGAAGATCACATCCTTGTCCGGCTTCGGATGCTTGCCCTCGGGCCGGTTCAGCCGGTGCAGGATATGGCGGATGATGTTCAGACGCGCGGCCTTCTTGTCGTCGGTCGCGACGACGGTCCAGGGCGTTTCCTTCGAGTGGGTCTCGGCCAGCATCTGGTCGCGCGCGGCGGTGTAGGCGTCCCAGCGCGTCTGGGCCTCGGCGTCCAGCGACGACACCTTGAACCGCTTCAGCGGGTCCTCCATCCGTTCGGCGAGGCGCTTCGCCTGTTCGTCCTTCGAGATGTCGAGCCAGAACTTGATCAGGATGATGCCCGAGTGGACCAGCATCTTCTCGAAGCGCGGCACGTCGTCCAGGAACTGTTCGTGCTGCTCGGGCGTGCAGAAGCCCATGACCGGCTCGACACCCGCCCGGTTGTACCAGGAGCGGTTGAACAGGACGAGTTCACCCGCCGACGGCAGGTGCGGGACATACCGCTGGAAATACCACTGGCCGGTCTCGCGCTCGGTCGGCTTGGGCAGGGCGACGACGCGGGTCTGGCGCGGCGAGGAATATTCGGTGATCCGCTTGATCGCCCCGTCCTTGCCGGCGGTGTCCCGGCCCTCGAAGACGACGAGGACCTTCAGGCCTTTCTCGATCGCCCAGGCCTGGGTCGCGACCAGTTCGATCTGCAACGCCTCCAGCTCGGTCTCGTAATCGTCTTTCTTGCCCATGGGTCTCATCTCCTTGTCCCGCCACGTTGCGATTTATTTACTGGCGCGTCGAGCGACCGAAACTAGTGTCCCGCGCATGATCCTGAACCGCAGACAGATACTGGCGACCGCCACCGCGGCCGTCATGACCGCCGCTTCGAGCGCGAGAGCCCGCGACATGGCCGGTTTCGACGCCGCCCTTCAGGCCGCGTTCGACGGCGCGGAGACGCCCGCCCTCGGCGGCATGGTGGTGGGCCCGGACGGTGCGATCTGGACCGGCGAGAGAGGCGTGAGACAGGCCGGAGGCGCGACCGTAGGGTCCGACGACCTGTGGCATCTGGGATCGAACACCAAGGCGATGACCGCCGCCCTCTATGGCCGGCTGGTCGACATGGGGCAGGCCTCCTGGACGGCGACGCTGGGCGAGGCCCTGCCCGACATGCCGATGGACGCGGCCTGGACGGACATGCCGGTCAAACAGGTCATGGCCCACCGCGGAGGCCTTTCGGACGCCACGGCGCTCGGACAGGCCTGGCTGATGACGGCCCGGGCCGATCCGGCGTCGCTACCGGACCAGAGGCGGACCCTGGCGACAACGATGCTGGCCTCGCCGCCGGCCGGGACACCGGGAACCTTCGGCTACGCCAACAGCAACTACATCCTGATCGGCGCGATCATCGAGCGGATCACCGGCGGGTCGTGGGAAGACGCCATGCGGACCGAGCTGTTCGAGCCGCTGGGCATCAAGACCGGCGGCTTCGGCGCGCCGCAGGGCGACCAGCCTTGGGGTCACAGCGGCGGCCGGAGCATTGATCCGTCGGGGCCGGTGACCGACAACCCGGCGGCGCTGGGACCTGCGGGCACCGCCCACATTAGCCTGCAGGACTATGGCCGCTTCCTGCGGGTGTTCCTGAGCGACGGCGCAGGGTGGCTGAAGCCGGAAACACTGGCGGTGCTGATTCAGCCGGTTGGCGAGGGCCAGCCGCCCTATGCCGGAGGCTGGATCACGCCGCCGGGCCAGCCCTGGGCGCAGGGCGTTTGCCTGACCCACGATGGCTCCAACACCCTGTGGTACGCCTCGACCTGGGTCGCGCCGGGAATCGGCAAGGCCTTCGTGGCTGTGTCGAACGACGCGCAACGGGGCAGGCCGGCCTGTCAGGCGCTGATACCCGGCCTCATTCAGGCGATCTGACGAAGCGGTCTGGTGGATCGAGTTCGGCCCCGTCATGTTGATGGGGCATGAAGCGCGATTTCGCCGATTTCTGGAACCTGATGTGGGAGCTGGCGCTCGGCGTCTGCGCGGCCTTTGCGCTGATGAACGTCTTCGCCCCGCCTCAGGACCTGCCCTGGAAGCCGCTGGATCTGAACCACCCTGTGGGTCAGGCGACCGGGGCCAAGGTCGCCGACTTCCAGGTCTCCTTCGGCGCGCCGCCGGAAGAGGTCGCCGGGGCGACCGAAGCCTGTATCCAGACCCTGAGGGACGCCGGCGTCGAGGTCAGGCGCGCGGAGGACAGGGACGACGGCGGATTCTGCCAGGTTCGAGGCGCCGTCACCATCACGGGCGGGGCGGTGACGCCGCTGAAGCCCGGCGGCCTGACCATGCAGTGTCCGCTGGCCGTGCGCTACGTCATCTGGGACCGGCAGGTGCTGCAGCCGGCGGCGGAGGCGATCTACGGCTCCAGAGCGGTCGCGGTGAACAACTACGGCACCTATGCCTGTCGCCGGGTCTACGGCTCGACGGAGGTCTCGGACCGGCCCAGCGAGCATGCCCGCGCCAACGCCCTGGACGTCGCCTCGGTGACCCTGGCGGACGGCCGTACGGTGTCGGTGGCGGCGGACTGGGATGGACAAGGTCCCAACGGAACAGAGGGTTCCGCCCTGTTGCGCCGGTTGCGGGACGGGGCCTGCCGGGTGTTCTCGACGGTCCTGACGCCCGACTACAATGATGCGCACAAGGATCATCTTCACCTCGACGGCGCCCCTCGCGGGCTTTGCGCGTAAAATCGTTCCGCAGACACTCGCCTGACGCACGAATCGTTTCCGGTTGACCGGGCTTGGCTGCTGAGAGAAAACACCTGCGCAATCCGGATTTCGCGTGGGGTCCAAACCTGCGTTTCGCTCCTTCGCCTGAACGAGCTGTCCAGATGGATTGTCGGGCCCCTCTGAAAGGGCGTCCGCCTGGAAAAGCGCGTTTATGGAGACGCAACAATGGCGACCGGTACGGTCAAGTGGTTCAACCCCACGAAGGGCTTCGGCTTCATCCAGCCGGAAAGCGGCGGCGCCGATGTGTTCGTTCACATCACCGCCGTGCAAAAGGCTGGCCTGACGGGCCTCGATGAGAACGCCAAGGTGTCCTACGAGCTGGAATCCCAGCGCGGCAAGACCTCGGCCGTGGACCTGAAGCTTCTCTGATCCAAACGGATCAGGATCGCTGACGATCTAGGCGGGCGCGGTTCCTTCGGGAGCCGCGCCCGTTTTCGTTCCGGCCCGGTTCGACCATTGGGCCAGGACGATGGCGCCCATTACGAGGGCGCCGCCGAGGGCCTGGATCGGCGACAGGGTTTCGCCGAAGATCAGCCAGCCGAGGGCTGCCGCCACGATCGGCTGGATCAGGATAGTCACGGCGGTGATGGAGGCCGGCAGCCGGCCCAGGGCCCAGGCGACGCCGCCCTGCCCCGCCACATGCATGATCCCCATGCCGACGCAGGCGGCCCAGCCGGCGGCGGTGGCGGGGATCATGTCCTCGCCGAGCAGGAGGGCCGCGGCCGCCATGACCGGGATGCCCGCAGCCGTGGCCCAGAAGGTGATGCGCAGCGCCCCCGCCGTGGTCCGCGCCTGTTTCACCGTCAGGAAATAGCCCGAGTACCAGAGGGCAACCGAGACCGAGAAGATGTCGCCGAGAACGGGGTTGCTCCCCTGACCCGGCGCGGCGCCCGCCGCCATGGCGAAGGCTCCGCCCATGGCGAGGGCCAGGGCGAGGATGAACAGCCGCGCGGGCCGCTCCTTGAAGAAGAACCAGCCGACGAGGGTGACCACGACGGGCGTCAGGTTGCAGAGCACGGTCGCGTTCGCGACGGAGGTCATGACGATCCCGTAGTGCCAGAAGCTGAGGTCGAAGGCGAAGAACAGGCCCGCCAGGATCATCCATTTCGACGGCCGTCCGAAGCCTTCGCCGCCCGGTCGGCCGACGAGGAGCATCAGAAGGGGCAGGGCGAACAGCAGCCGCCAGAAGCCCGCCGCCGCCGGACCGGTCTCGGTCAGCCGCACGAGGATCGGCGCCAGGCCGAGGATACTGGCCGAGACCAGCACCACGATCAGGGGGATCAGACGGGAGGGGGAGGGAGACATGATGTCGCATACCCCGTCCCTCGACCGGAGACGACCCCGTCCTGCCGGGTCAGGCATAAGCAGACTGGAAGCCCAGTTCACCCTTCAGTTCCTCCGCCGTCACCCCGGCCTCGCGCAGGGCCACGAGGGTCACCGAGCCGTCCCGTTTCGCATACCGCTTCCCGTCAGGCCCCAGCAGAAGCCGGTGATGTCGATAGACCGGGGTCGGCAGGTCGAGCAGGGCCTGAAGCACGCGCTGGATCGAGGTGGTCTCGATCAGATCCTCGCCCCGGATGACGTGGGTCACACCCTGAAGCGCGTCGTCTATGACCGAGGCGATGACGTAGCCGGCGCCGATGTCCTTGCGGCCAAGAACCATGTCCCCGAGCACCCCGGGCGTCGCGATCCTGACGCCGGGAGCGGCGGTCTCCTCGACCCAGGTCAGGCGGTCGAAGCCGCCGAGGCGTTGGCGGGCTGCGGCGAGGGACAGTCGCCAGGCGAAAGGCTGACCCGAGGCGAGCTTTTTGGCCTCCTCTTCGGCGGACAGCCTTCCGCCCGCGAAAGCGTGGATGTCGGCCGGGTCGCCGGCGTGCGGGGCCATTCCGGCGAGGGCCATCAGCTCCTTGCGGGTGCGGAAGCAGCGGTACAGGACGCCCATGTCGCGCAACCGGTCGAGGGCGGCGTCGTAGTCGGCGCGGTGTCCGGACTGGCGACGGACGGGCTGTTCCCAGTCGAGGCCGAGCCAGGTCAGGTCGTCGAGGATCGCGTCCTCGAACGCCGGGCGGCAGCGGGTGAAGTCGGTGTCCTCGATGCGCAGAAGGAAACGACCGCCCGCCGCCTTCGCCGCCGTCCAGGCCGTCAGGGCCGAGAAGGCGTGGCCGCGATGGAGCAGACCCGTCGGTGACGGGGCGAAACGGGTGACGAAGGTCAAAGCCGGACCATGGCGCCGGACCGGACGGCGGCGTCGATCATGGTGCGCAGGTCCGCCTCCGGCACGAAGTTGAACCGGGCGATCATGTCCTCCAGCGCCAGACGCGGCTGTTGCAGAGCCCAGTCGAGCAGGACGTATTTCGGGACGCCGGGGGCGGCCGGCCCCGTGCTTGCTGGAATGTGCAGCGGTTTCCGGTCGTCATAGTCGGCGTGGAACACCGAAGGCGTGATCGGGGCCAGAAGATCGTCCAGACTGAGCATGGGCGGACGCTAGGGTCCGACCCGACCTTTGTCGACTGGACCGCAATGCCTCTGACACCCGAACAACTGGCTGCGGCGCGCGAGGAACTGGTCCGCATCGACCCGGCTCTGGCCCGGGCTCACGTCCAGACGGCGCCGTTCGACTGGCGCGTCGGGGATCGGGGCTTTCCCGGCCTGTTCCGGATGATCGTGGACCAGCAGGTGTCGCTGGCCTCGGCGGCGTCGGTCTGGGCGCGGTTGCAGGCGGGGCTGGGCGAGATCACGCCGGAGACCTTGCTGGCGCACGATCTGGAAAGCCTGAAGGGGATGGGGCTGTCGCGGCAGAAGGCCACCTATGGTCAGGGCATCGCGCGGGCGCAGCTGGATGGGACAGTCGACCTCGAACACCTGTCGACGCTGGACGACGAGGCGGCGATCGCGGCCCTGGTGTCGCTGAAGGGCGTCGGCCTGTGGACGGCGGAAGCCTATCTGCTGATCTGCGACGGCCGGCTGGATGTGTTTCCGGGCGGGGACATCGCCTTGCAGGAGGCGATCAAATGGGCGGACCGGCTGGAGCACCGGCCCGATACCAAGGCCGCCTATGCCCGCGCCGAGATGTGGCGGCCGCATCGGGGCGCGGCCGTTCACCTGCTTTGGGCCTGGTACGTCGGGGTGAAGAAGGGCGAGATCGTGCTAGACCCGCCGCTGACGTAAACGAGCGCGGCGCGCGAGACGGTAAGGAACAGAGAAGTTCGTGAATGCACTCGTCGATCCTGCGATTCTGAGCCCCGCGCTCGCCCATCCGGAGACGGTGCTGGGGGCGCTCGACTTCGCGGGCGTCGCCGTATTCGCGGCGACCGGCGCCCTGGCGGCGGCGCGCGAGAAGCACGACCTCGTCACCTTCGCCTTCTTCGGCGCGATCACGGGCGTGGGCGGCGGGACCCTGCGGGATCTCCTGATCGATGCGCCGGTGTTCTGGGTGCAGGACTGGCGATACATCGCCGTCTGCCTCACTGCGGCGCTGGCGGTGTGGCTGGTGGGCGCCGGGGCCTGGCGGTTCCGGGCGTTGCTCTGGCTCGATGCGATCGGGCTGGGCGCCTATGGGGTTCTGGGCGCGGCCAAGGCGGAGGCGTTCGGGGTGCCGCCGCTGATCTGCATCGTCATGGGTGCGCTGACGGCCTGCTTCGGCGGCATCGTTCGGGACATTCTCGCGGGCCAGCCGTCGATCCTGCTCAGGCGGGAGATCACCATCTCGGCGGCCCTGCTGGCGGCGACCATCTATGTCGTGGCGAGACAGTTCGGGATAGACCACTGGCCGGCCGCGGCGATCGCGGCGCCGATCGGGTTCGGCCTGCGTGCAGGCGCTCTGGCCTGGGGCTGGAGCCTGCCGGCCTTCCCTGGCGGCCTGATCCGGAAAGGCACGTCATGAAACCGCTGCATGGCCGTCATGGCGGCGAAGGCGAATCGGGGATAGGCTCAGCCCACTAGAGAGAAGGAGAGACGTCTTCAGTCCGATTTCCTCGATTTCCGGCGTGAGCGGGAGGATCTGATGCAGGTCCTTCACAAGCCGCCGTCCGGCTTTCCGGCCCTGGTGCTGAACGCCGACTTCCGCCCGCTGTCCTACTACCCGCTGTCGCTGTGGCCGTGGGAAGAGGCGGTGAAGGCGGTCTATCAGGATCGCGTGGACGTGGTGTCGGTCTACGACCGGGTCGTGCGCAGTCCGTCGATGGAGATGCAGATCCCCAGCGTCATCGCGCTGAAGAGCTACGTCGACCAGAACCGCAGCCCGGCCTTCACCCGCTTCAACGTCTTCCTGCGCGACGGCTTCACCTGCCAGTACTGCGGCGACACGGCCGAACTGACGTTCGACCATGTCATCCCGCGCAGCCGGGGCGGGCGCACGACGTGGGAGAACATCGTCGCCGCCTGTTCGCCCTGCAACCTGAGGAAGGGCGGGCGGACGCCGCAGCAGGCGCACATGCCGATCCGACGCGCCCCCAACCGCCCCAACGCCTTCCAGCTCCAGGACGCGGGACGCCGGTTCCCACCCCACTACCTGCACCAGAGCTGGCTAGACTACCTCTATTGGGACATCGAGCTGGAGCCGTAGAGCCTGCGTGCGACTCCAAAAATGGAGTCGACAGAGTCTACAGAGTCTACATCGGCGGTGGGTGGCTTGATGGGGATGTCAAAGACCGGAGGCAGTGTCTCACGGTTTTGAGGGGCGCCTGAAATAAAGGCTCTCGTTAGATCCGAGCGTTGAATCCGTTGATGAATTCAGACGATCCGTTGATGGGTATGGGCCTGGTTCTCCCTCCGTCATGACGGAGGGGCGGCGTTCGAGCTTGCGACAATCCGCCCTCAAGTCGCACCCCCAGTCGGGCGCCTCGCTTCCGCCCTCCGATCCCGCTAGAGGTCGCTGCCCGATCCGGAACGGCCGCCCGTGCGCGGCGTTGACGGCTCGCCCCTCACATCAGGTCGTCCATGAAAATCCGCGTCCGCGCCGAACTCGTCTATCGCTTCGATCCCCCGACCGACGCGATCTACAAGATTCAGGTCGCGCACTGGCCGGGTCAGGACATCCTGGAAGAGCGGCTGACGGTCACCCCTCCGCAGGACCTGCACGAGGACGAGGATACCGAATTCGGGGCCCGCACCCTGCGCGCGCGGCTGAACGGCGAAGTCGCACTGACCTATGAGGCGGTGGTCGACAATGGGTCCCTGCTGGGTCTGCCGCCCGGTGTGACCCAGCACGACTGGAACGACCTGCCGGCCGAGGTCCTGACCTATCTGTGGCCCAGCCGCTATTGCCCCTCGGATCAGTTCGGCCGGTTCGTGGAGCGGCAGTTCGGCGATACGACAGGTGGCGAACGGGTGCTGGCCATCCTCAACTGGATCACCGAGAACATCGACTACGAACGCGGCGTGTCGGACTCCGAGACGACGGCGTCACGGACCTTCATCGACCGGGCCGGAGTCTGCCGCGACTTCACCCACATGGGCATCACCCTGTGCCGGGCTTCGGGCATTCCGGCGCGCGCGGTCAGCGCCTATGCGCACCAGCTGAATCCGCCGGACTTTCACGCCATCTTCGAGATCTGGCTGTCGAACGGCTGGTGGCTGGTCGATCCGACCGGACTGGCGCCGATCGAGGGGCTGGTGCGGATCGCCTGCGGCCGCGACGCCGCCGACATCGCCTTCCTGTCGACCCAGGGAAGCTGCGAACTGGTCAGCCAGTCGATCACCGCCGAAGCGGTCGGCGCCTATTCCGTCGAGGCGCGATCGGACCTTCTGCGCGCCTGATAGGTTTCGACGAAGTCGAGGCGGCGCAGGACCTTGTTCTGCGGATCGATCACGACGTGCGCGCCCGCAGGGACCCGCAACGAGCCCCGGCCACCGGTCATGGCCACGGTCCGGACCTGACCGCCCACCGACACCTCGAGCGGCATCGGGAAGGCCGCGCCGTCGCCGGTCGTCCATGACAGGTTGAGGGTGTCGCCTTCGCGCGTCTCGTTCAGGACCGGCAGAGCCGCCTGATAGAGGTAGCCGCGGAAGAACCAGCCGTAGTCCTTGCCGGTGACGTCGTTGACGATCCGCAGGAAGTCCGGCGTCGAGCGATAGATTGGCTCGAAATTGCCGGGGCGTGGATCGGGACGGCCATAGACCAGAGTCGTCACGGCGCGGAAGAAGGCCTCGTCGCCGATCAGCATCCGCAGCGAATGGGCGATCAGCGAGCCCTTGGAATAGATGTCGTTCCCCGGCCCGATGTCTCCGTCATAGACCTCGGCTTCAGTCTTCAGGTCGCCCGAGACGACCGGGAAGCGGTTGATCAGACCTTGCTGTTGTTCGGCCAGCTCGGTCTGCATGTAGCGGTCGCCGTGCAGCCAAGCGGCGTACAGGGGCTGCATGTAGGAGCCGAGCCCTTCGTGCAGCCACATGTCGTCGGCGTTCGAGTTGGTCATCTGGTTGCCGAACCACTCGTGGGCCAGCTCGTGCTGCAGCAGCCAGTCGTAACCCTTGCCGTCCAGCCGGTAGCTGTTGCCGTAGGCGTTGATGGTCTGGTGCTCCATGCCCAGGTGCGGGGTCTCCACGACACCCATCTTCTCGTCGCTGAACGGGAAGGGGCCGACGGTAGCCTCGTAGAAGTCCATTTGCTGCGGGAACTCGGCGAACAGGGCGGCGGCACGCTCGGGGTCGTCGGACTTCAGATGCCAGAAGGACATCGGGAAGGTGTTGCCGAAGCGACTGCGGTAGTCGGTCTTGAGCTCGACGTACGGGCCGATGTTCAGGGCGATGGCGTAGGTGTTGGGCTGGGCCGCCGACCAGTTCCAGGTGGTCCAGCCGTCGCCGTGGTCTTCCGTGCCGAGGAAGCGGCCGTTCGACGGGGCGGACAGGCCGGTCGGAACGGTGATGTGCAGATCGACCCGGCCGGGCTCGGCCAAGGGGCTGTCGATACACGGCCAGAACAGGTCGCAGCCTTCGCCCTGGACGGCGGTGGCGATCCAGGGTTCGCCGCCGGGGGCGGTGGACCAGACAAAGCCGCCGTTCCAGGGCGCGCGGGGGGCGACGCGGGGGTGGCCCGAATAGGCGATGCGCAGGGTGGCCGACTGGCCCGCTGCCAACGGCCGGGACAGTGGCACGGTCATCCGGCCTTCGGGATTGGTCCAGCCGGTCACGGCCTGGCCGTCGACGGTGACGGCGGAGACGTCGAACACCGTGTCCAGCTCGACCACCAGCCTCTCGACCGGCGCCGTTGCGGTGAAGGTCAGGGTCGCGGCGGCGTCGATTGCCTTGTCGTCCGGGATGACCTTGATCGCCAGATCGACGAGGTCGATGCGCAGGGCCTCCTGTTCCGGTGTGCGCGGCTGATCCGTCATCAGGGTGAAGGGCGTGGTCTCGCGCGGCCCTGCGTCCTGGGCGAAGGCGGGACCCGCCAGCAACGAAGCGGCGGCGAGAGCGGTCAGGGTGTGGCGCATCAGGGTCTCAGCTCGCGGAGCGGGCGAGGCGTTCGGCGGCGGCCCGTTCGCGTTCGGCGCGGTTCCAAGCCTGCCAGCGGTCGATGACGTCGAGCTGGCGCAGCAGCTTGTTCTGGGGGTCGATCAGGACCGTGGCGCCGACCGGGACGGTGATCGTCGCGCTGCCGTCGGGGATGGGCACGGTCCGGAGCTCACCGTCGACCTCGACCTCCACCGGCATGGGGAAGTCGCCGCCGCCGTCGGTGGTCCAGGCCAGGGTCAGGTGATCGCCCTCGCGCGTCTGGGTGAGGACAGGAAGGCCGGCTTCGTAGAGATAGGTCTGGAAGAACCAGTCGTAGTTCCGACCTGTCACAGAATTGACGATGGCGTTCATCTCATGCGTCGAGCTCGTCTGGGGCGTGAAGTTGCCGGGACGGGGGTCCGGGCGGCCGTACACCAGTCGGCGGATGACTTCGTAGAAGTCGTCGTCGCCGATGGTCATCCGCAGGGTGTGGGCGATCAGCGAACCCTTGGAATAGATGTCGCCGCCGGGGCCCTCCGAGCCGCCGTAGACCTGATTGACCGTCCGGTTGGTCTGCGAGACGACCGGGAAGGCGTTGACTAGCCCTTCGCGCTGGTGCTGCAGCTCGGACTGCATATAGCGCTCGCCGTGCAGGTAGCGGGCGTAGAGCGGCTGCATGTAGGAGCCGAGCCCCTCGTGCAGCCACATGTCGTCGGCGTTCCGGTTGGTCAGCTGGTTGGCGAACCATTCGTGCGAGAACTCGTGCTGAAGCAGGGTGTCGTAGCCGCGCGTCTCGATCTTGTAGGCATTGCCGTAGGCGTTGATCGTCTGATGCTCCATGCCGAGGTAGGGCGTCTCCACCACCCCCATCTTGGAGTCGCCGAACGGGTAGGGGCCGATCGTCGATTCGAAGAAGTCGAGCATGGGGGCGAACTCGGCGAACAGGGCCGCGACCTTGGCCGGCTCGTCCGAGCGCAGGTGCCAGTAGTGCATGGGGATCGTGTTGCCGAACCGGCTGGCGTAGCTGGCCGTGACCTCTTCATAGGGACCGAGGTTGATCATTCCGGCGTAGATGTTCGGGTGGACGATGCTCCAGTTCCAGGTCTTCGTCCCGTCCGCGTTCTCGGTCATGCCCTTGAATACGCCCGGTCCCGGGGCCGAGACATTGCCCGGCGTGGTCACATGCATGTCGAGCTGGCCCGGCTCGGCGTTGGAGTTGTCGATACAGGGCCAGACGAGGTCGCAGCCGTTCAGCTGGACCGCAGACCCGATCCACGGTTCGCCGGTCGGTGCGGTCGACCAGACCCAGCCGCCGTTCCAGGGCGCGCGCGGGGCGACGCGCGGCGCGCCGGCCCAGGCGATGGTCAGGGTCGGGGTGGCGCCGGCGGCCAGACCCGCCGGAACCTCGACGGTGACGCGACCCTCGGGGTTGGACCAGCGGTCGGCGGGCACGACTTCGCCGTCCAGCCGGATCTCGGAAATCGTGAACAGGGTGTCGAGTTCGACGGCAAGGCGCTGGATCGGCTGAAGTACGGTGAAGTCGAGGACGGCGACGCCCTCGATCGACTTCGTCTCCGGCAGGACCTTGATCGACAGATCGGCCTTGTCGAAGCGGACAGCCTCCTGCTCCGGCGTGCGCGGATTGTCGGTTTCGAGGGTGAAGGCTGTGGGCTCGCGCGCCGGGGCGTCCTGGGCCATCGCCGGCATTGCAGACAGAAGGACGAGCGCGGATGCGGCGCAGGCGAACTTGATCATGACAGGCCCCGGTGAGTTCGGGGCCAACCTAGCGAACCCGCGACACGGGGCAAACGGCAAAGAAAAAGGCCGGTGTTTCCACCGGCCTCATTCGGATTTCGGGGTCCGTGAGGACTTAAGCCGGGGCTTGTTCAGCCAGCTTGGCCTTGATCTGACGCTTGATGCGCTGGGCCGTGACCGACAGCTGCTCGTCCTTGGCCTTGACGATGAACGGGTCCAGGCCGCCCTTGAAGTCGAGGGTGCGCAGCGCGGCGTTCGAGATGCGCAGCGAGTAGGACTGGCCCAGGGCTTCCGAAGCCAGCTTGACCTTCTTCAGCGACGGCAGGAAGCGGCGCTTGGTCTTGATGTTCGAGTGGCTGACCGAGTGGCCGACCATCGGCCCGACACCGGTAAGTTCGCAACGACGCGACATCGTCTAATCCTTGAGGTGGCGCGGCTCCGAACGGTGGAGAGCGCATGAAACGAATGCGCGCGAGGGTGGACCCCCGCGCGAGAGGGGGCCGTATAGAGGAACCGATCCCGCGCCGTCAAGGGTTTGGCGGGCCGAATGGACTCTGGAACCGAGTCTCGGCCTCCGGACGTTCATGCGTCGTTCAATCGCCGCGTTTCAATGCTTAAGCTCACGGGACTGTCCCGAGGATGAGATCCACGATGACCCTGCCTCCCCTTCTGATGCGCACCGTCGCTGTCGCCGCGCCCGCTCTGGCCGGGGCGATCCTGCTCGCCGCGCCGTCGTCGGCCCTGCATGCGCAGGCCGCCGCGACGGAGGTTCTGCCGGGCTACTGGGAGTACACGACCAGCGCCGTGGGCATCCGCTCGACCGAGACGAAATGCGTGCGGCCGTCGGAGATCAACCGCTTCTTCGGCGGCCTGTCGACGCGTCGCTGGCAGTGCGTCTATCCGACCCGCGTCGTCGGCGGCGGCACGGCCCGGTTCGAGGGCACCTGCACCGATCATCGCGGCCGTCGCGTGAACGTGCGCCTCGGCGGTTCCTATCAACAGGAGAACTTCCGTTTCACCGGCGGCGCCCAGCTGGCCCGCGGCACGCCCTATCTGCCGGCCTCGATCACCGCGCGTCGCGTGGCGGCAGTCTGCCCGGCGGGCGCCGAGTACTTCTGACCAAGAAAAAGGCCCGGTGTTTCCACCGGGCCTTTTGCATTCAGACATCCACCGCTGATTATGCGGCTTCTGCTTCTTCTTCGGCCTCGGCGGCTTCGGCGGCGGCGATGACGGCCTTCTTTGCGCTCAGCGACTTGGACAGCAGCTGGACGGCGGCGTCCTTGTCGATGCGGTTGGCGGCGGCGACTTCGCGAGCCATCCGGTCCAGGGCGGATTCATAGAGCTGACGCTCCGAGTAGGACTGTTCCGGCTGCGAGTCGGCGCGGTGCAGGTCGCGGACCACTTCGGCGATGGAGACCAGGTCGCCGGAGTTGATCTTGGCTTCGTATTCCTGGGCGCGGCGGCTCCACATCGTGCGCTTGATGCGGGCGCGGCCCTTCAGCGTCGTCAGGGCCTTGGTGACCACGTCGTCGGCGGCCAGCGAGCGCAGGCCGGCGGTCTTGGCCTTCTTGGTCGGGACGCGCAGGGTCATCTTTTCGTGGTCGAAGGTCACGACATAGACCTCCAGCGACATGCCGGCGACTTCCTGGGTTTCGACCGCAGCGACCTTGCCGACGCCGTGCGCCGGATAGACGACCGCATCGCCAACCTTGAATTCCAGAACGCTCTTGGTGGTCATGTCATTCCTTTCCCGGACGCAGGGGACAGGTCATCGCAGGCGCGAAAGACAATTGCTCGAAGACCGACGACGGGGGTCGCCGATCGAAACGCAAAGTCGTCAGTCGTGGAAACGGATCACCCAACCTCTGGCCGACCCCGTCTTCATGGACGAGGTTCTGTCGCAAACGCGGGCGGCGCGCATGAAACGCATTCCGCCCGACCCAATGTGAAGGAACATATCACAAAACGAGGCAATTTCAAAACGTCGCGTGCGTCGGCTGCCAGACCGTCGCTATTCCTGACCCCGCAGCCTGGCCGGAGGTCGAAACCGTCAGGAGCCCTTGCCGGGCGCGGGCGAGAAATACTTCTCGAACTTGCCGGTCTCGCGCTCGAACTGTTCGCGGTCGGCGGGCGGCGTGCCCTTGACCGTGATGTTGGGCCAGGACTTCGCGTATTCCGCGTTGACCTGAAGCCACTTGCCGTCCGGCTCGTCCTCGGTGTCGGGCACGATGGCGTCGACCGGGCACTCGGGTTCACAGACGCCACAGTCGATGCATTCGTCCGGCGCGATGACCAGGAAGTTCTCGCCCTCGTAGAAGCAGTCGACCGGGCAGACCTCGACACAGTCCATGAACTTACATTTCACGCAGGCGTCGGTGACGATGTAGGTCATGGGCGGGCGGGACTGACGGTCAGGTTTGGGCGGGAGAGGCCCGGCAGATGACCCCGCGAGGGTTCCCTGTCAACAGAGCGCCGCTAATCCGGGCCTGCAGAAATACTCTTGTCCCCGGCCAGATCGGCATAGAGGGCCCGGGCTTCCGCCGGAGGTCCGCGCCGTTCGCCCAGCGCCTGGATCCGCACCGAGTTGACCCTGCCGTTCAGCGCGAAGGTCAGGTCGTCGCCCGGGTGGACGCAGCGGCTGGGCTTGTCGAGCCGGGTCTGTTTGCCGTGATGGGTCAGCCGCACCGCGCCGCGCTCGACGAGGTCGGCGGCGATGCCGCGCGTTTTGGCGAACCGCGCGCGCCACAGCCAGATATCGACGCGGATGCTGTCGTCACTCATCGGGGGCGGATTGCGGTCAATGCGGTGTCTGAAAAATCTGGACGACTGCAGGCATTGCAGAAGTGGCGAACCGCCAAAATCAAGCGACCTCGACTGCCAACGCCGCCAAATCCTTCGCTGATACCGCCAGGGCGGCAATCTCGATCCGACCTGGCCGAGCTCACGATATCGCCACCTTCTTCCGCCTCGGCCGCTTCCGCCGCGCGGGCTGGGGCGGAGCGGTCAGTTCGGCCAGCTTTGCGAAGGGCGAGTCCTTGATCACGGCGACCGGCTTGCCCTCGCGGTCAGGCATCTGGGCGCGGACGGTCTTCAGGGCGGTCCAGATGGCCCTGGCGTCGCCGGCGGTCCAGCCGAGGAATTTGAGCGCGTCGTCGGAGAGGCTGCCCCTGGTCTCGCGGCGCAGGTCGGAGGCGCGTTCGAGGTCCTCGACCGGGACGGCCCAGCGGCCGGCGGCGCGGACGCCGAAGGCGGACAGGGCGCGCATCGATGGGGCGGGGATGGGGAGGAGGGTCAGGCCCGCGGGTCGGGCGCGGAAGAGTTCGGCGGCGGCGAAGGCCTGGGACAGGGCGCGGCCGCGCGGCTTGAGGGCGCCGGGCAGCCAGACGGAGTGGGTTCCGACGCGGATGGCGAAGGTCTTGATCGTGCGGCGCTCGACCTGACTGAGGGCGGCGAGGTCGCGTTCGACGTCACGGCGGTCGATGACGCCGCCGGCCTCCATCAGGCGGAAGGCGATGCCGCGCGGGAGACCCTTGAGTGCGCCGGATTCCACGGCCTGTTTCAGGCGACGCAGGTCGCGCAGCGCCCGGCCCGCCTCGGACGCCAGCCAGGCCTCAATGCGGCGCTGGGCCCGGTCGCGGGCGGCCTGCGGGCCGAGGTCGCCGATCAGGCGGACGCGGGGGCTGAAGGGTTCGGTGTTGATGATCTTCGCGGCCAGGGCGCCGGACCACAGGACGTCTCCGTCGGGCGTGACCGAGAAGGCGTCGTCGCCGTCGCTGGCCAGCCTGCCGAGGCGGCGGGCGATCTCGGGACCGACGGCGCGGAGGGCTGCAGTCTTCAGGGTGCGGTCGGCGAGGGCCGAACCGCCGGAGGCGACGGCGAAGCGCACACCTTCCAGATGGCCGACCGCCTCGCCGTCCACGGTGACGACGCCGTCGTCGGCGACCTCGGCCATCGCAGCCTCGCGGTCGTGCAGGGATCGCATCAAAGCGGTGGTCTTGCGGTCGACGAAGCGGGCGGTCAGCCGCTCATGCAAGACGTCGGACAGGCGGTCCTCGAGCGCGCGGGTACGGTCGCGCCAGCCCTTGTTCCCCTCCAGCCAGTCCGGCCGGTTGGCGATGTAGGAGAGGGTGCGGACCCCCGCGAGCCGGGCCGAGAGCTGGTCGATCTGGCCGTCGTCGCGGTCGACCTCGGCGAAACGGGGGGCGAACCAGTCGTCGGTCAAGCGACCGCGCTTGCCGGTCAGGGCGTGGAAGACGTCGCGCGACAGGCGGACATGCTCCTCCAGCGTGGTCTTCTGGAAATCGGGCAGCTGGCAGGCTTCCCACAGCCGCATGATGGTGCCGCGCGAACGGCCGATGCGTTTGACCTCGTCGTCCTGCATGGCGCGGCGCAGCAGGGTCTCGTCCCGCGCCTGACCCGTCAGCTTGAGGCCGTGGACGTTGGGCGTCTGCACCAGGGACCGCAGGAGGTCGGGCAGGGTGTCGAAGTCGAGCCGGGCGTTCCTCCACTCGATGGCCTGGATGGGGTCGAAGCGGTGCTCGACCACCTGTTCGACCAGGTCCTCGTCCAGCTCCTCGGCCTCGCCGGTCACGCCGAAGGTGCCGTCGCGAATGTGGCGGCCCGCGCGGCCGGCAATCTGGGCGATCTCGTGGGCGTGCAGCCAGCGGGTGCGGCGGCCGTCGAATTTTCGCATCCCGGCGAAGGCGACATGGTCGACGTCCATGTTCAGCCCCATGCCGATGGCGTCGGTGGCGACGAGGAAGTCGACCTCGCCCGACTGGAACAGGCCGACCTGGGCGTTGCGGGTGCGGGGCGAGAGCGAGCCCATGACGACGGCGGCGCCGCCGCGCTGGCGCCGGATCAGTTCGGCGATGGCGTAAACCTGCTCGGTCGAGAAGGCGACGATGGCGCTGCGGCGGGGCAGGCGGGTCAGTTTCTTTGACCCGGCATAGGTCAGGTTGGACAGACGCTCGCGGGTGACGATCTCCAGATCCGGGATCAGGCGGCGCATCAGGGGCGCCATGGTCGCGGCGCCCAGGAACATGGTCTCGAACCGGCCGCGGGCGTGGAGCAGGCGACTGGTGAAGACGTGGCCGCGTTCCGGGTCGGCGGCGAGCTGGATCTCGTCGATGGCGAGGAACTCGACTTCGCGTTCCAGCGGCATGGCCTCGACGGTGCAGACCCAGAAATGGGGCCGGGGCGGGATGATCTTCTCTTCGCCCGTGATCAGGGCGACGGCGTTGGCGCCGCGCAATTTGACGATCCGCTCATAGATCTCGCGCGCCAGCAGCCGCAGCGGCAGGCCGATCATGCCCGAGGCGTGGCCCAGCATCCGCTCGACCGCGAGGTGGGTCTTGCCGGTATTGGTCGGCCCCAGCACCGCGACGACGCGGGACGGGGCGAGGCCGGTGGGGCGGTCGCTCATGGTCTTGATAAGGTGGCGATTCGGTTGGGGTTCCTCAAGACGGGAAGGAGGGGCGTCAGGTGGGAAGGGGTTCATCACCACGGACACCACGGAGGCACAAAGGACACGACGATACAGTGCCTGCTTGAATATCTTTGCTCAGGCGCTTTGACGGACGCGCAAATGACCAAGGGCGGCTTCGCCGCCAACTAAGCATCACAAGGCGCGTTGGGATCTCAAAGCCTACTCGACCTCGTCGTGTCCTTTGTGCCTCCGTGGTGTCCTTTGTGATGAACCGGCTTCCATTCCCCGGCCGCCGCTACGTCAACAGCGCCTCGATCTGACCCAGCCGTTCCTTGCCGAAGAACATCTCGTCGCTGACGAAGAAGGTGGGGGCTCCGAAGGCGCCGCGTTCGACGGCCGCGGCCGTGTTGTCGGCCAGCTTCGCCTTCACCGCGTCGGTCTGGGCCAGGGCGATCAGGCGTTCGGCATCGAGGCCGGCCTCGACCAGCACCGAGGACAGGACCTCAGGGTCTGACATGAGGAGGCCCCGCTCCCAGAAGCCGGCGAGGACCGCGTCGAGATAGCGGTCGAACTCGTCGCCGGGTTCGCAGGCGCACAGACCGCGCATGGCGAGCAGGCTGTTGACCGGGAAGTGCGGGTTCATCTGGAAATCCTCCAGCCCGTGCGCTTTCACGAAGCGGCGGATCTCCAGCATTTCGTAGTCGAGCTTGCCCTTGATCCCGGCATAGGCGCTGAACGGCGCCTGGTTGCCCGTAGCCTTGAAGATGCCGCCCAGCAGGCAGGGGATGACGTTGACCGTCGCGCCGGTCCGCCCGACCAGTTCGGGCAGGGCGCGCTCGGCGAGGTAGGCGTTCAGGCTGGCGAAATCGAAGATAAAGTCGATCGTCTTGGCCATCACCAGGTTTCCTTCCACGGACGCAGGTCGAGTTCGAACGTCCAGGCGCTGCGTTGCTGGTTGTGCAGCCAGACATAGGTCTTCGCGATCTCGTCGGGCTTCAGAATTGTGTCGTCGTCCAGCAGGGGCTGGATGTCGGGGACGAGGGAGCGGGCGAAGGTTCCGTCGATCATTCCGTCCACCACGACGTGGGCGACGTGGAGACCCTGCGGCCCCATCTCCCGGGCCAGACTCTGGGCCAGCTGGCGCAGGGCCGCCTTGGCGCCGGAGAAGGCGGAAAAGCCCGCGCCGCCACGCATCGAGGCCGTGGCCCCGGTGAACAGGATCGAGCCCCTGCCGCGCGGGGCCATGACGCGGGCGGCCTCGCGGCCCGTGAAGAAGCCGGCGAGCGCGGCCATCTCCCAGACCTTGGAATAGACCTGGGCTGTGGTGTCGAGAACCGGGAAGCGGACGTTCGCGCCGATGTTGAAGACCACGACCTGAAGCGGGCCGACCTCGGCCTCGATCCGGTCGATCAGGGCGATCATCTCGGCCTCGTTCCTGGCGTCGACGCCAAAGGCGTGGGCCTGGCCGCCGTCGGCGCGGATAGAGGCGGCCAGCGCTTCGAGCTGGTCCAGATGTCGGGGACGGCGGGTAACGCAGACCGCGAGGCCTTCCTTGGCGAAGGCGCGGGCGATGGCCGCTCCGACCCCGTCTCCGGCGCCGACGATCAGACAGGACGGGGTGGACGACATGGCGATCCTCCGGGACGGACAGACCGTTTCATATCGAAACTAAGTCGTCAACGCGGGGATGGCGCTCCGGTCGCGGCGGCGCTTAACGGCGGACGGAAATCCGGTGGAACAGGCGCGAAACGAATCATGACCGAATCAGCGACACGGCCAGATTCGGGATTTGTTCACCCCAAGATATTGTATCTTAAGACCGATTAACCACAAACAGATTTCGCCGGGACGCGGCTACCGACGCTCGACGGGTTTACGGAGCGGGGCGCAACCCGCTAGGGACAGCCCGCGTGGCCCCGTAGCTCAGCCGGATAGAGCAAGGCTTTCCTAAAGCAGAGGTCGGGGGTTCGAGTCCCTCCGGGGTCGCCAAATCGCTAATACGGCTAGACTCGATCTCCATCGACGCCGTCTGACGGTCTGCGATCAGGGTCGCGTGCCCCTAGCTCAATAGCTTCCCAATCTGGCGCGGTTCCGCGAGCGATCAGTTTGCCCATCAATCGAAGACAGACGGCTTCAGCAGCATCGATTAGCGCCGCAGCGGCAGCGGGAGAAGACAGCGCGTTACCGTGGACGACCTTGCTTCGGACACCATAGAAGCGTTTCATCGTGTCCCGGATTTCCCCGCGCTCCTCGACAGTATTGGCGACAAAAAGAGCCGTCCTCAGTGCCAACTTGTAGGTGATGTCTTGGTGTCCCGGATTCAGGATTGCTTCGAAAGCAATGGAAAGATCAACGGCCCTATCCGCTAGGGATCGTCGTCTCTTCGACAGACTCACGCGGCCGGCAGAAAGCCGAAGACTGCGGCGGAAATCGCCGGCCGGCAAAGCGGCAAAAGACTGCACGAAAGCCAACACATTTTGATCAAAAGTTGCGGACCTACCGAAGCTATCACTCCGTCCGATCGACCAGCCGTTTTGCAATCCGAGAGGCCGCAAAATCGGATCGGTGTAGAGGTAGAGTGACTCGCCAATCGATGGCGCGCCTGCGGAGACACAGGCTATCAGATCGCAGACTTCCTCAAGCTCAAGAAGCCAATCTTCGAAGGAGGCTAGGACGGGCGCACTATCGCCATCGTCAGCGACCCGCCATGGCTGAGCTGGAAAATCCCTAAACGCGACGGATTCCGGGTAAAGTCCGGTCCTGAACATGCGGAGTTGCCACTCCTGCATCGCAGGCCAGTCAGGCAGTTCGCTGAGCGGGGCAATTGTCAGGTTACCAATACGGACCGGCAAATCAACCGCAAGTAGGTGTAGTGCCGCAAATGCTCTTACAGGGCTGGTTTCGAGTAGCAGAAGCTGCCGGAACCATGCCTCGGTAGCGCTTGGTCCAACCAATGCGGCTAGTTCCAAAAGTGTCTCAGTGAGATCGTGGCGACCCCATCCCCCCGGCGGATAGATAATCTTGAGGTGCGGGCTCAACAGATCGCCCTGTACAGCGCCCAGGCGCTTGGCGATCCGGATTGATTCCCCAGTCGTCAGCGCGGAATCAAACACATCGCGCTTCTGCGCTTTCCAACTCGCGACCTGTTGAGCGGAGCTGAGCTCCTCGCTGAGAATTTGTGCAACCTCGCCCTCGCTCGCCGTCACCGCCACTTCGACCCTTCGCCATGGCCGCCGATGCTCTCCCACTCGGGCGGAGCGGCCTTGTGGACGTATTGCTCGGACACCAGCCAGCCCTTGAAGGGGCGCAGGACCAGCAGGCAGGCGGCCGCGATCAGGGGGAAGGTGAAGGCGAAATGGACCCAGATCGGCGGGTGGACGGTGAACTCGAACGCCATGAAGGCCATCATGCCGAGGACGCCGATGGCCGACATGGCGAAGAAGGCCGGGCCATCGGCGGGCTCGGCGAAACCGTAGTCCAGACCGCAGGCCGGGCATGACGGGCGAATGGTCAGATAGCCCTTGAGCAGCGGCCCCTCGCCGCAGCGCGGGCAACGGCAACGCAGGCCGGTCGAGAGGGTCGACAGGCGGGGATAGGCGGGCTCTGGCGGGGTGGTCATGACGGCTCCTGACGCCGTTCAGGTCGGCGCTCTGATGCAAGGCCGCAAGAGGGCGTTCGGTCACACCCCGTTAACCGCGCCTAAAGGGCGATCGCGCGAGTGTGCGCGCGAATGGCAGGCGCGCGCACCAGCACCGCGATCGGAAGGACCACGGCGGCGCTCGGCGCTGCGGGGACGATCGCGCTCGCCCCGATCGCCGGTGCCGTCGTGCCCGCCTTCGCCCAGGAAGCCGCGGCAGCTCTGGATCCCATCACCATCCGCGTCGGGGCCAATGAGGGCTTCACCCGCGTGGAGTTCGCCGGGATCGTCGGATCGCGCTCGCGGGTGCGTCGGGACGGCCAGGTCGTTGTCGTTCGCATCGGCTCCACCGCCGCGCCCGACGTCAGCCGGCTGAAGGTCGATCCGCCTCCGGGCGTGGAGAAGGTCGAGACCCGGGCGGCGCTGGACGCCACCGAACTGGTCATCACCCTGGCCGAGGGGGCGGACGCCCGCACCGGCAGCGCCGACGGCGCGGTCTGGCTGAACCTCTATCCCGCCGGAGCGGCGCCGGCCGCGCCCGCCGGGGCCGCCGTGCCTACGGGCGGCGCGGTGCCGGTGGTGGTGATGAAGACCGCCGAACAGGTCAGCCTGTCCTTCGCCTGGGGCGCGCCGGTGGGGGCCGCCGTGTTCCGGCGTGGCGATGCGGTCTGGGTCGTGTTCGACACAGCCGCCCGCATGGACATGTCGAAGGCGCACGACCTCGGGCCTGCCGGACAGGCGCGCTGGGCCATGGGCCCCGACTACACCGCCGTTCGCATCCCGGCCCCGGAAGGTCTGGCCGTCTCCGCCGTCGGAGAAGGCGCGACCTGGAGGATCGTCATCGGCGGGCCGACCGCGGCCACGACCAGCGTGGCGGTCGATCGCGACGACACGGCCGAGGCCAGCCTGGTCGCGCATATGGCCGGGGCGACCAGGACCGTCTGGCTGACCGATCCGATGGTCGGCGACCGGTTCGCGGCCGTCACGGCCCTGGCGCCCGGCAAGGGGTTCGCCGACGAGCGCCGCACCGTCGACCTGACCCTGTTGCCGACGGCACAGGGTTTGGCGGTCGAGACCCCGACCGACGACCTGTCGATCAAGGCCGAGGGTGACCTGGTCACCCTGACGCGGCCCGGCGGCCTGACGATGTCGCCGCCGTCGATGGCGCTCGATGCGGCCGCGCCGCCTGAGGACCATGCGCCGAGGAAGGCCGAGTTCCCTGCGTTGATTCTGACTGAATGGGCCGACACGGGCGAGGAGGGCTTCTCCTCCCGTTATCGCAAGCTTCAGGACGCGGCGGCGCAGGAATCCATCGCGGCCTCGGACAATCCGCGCGCCCCGATCGAGGATCGCCTGGCCCTGACGCGGTTCCTCGTCGGATCCGGTCTGGGGTTCGAGGCCATCGGCGTGGTCAACGCCATGTTCGCCGAGACGCCGTCGTTGCAGGGCGAGCCGGAGCTGCGCGGCCTGCGCGGCGCGGCGCGCGCCTCAATCGGGCGGCTTGAAGAGGCGACGCTGGACTTCTCGTCGGGCGCCCTGGCCGGCGATCCCTCGACCAAGGTCTGGCAGGGCTGGCTGGCGGCCGAACAGGGCGACTGGGAAGAGGCCCGCCGGGCCTTCGCGGGCGGCGCGACCGCCATCGACGACTTCCCGCCGATCTGGCGCGCCCGGTTCGGCGCGGCCCACGCCATGGCGGCGCTGGAGACCGGCGACCTGAACGCCGCGAAGTCCCTGCTGGCCTACAGCTTCTCCCAGAACGCGCCCGCGGCCGACCAGCTGACCGCCCGTCTGGTGCAGGCGCGGCTGTTCGAGCTGGAAGGCGCGACCGATCGTGCGCTGGCCGTCTTCAAGGCCGTGGGCCGTGCGCCGCTGGACGGCATCGCCACCCCGGCCAAGCTGGGGGTGATCCGTATCGAGCTGGCCAAGGGCACGATGACGCCGACGGCGGCGGCGGCCCAGCTGGAGCAGTTGAAGTGGCGCTGGCGAGGCGACGCGACCGAGCTGTCGGTGATCCGGACCCTGGGCGGCCTCTATCTGTCGCAGGGCCGTTATCGCGAGGCGCTCGACACGCTGCGCGGCGCGGGCAAGCGGCTGGGGGATTTGCCGGGGGCGGTAGAACTTCAGTCCGACCTGTCGAACGCCTTCCGCGCCCTGTTCCTCGACGGCGCGGCCGACGGGCTGCAGCCGGTGCAGGCCCTGGCCCTGTTCTATGACTTCCGCGACCTGACGCCCGTGGGCGCCGACGGAGACGAGATGGTGCGCCGTCTGGCCCGCCGGCTGGTCGACGTCGACCTCCTCGATCAGGCCGCCGAGCTGCTGAAGTACCAGGTCGACAACCGCCTCGAGGGCGTGGCCAAGGCCCAGGTCGCGACGACGCTGGCGACGGTGCTGCTGATGGATCGCCAGCCCGAGCCGGCATTGCAGGCCCTGTGGTCGTCGCGCACCACGCTTCTGCCGACTGCCCTGTCCGCGGAGCGCCGGGCGCTGGAGGCGCGGGCCCTGATGGATCTCGGCCGCTACGACCACGCGCTGGAAACTCTGGATGGCGACCGCAGCGCCGAGGCGCAGCAGGTGCGGGCCGACATCTTCTGGAAACAGGAGAACTGGGCCGGGGCGGCGGCGCTTTATGAATCGCGGATGGGCGACCGCTATACGAACACGGCCGCAGCCCTGACGCCGGACGAGGAGAGCCGGGTGATCCGGGCCGGCGTCGGCTATTCGCTGGCGCACGATGCGGGCGCCCTCTCGCGACTGTCGCGGAACTATGCGCCGTTCAAGGATCGGGCGCGGTCGGGGGCGGCTCTGCGCATCGCCCTGGACGGTCTGGACGGGATGGAGGGGGCGGCGAACGCCCAGGACTTCGCGGGTCTGACCGCCGGCGCCGACACCTTCACCGGCTGGGTCAATCAGATGAAGACCCAGCTCAGAGAAAGAACGGGCGGGAATCGCGCTGCCGCGACGCCCGCCCGTCCGAATGCTCCAGCCGCCGCGGCTCCCGCGGGCGGCTAAAGGCTTACAGTCTTACTTGTTGACCGCATCCTTGAGCGGCTTCGACACGCGGAAGCGCACGGCCTTTGAGGCGGCGATCTTGATGGTCGCGCCCGTCGCCGGGTTGCGGCCTTCGCGGGCGGCGCGGGCGGCGGTGTCGAAAACGCCCAGGTTGGAGATGCGGACATCGCCGCCGCCGGTCAGCGACGAGTGGATGTTCTTGACGATGGCTTCCAGCACGCGGCCGGCGTCGGCCTGCGACACGCCCGCGTCCTTGGCGACGGCGGCGATGAGTTCAGCTTGAGTGGTCATTATGGGTCGTTTCCCGAAAAGCTCGCCCCGATTCCCGGGGCGACGACGAGGGGATCAACACGCCTTTTGGGCGACTTGGCAAGCGCCTTTGGCGCTGAAAGCCTTTGAGGGTGGGGATCTAGCCCGCTCCGGAGGCCTGTCGGAAGCTCTCGACGAGGCTTCCGGCGACCAGTCTCCAGCCATCCACGAGGACGAAGAAGATCAACTTGAACGGGAGTGAAATCACCACCGGCGGGAGCATCATCATACCCATGGACATGAGCACGCTGGCGACCACCAGATCGATCACAAGGAACGGAACGAAAAGGAGAAATCCGATTTCGAAGGCCTTCTTCAACTCCGAGATCATGAAGCTTGGCACAATCACCCTGAGAGGCAGTTCCGCAGCCGTCGTGGGGGCCTCCAGACGGCTCAGTCGGGTGAACAGGGCGAGGTCTCCCTGGTCTACCTGGGCGAGCATGAAAGTCTTCACAGGTTCCGACGCCAGATCGAAGGCCTGAGGCAGCTCCATCTGCTGATCCATCAGGGGGCGGATGCCCGAATCATAGGCGTCCTGCCACGTCGGGGCCATGACGATGGCGCTCAGGAACAGGGCCAGGGACACCAGGACGGCGTTTGGCGGCGACTGCTGCATGCCCAGCGCCGTCCGCAGCAACGACAGCACCACGATGATCCGCACGAAGCTGGTGGTCATGATCACGATCGACGGGGCCAGCGACAGGACGGTCATCAGACCGACGAGCTGGACGACGCGCTCGGTCAGCCCGGCCCCGGTGCCGAGATCGACGTTGATCGCCGCCCCCGCGCCCCCGGCTGCCGCCGCATCCTGGGCGAAGGCGGCCAACGGCCACATCAGGCAGAGCAGGGTGGTGATGGCTGAAAGCTTGAGCGCGTTCATGAACTCCGCGCGGGTCGGCATCACGAAGAGCTTTTCCCTCGCCCGACGGGCAGGGGTGTTCGCGCGGCGGCTCATTTCTCTGCGCCTCGCGGTTCGATCAGCTCGCGGCCCTCGCCGAGCAGGAGCAGCCGCTCTTCGTCGTCGATCTGGACGAGAACCAGACGGCGGGCGGGGTCGAGGACCAGGGTTTCGACGACCTTGAGCCGGCGTTCACCGCGCTCGGCGTTCAGCTTCGCCATCAGCTGGGGCGCGTAGCGACGCGCGGCCCAGGCGGCCAGGCCGATCAGACCGAGGGTGAAGGCGAGGCCGAAGATGGCGCGCGCGAGATCGAGGAAGTTCATTCGGAAAGGGCCCCGGCAGACGCGGGGACCTTTAACCAACGTGGTTAACGCCTCGTTTAGATAAGCCCTCGTTAACCATAGAGGCGGCATTTTCTGCCCATCGAGCAAGGACACGATCCCGATGGGCGTCGCCGACATCCCCCTTCTGAGCCAGATCAAGGGTCGCATGACCTGGCTCGACGAGCGCCAGCGCCTGATCGCCCAGAACGTCGCCAACTCTGATACGCCGGGCTACGTCGGGCGCGACCTGAGGGCGCCGAGCGATTTCGCAGCCGCCATGAGGGATGGGGGCGGGCTGCGCATGGTGCAGACCTCGTCCGGGCACATGCCTGTCGGTGGACCGAACGGCGCGCCGGTGGCCCGTTTTACCTCCGAGGCCTCGCCCGATTCCGAGACCACGCTCGACGGCAATGCGGTGGTGGTCGAGGAGCAGATGCTGAAGATGGCCGAGAGCCGCATGGCCTATGACGCCGCGATCGGCCTCTACACCAAGTCGATGGCCATGATCACCCTGGCGGCGAAGGTCCCGGGCCGATGAGCCGTAAGGAAAGCGCCGCATGACCGACCCCATCCATGGCCGCAACGGCGCGCCGCGCAACAGCGCCATGGCCGTCGCCGCCTCCGCCCTGACCGCGCAGCAGTCGCGCATGCGGATCATCGCCGAGAACATCGCCAACGCGGAATCGACGGCCCCCACGGCCGGCGGCGCCCCCTATCGTCGCCAGATCCCCGTCTTCGAGGCGCGCGGCATCGACGGGGCGACCGGGGTGTCCCTTGCCGAGGTGCGGCCGGACCAGAGCGACTTCCGCCGCGAGTACGACCCGACCCATCCCGCCGCCGACGGCGACGGCTATGTGCTGAGGCCCAACGTCGACACCCTGATCGAGGCCATGGACATGCGCGAGGCGCAGCGGGCCTACGAAGCCAATCTGAACGTCATCGAGACGGCGCGGTCGATGGAAAGCCGCACCCTCGACATCCTGAAACGATAGGGCCTGATCGATGTCGATGAACCCTTTGATGGCGGCCCGCGCCTACGCCCAGGCTCAAGGGACCGGCGGAGCGACGGCAGGCGCGGCAGCCGCCGGCGGAGGCCCCGAGTTCTCGCAACTGCTGTCGAACGTCATGGGCGACATGACCCAGCAGACACGGGCGGCCGAGACCAACATGACCCAGGCGGTCCAGGGTCAGGGCTCCATGATCGACGTGGTCACCTCGATCTCCAGCGCCGAGGCCTCGCTGCAAACCGTCATCGCGGTGCGCGACCAGGTGATCTCGGCGTATCAGGAGATCATGCGGATGCCGATCTAGGGATTAGGGCTTGGGGCTTGGGGCTTAGGAACAGGGGTTAGTGAGTGGGCCCGACTTGTTGCGCCTATTTCTACTCACTAAGCCCTACTCACTAAGCCCCGCCTTAGGCTGTACGTCGAAGGCCACGGTCAGGCGCTCGCCGCCGCCGGTGAACGGCTCGGTGCCGTGCCACATCCACGAGGGGAAGAGGGCGACGCGGCCCGGGTGCGGCTCGATCCAGTGCTCGGGCGGCAGTTCCAGCCCGACGCCCAGCCGACAGGCGCCGAACCTCAGCCAGCCCGCCTTCGGCTGATCCGGCGACGGTTCCGGTGTCTCGACATAGAGGGCGGACGACACCCAGCCTCTGGGATGGATATGATCGCTGTGGCGGCCGCCGGCCGTCAGCCGCACGGACCAGGCGCCGATGATCTCGAAGCCGCCGCCCGCACGGCGACTCATCGGATCCTCCCGGCCGGCCATGGCGCCGATGAAGCGCTCGATGGGGTCGGTCAGGGCGGCGAAGATCGCATCGATGGCCTGATCGCCGGCGAAGCGCGGGTCCAGCGCCGCCTGCGCGCCAGAGCGGATCGACTGGCCGAACGGCTGGGCGTGAAAGGGGTGCAGGGTGCGGAGGCCGGCCGCCGCTTCGGCCAGCCATGCCTCGCGAGCCTGGCCGGCGGGCGCGGCCAGATCAAACGGCGCGGTGAGGCTGCGATAGTCCTCTCCGGACAGGGCGCGCGGGTCGCCGAGCACCCGCCAGGCGGCGTAGCGCAGGGCCAGGGCGTACTGGTCGCCCGGGGCGGTCGCGAGGTGCGCCTCCAGCCCCGGCAGGGCCTCGCCGGATCGACCGCAGGCCATCAGGGCCGCCAGTCGCGCCACCCGGGCCTCCGCGTCATCCGGTGCGGCGGCTGTCGCCGCCTCGGCGTGCTTGAGGGCCAGGGCCGGGTCGAAGCCTGAAGCGGCGACCGAGGCCGTGGCGTCGAGGAAGGCGGGGTGCGGGCCGGCCAGCCAGGGTTCCAGCCCGCGATAGGCCGCCTCGTCGCCTACGATGTCTCGCGCGATCCCTGCCCGCAGACCGACGAGCGGCGCGGTCGGCGCGGACAGGATCCGGGCGTCGATCGCCGCCAGAGCCGTACTGGCGTCGCCGCCTCGCATCCAGATCAGCTGGGCCTGGTCCCGCAGGGCGTCGGCATAGTCCGGGCGACGAATCAGGGTCTGGCGCAGGGCGTCTTCGGCCTCCGCGAGCCGGCTCGACGACACGAGGGCGCGGGCGAAGACCAGCCAGGTCTCCGGCGCGTCGCCGCCCTTGGCGAAGGCGCGCCGGACCGCTGTCAGAGCCCCCTCGGCATCGCCCATGTCGCCGAGGGCCGCGGCCAGATTGTGCTCCGCCACGGCGCTCGCGGGACGAGCCTCTACCGCCTGTTTCAGGATCCGCAGGCGCGCCAGAGATTCGGGGCCATGACCGGTCACGGCTTTGACGGCAGGCTCAGCGTTCGCGCCGGGCGCGAACCGACCGTGCGCCGCCGACGCTCAGCAGGTAGCTGCCCACCGCGCCCTGGCGGATGCGCACCGGGACGCCGGGCGCGACACGACTGGTGATCCGCTCCATGTCGATCTGACGCCAGGTCGAACCGTCGGCCAGAACGAAGGTCCACTGGCCCCGTCCGTCCTGTCGCCCGCTGGTCAGGGTCGTCTCGATCGCGTCGACCGGGTCATCCTGTCGCAGGCGGCCGAACAGATTGGCCGTATCGAGGTCCAGACCGAACAGTCGGGCGCGGGTCTCGCGTGCCTGGACGCGGTCGATCACCGTGACCTCGCCCTGCTGTTCGGCGGTGTCGAACGCGGCCGCGGCGGCGTCGAAACAGGCCAGCCGCGCGTCGGTCGCCGTGATCGCCCGACAGGCCAGCAAACCCTCAAGCAGCGCGGGTCGGGTGGTCGCCGCCTCCTGCGCATGGACACTCATCGGAGCTGCGAAAACGGCCAGGGCCAAGCCAAGCACCAGCACTGTCGGAAACGATGATTTCTTGCGCATGGTCCGTATCCTCGAGAAGGGCGATCCCCCGCTTCTTACGCGATATTTTCCCCATTGCGGCAATGGGGTCAGGGCGTGGTCTGAATGTGACATCCTTTCACGAAAGCGTCGCGTTTTGGCCATCCTCATTGACCGAGCGTCGGCGTGCGGTAACGCTTGCGGCAAGTTCCGGGTTTGCGTCCGCGCGAGTCAGGAACGGGCGGGCCCAAGGTCCGACCTGAAAACATAATGCTCATGGAGAAGACCCTTTGACCGACACCACCTACCGTCGCCGACTTCTCGGCACCTCGATGTTCGCCGGCGCGGCCCTCGTCGCCGCCGCCAGCCTGATGGCCGCGCCCGCCATGGCGCAGACCGCTCCCCAGGAGGACGACGCCGTTGACGACATCGTCGTCACCGGTTCGCGCATCGCCCGTCAGGACTACGTCGCCAACTCGCCGATCGTCACCGTGACCGCCGAAGACTTCCAGGCGACCGGTTCGGTCAACATCGATACCCTGATCAACGACCTGCCGCAGTTCACGCCCGCCGCGAACGCCACGTCGAACAACCCGTCCAACGGCGGTCAGGCCAACGTGCAGCTGCGCGGCCTGGGCACGACCCGCACCCTGGTGCTGATGAACGGCCGCCGCCTGGTGGCCTCCAACGCCTCGTCGGTCGTCGACCTCAACATCCTGCCGACCGCCCTGATCTCCTCGATCGAAACCATCACGGGCGGCGCCTCGTCGACCTACGGTTCGGACGCCGTCGCCGGCGTGCTGAACTTCCTGCTCGACGACGACTTCGAGGGTGTCCGCCTGGACGTCCAGTACGGCGAATCCGACCGTAACGACGCCGACTCGAACTCGGTCAACCTGACCATCGGCGGCAAGTTCGGCGATCGCGGCCACGCCGTGCTGTCGTTCGACTACTCGCACCGTTCGCCGATCTTCAACGCCGCGCGTCCGTTCTCGGCGATCTCGGGCTTCTCGGGCGCCTCGCCCCTGGGTTCGACCGTCTTCGACGCCCAGAACCTGCCGACCACGGCCGTGGTCAACGGCTTCATCACCGGCGCCGTGGCCGCGAACACCTTCGGCTTCAACAACAACGGCACCCTGTTCACGTATCAAGGCGCCCGCGACTACGTTTCGCCGGGCGGCATCGACTACGAGGGCTTCCGCACCGCCGGCCCGCTGCAGCAGACCGACTTCGCCTACAACACCGGCCCGCTGAACTACGGCGTGCTGCCGCAGAACCGCTACAACGTGTTCGGCACCGCGACCTACGAGATCAACCCGTCGGCCGAGGTCTACACCGAGTTCCTGTTCTCGCAGTACGAGACCTCGAACCTGCTGGCCGCGTCGCCGGCGGCCGCCGGCACGGGCTTCCGCGTTCCGTCGACCAACCCGTTCATCTCGTCCGAGCTGCGTGCGGTCCTGAACAGCCGCCCGAACCCGGCCGGCACCTTCCGCCTCGACAAGCGCTTCAGCGCCCTGGGCTCGCGCGTCGGCAACGAAGCCGTCAGCGTCTATCAGATCACCACGGGCATCCGCGGCGACCTGGAAGGCACGCGCGACTGGACCTATGACGCCTATCTGTCCTACGGCCGCGTCGACGACACCACGACCCAGACGGGCAACGTCTCGCGTTCGGCGGTTCAGCGTCTGCTCGACGATCCGTTCGGCGGCGCGGGCAACGGCGCGACCGCGGCGCTTTGCGCCGGCGGCTTCAACCCGTTCGGTGAATCGACCCTGAGCGCGGCCTGCCAAGCCTACATCGGCCGTACGTCGAAGAACACGACCGTCAACGACCAGCGCGTCTTTGAAATCAACCTGCAGGGCGGCGTGTTCGACCTGCCGGCCGGTGAAGTTCGCGTCGCGCTCGGCGGCACCTACCGCGAGCAGAACTACAACTTCGTCGCCGACGCCTCTCTGTCGGCCACGGCTCTGCTGCCGTCCTTCAACGGCACGACGACCGTCCTGACGGTCCAGAACGATATCGCAGGCTTCAACGCCCAGAACTCGCTCTCGGGCGCCGACCAGGTGTTCGAAGGTTACGGTGAAATCCTGATCCCGCTGCTGCGCGATCTGCCGTTCATCCAGAGCCTGGAAACCAACCTCGGCTACCGCGTCTCCAGCTATGACTCGGTCGGCGTGGTCGAATCCTACAAGGCCGACGCCAACTGGGTCATCTTCGACGCCCTGACCGCTCGCGGCGGCATCCAGCGCGCCGTTCGCGCCCCTTCGATCGGCGAACTGTTCAGCCCGCAGAACACGAACTTCCCCTCGGTCGGTTCGCCGACGGGCGGAACGCCGGTCGCTCCGCAGTTCTCGGGCGATCCCTGCGACATCCGCAGCGCCTATCGCTCGACCTCGGGTTCCAACCTGGCGGCCACGACCAACGCCGCTGTTCGTACTCTCTGCCTGGCGCAGGGCGTCCCGACGCAGGTCATCGACACCTACACCTTCCCGAACCAGCAGGTTCAGGGGCTGTCGGGCGGTAACCCGAACCTGTTCGAAGAAACCGCCGATTCCTACACCGTCGGTCTGGTGTTCCAGTCGCCCTTCTCGAACGCCTGGCTCTCGGGCTTCTCGGGCTCGCTGGACTACTACAACATCGAGATCGCCAACGTCGTCGGCACCGTCTCGGTGACCGAACAGTTCCGTCGTTGCTACAACTCCGACGGTGTGTCGAACCCCACCTACGATCCGAACAACGTCTACTGCACGCTGTTCAGCCGCGATCGCGCCTCGGGCCAGGTTACGAACACCTTCGAAACCAACGCCAACCTCGGTGCCCTGCAAACCTCGGGCATCGACTTCCAGATCGACTGGAACGCCGCTCTGGTCGACCTCGGTCTGCCGGACTGGGGTTCGCTGCGCGTGAACGTCACCGGCACCAAGCTGGAAGAGTACAAGCGCCAGGACCTGCCGGGCGGCGCCTTCACGGACCGCACGGGCACCCTGTCGAACACCTTCGGCCTGACCCTGCCTGAGTGGAAATCGCTCACCTCGGTCAACTGGAACATGGGTCCGGTCGGTCTCGGCGTTCGCTGGCGCTACCAGGGTTCGGCGTTGAACTTCAACAACCGCGCCCAGGTCATCGACGCGATCGACTACTTCGACCTGAACGCCTCGTGGGCCGTCAACGACACCGTCGCTCTGCGCGCCGGCGTCAACAACCTCACCGACGAAATGCCGCCGGTGTACGCGCCGGCCGTCGCGGCCAACACCGATCCGTCCGCCTATGACGTGCTCGGCCGCCGCTACTACGTCGGTCTGACCGCCCGCTTCTAAGGCGCGTCAAAGCCAAGCAACATTGGAGGCGGCCGAGCGATCGGCCGCCTCTTTTTGTGCCTTGGGTGGGTCGCAAAAGTCATTTGCAGAGGTGGGCGCACAACAACCCAAGGGTCAAACTTGCGCCTCCAGATTGTGCGGATTATCGTTCCAAACGGCGTTCTGCCGGGAGGGTTGATCTATGAAAAATCTCGTTAGAATTGTGCTCGCAACAGCAGCTGCTCTCGCAGCCGCGACCAGCGCGGCCGCGCTGTTGCCGACAGCAGCCGTGGCATCGGAAAGTCCATTTGCCACGATCATTTATGTCAAGAATTACCAGGCCGTTGGAAGTGCAGATTTATACTGCAACGGCGACACGATATATTCCGGCGACACTGAAAATTACGATTACACGACGACAAACTATCATCACGGGTGCCCGTAAAACTTGTCGGCCATAGCCCGCTCCAAAGTCGACTGATACCAACCGAAGACAGGGGACGGCCAAGCGATTGGCCGTCTTTCTTCTTTCAGCCCGGGTCGGCGAGCAGGGCCAGAAGGGCGAAACTGGCCAGCCAGTGCTCGCCCATATAGTCGCCGGTGACGTGGGGCAGGGCCGCGTCGAGGTGGTCCTCGGCCGCCTTCAGGGCGACCGCGCGGCGCGGGTCTTCGGACGGCAGGGCGGAGGCGATCCCCCGCCAGCACCAGGCCCGGCTGAGGTTCAATCCGTCCAGATGGGCGATCTTGCCGTCCGAACGATCGCTGACCGTCGCGGGCGCGAAAAGCGTCGCGGGCTCGTGCCGTTCGAGTCGCGGAAGATGGAGATCGAACCAGGATCCAAAGCCTTGATCGTCGCCCACGCGACGCATTAGTTCACTCACCATCAGGGTCGGCGACAGGAACTCGTCCTGCGACGGCTCCCAGGCCTGGGCGTCGCGGTCGCCGGAATGCCAGCGCAGGGCGGCGGATCGGCACAGGTCCGATAGTTCGGTGTCTCCGGCGCTGTCGGCGTAGTCCAGCGCCAGTCTCAGAGCGAAGGCGGTGTTGTAATGGGTCCCCACGCGCACCGGATAGGTCGAGATCGGCAGGAAGGTCTTGAACCTTCGGGCGAAGGCCTCGGCCAGCGGGCGCAGACTTTCGGCCCAGACCTTGCCGCGCGGGTCCTCGTGTCGCTCCAGCTCCGTCTGCAGCATCAGAAGCCAGCCCCAGCCGTAGGGACGTTCGAACGGCCCGGCATAGGGGCGAGACAGATAGGCGACCTCGACGGCGACGTTCACGGGCGTGAACAGGTCATCGGCCAGATCGGCGATGGCGGCCGCCTCGGGCGCCTCGGGGTAGAGGCGGCGCAGGGTGAACAGGGTCCACCAGCCGTGGACGCAGGAGTGCCAGTCGAAACTGCCGAAGAAGATGGGGTGCAGGGCGCGGGGGCCGAGCGCGTCTTCGGGGCCGTTCAGGACGTGGTCCAGCTTGTGGGGATACTCGCGGGTGACGTGGCCCAGCGCCGCCTGGGCGAAGCGGGCGGCCGTGGCGGCGTCAAGGGCGTGGGGCATGTCAGAACCGGAAGGCGAGGAAATACATCAGGGCGATGTTGACCCCGAGCAGGATCAGGGCGGTCGGGGCCTGGGCGCGGATGACGCCGTTGAAGGCGGCGTTGCGGTCCGGCAGCTCCAGCAGGTTCGCGGGCACGACGTTGAAGTTGGCCGCCATGGGCGTCAGCAGAGTGCCGCAGAAGCCGGCCAGCATGCCGATGGCGCAGACGATGGCCGGGTCGCCGCCGAACTGGCCCACCACGAAGGGCAGACCGATGGCCGCCGTCATGACCGGGAAGGCGGCGAAGGCATTGCCCATGATGACCGTGAACAGGGCCATGCCAAGGCAGTAGGCGAGGACCGCAATCAGGGGCGAGCTCATCGGCACGGCCTGGGTCACGACCTCTCCGACCACGCCGCCGACGTTGGAGGCCAGGAAGATGGCGCCGAGCGCGGCCAGCATCTGGGGCAACAGAACGGCCCAGCCGATGGAGTCGATCAGGCGTCGACCTTCGTGGAGGGGTGCGGTCGCCGGCGGACGCAGCCAGGCCATGGCGGCGATCAGGGCGATCAAACAGCCGAGGGCCAGGGCGATCAGGGTGGTCTGGGTGGAGGACAACAGGGCCGCGCCCCAAGCCGTGTGCTTTGCGGCGAGGGTGCCGCCGACGGCGACGACCGGCACGATCAGGGCGGGCAGGAAAAGCCAGTTTCCCCGTCGCGCGGCGCTGTCGCGGCGTTCTTCGTGGCTGGTCGTTTCCGGCTTGCCGACGCCGAGCTTCGACAGGCCGCCCAGCGCGACGAGGGCCACGACCAGCAGGCCGTTGCCGAGGCCGCCGAGATACGAGCCGAACAGCATGGAGCCGGCGAGCAGACCCCAGAACAGGGCGCTGCGGATCCGCGTCGGGTGGGCGGCGTCGCGCAGGGTCAGGATGGCGAAGGCCAGAAACATCAGCCCGACGAGGATATAGACCTGATCCAGGGTGATCATTGGCCGGCCTCCCGGGGGGCGGCGGCGACGGCGCGGCGCACCTCGCGGTCGAACATCAACAGGCGCGCGCCGTGGATGAGGAAGGCGGCGATGGCCGTCGGGATGGCCCAGACCGACAGCTGCAGCGGCTCGACGATGATGCCCGCCTGTTCGAGGAAGCCGACCATCAGGATGATTGACCCGATGGCGATGAAGATGTCCTCGCCGAAGAAGAGGCCGATGTTGTCGGTCGCCGCCGACATGCCCCGGATGCGGTGACGGATCGGGTCGGGCAGGGTTCCGCCGGCCTCGACCTCGGCGGCGCCTTCGGCCATCGGGGCGACGAGGGGACGGACCATCTGGGGGTGGCCGCCGAGCGAGGTCAGGCCGAGCGCCGAGGTGATCTGGCGGATGACGAGGTAGACGAGCAGCAGCCGTCCGGCAGAGGCGGCTTTGACGTTCGCGATCAGCATGCGGGCGCGCTCCTGAAGTCCGGCGCGTTCAAGCAGGCCGATGACCGGCAGGATCAGCCAGACGACGTGGAAATACCGGTTGTCGTTGAAGGCGTCGCCGAAGGCCGTGAGGGTGGCGACGGCGGCCTGCCATAAGGCGGGCAGGCTGACGCCGGGGGCGATGGCGGCGCAGACGCCGGTGACGATGGCGGCGGCGAGGATGACCAGCAGCGGGTTGATCCGGGCGACGAACCCCGCGACCACGACAAGTATTCCGAGCAGTACGAGCATTTGAGTCCCTCCCTCTCCCGGTGGGAGAGGGCTTGAGGCTCGCAGAGCGTAGCGATGCGTCAAGCCGAAAGGGTGAGGGTCGTGCGCTTCCGGTGAGATCCGACCCTCACCCTTTGGCTGCTTCGCGCCGCCCTTCGGGTCGCGCTAGAACTCCGGCTGCGCCGTCGTGCGCTTAAGCCCTCTCCCACCGGGAGAGGGTCATTTTGCGCCGAACCCGCCGCCGCCGGGGGTCTGGATGACGAAGACGTCGCCGGGGGCCATGGCGGTTTCGGCGGTCGAGCCGAGGGTTTCCGTCGACTCGTCCGCGCGTTCGATGCGGTTCGCCCCGACCTCGCCCGGCTCGCCTCCGGCCGTTCCGAACGGCGGGATCCTGCGGTGGCCGGACAGGATGGCGGCGGTCATGGGTTCGAGGAACCGCACCCGCCGCGTCGCGCCGTCGCCGCCTCGCGCCGCGCCCTCGCCGCCGGAGCCTCGACGGATAGAGAACTCTTCCAGCAAAACCGGGAAGCGGGTTTCCAGCACCTCGGGGTCGGTCAGGCGGCTGTTCGTCATGTGCGACTGGACCGCGCTGGCGCCCGGGGCGTCAGGGCCGGCGCCCGCGCCGCCGGCGATGGTCTCGTAATACTGGCGGGTCGCGTCGCCGAAGGTGAAGTTGTTCATGGTGCCCTGGCTGGCGGCGAGGACGCCCAGCGCACCGTACAGCGCATCCACGACGGCCTGGCTGGTCTCGACGTTTCCGGCGACCACCGCAGCCGGATAGCGGGGGTTCAGCATCGACCCCTCCGGCACGATCAGGGTGATGGGCTTCATGCAGCCCTCGTTCAGCGGGATGGCGTCGTCCACCAGGGTGCGGAAGACATAGAGGGTCGCCGCGCGGGTGATGGACAGAGGCGCGTTGAAATTGGTCGGGCGCTGGTCGCTGGTCCCGGTGAAGTCGACGACGGCGGTGCGGGCCTCGACGTCCACATCGATGCGGACGCGGATGACGGCGCCGTCGTCCATCTCGTAGTGGAACTGGCCGGGCTTCAGGGCGACGATGGCGCGGCGGACGGCCTCCTCGGCGTTGGACTGGACGTGGGCCATATAGGCCTCGACGACGGGGCGGCCGAACTCGGCGACCATACGGTTCAGCTCGTCGGCGCCGCGTTGGCAGGACGCGACCTGGGCCTTCAGGTCGGCCATGTTCTGGTCGACGTTGCGGGATGGGTAGGGGCCCGAGGCGAACAGGGCGCGGGTTTCTGCGTCGCGGAGGCGGCCGGCCTCGACCAGCAGGAAGTCGTCGATGAGGACGCCTTCCTGTTCGACCGTGGTGGACGAGGCGGGCATCGAGCCCGGCGTGATGCCGCCGACGTCCGCATGGTGCCCGCGCGCGGCGACGAAGAAGGCGGGCGTCGCTTCGGCGTCGAGGAAGACCGGCATGATGACGGTGATGTCGGGCAGGTGGGTGCCGCCGTTGTAGGGGGCGTTCAGCATGACGACGTCGCCGGGCTGCATGCTTTGGCCGCGCGAGGCGATGACGACGCGGATGCTCTCGCCCATCGAGCCCAGATGGACCGGGATGTGCGGGGCGTTGGCGATCAGGGCGCCCGAGCCGTCGAAGATGGCGCAGGAGAAGTCGAGCCGCTCCTTGATGTTCACCGAATAGGCGGTGGCGCGCAGGGCCTCTCCCATCTGTTCGGCGCAGGCCATGAAGCGGCTATTGAACACCTCCAGCAGGATGGGGTCGGCGTGGGTTCCGATGGGGGCGCGGCCGGAGAGCGCGGTGGTGCGCTCGAGGATCAGGTTGGCGGCGGCGTCGACACGGGCGGACCAGCCGGGCTCGACGACGGTGGTGCCGGTGGATTCCAGGAGGATGGCGGGGCCGGGGATGCGGGCGTCGGGGGCGAGGCTGTCGCGGCGATGGACGGGGGTGGGGTGGGCGGCTCCGGCGAGGCGAACGGGGACGGAAGAGATCTCTCCCTCCCCCTCGGGGGAGGGTGGTCGCGTAGCGACCGGGTGGGGAGGGGCAGGCGACGTGGCGACAGACCGTGGGGCCTTGCCTTGCCGCCCCCACCCGGTCTCCGCTGCGCTCCGACCACCTCCTCGGATCGCATGCGATCCTTCGTCGACCCCCGAGGGGGAGGGAGAAGACACGGCCTCGACTTCCAGCGTCTCCACCATCAGCGCCTTGTCCTCGGCGAAAAAGCCGAAGCGTTGACGATGCAGGGTCTCGAAGGCTGAGGCCATGTCGGCGGCGGGGCCGAAGGGGACGGTCAGGGGCGTGTCGCTGCCGGCGAACTTGATCTCGGCGCGGGCCTCGGTGGCGATGGAGTCGGCCGGCAGGTCCTGGGCCAGAAGGTCGGCGCGGGCCTCGGCGTCGAGGGCGGCGATGTGGTCGGCGAAGGCGGTGTCGGAGGCGGGGGCGAGCGGCGCGGCGACGGTCGTCTGGCGGATCGTCCGTACCGAGGCGAGACCCATTCCGTAGGCGGACAGAACTCCGGCGAACGGGTGCAGCATCACCGTGGTCATGCCCAGCGCATCGGCGACCAGACAGGCATGCTGACCGCCGGCGCCGCCGAAACAATTCAGAACATAGCTGGTCAGGTCGTGGCCGCGCTGGATGGAGATCGACTTGATCGCCTCGGCCATGTTCTGGACGGCGATGGCGACGAAGCCCTCGGCCAGGTCGAGCGGATCGGTCGGCCGGCCGGTGGCGGCGGCGACCTCGGCGGCGAGGGCGTCGAACTTCTGCGCGACGGCGGCGTGGTCGAGAGGCTGGTCGCCGTCGGGTCCGAAGACGGCGGGGAAGAACTCCGGGCGCAGTTTGCCGAGGAGGACGTTGCAGTCGGTCACGGTCAGGGGGCCGCCGCGTCGGTAGGCGGCCGGGCCGGGGACGGCGCCGGCGCTCTCGGGGCCGACGCGAAGGCGCGATCCGTCGAAGCGGCAGATGGAGCCGCCGCCGGCCGCCACCGTGTGGATCGACAGCATGGGGGCGCGCAGGCGGACGCCCGCAACCACGGCGTCGGAGGTGCGTTCGAAGCTGCCGGAATAGTGGGAGACGTCGGTCGAGGTGCCGCCCATGTCGAAGCCGATGACGCGGTCGAAACCGGCGGCTTCGGCGGTCGCGGCCATGCCGACCACGCCGCCGGCGGGACCGGACAGGATGGCGTCCTTGCCCCGGAAGGCGCTGGGGCTGGCGAGGCCGCCGGACGACTGCATGAACATCAGGGGGACGTCGGAGCCCAGCGCGCGACCGACGCGGGCGACATAGGCGTCGAGCACGGGCGACAGATAGGCGTCGGCCACGGTCGTGTCGCCGCGCCCGATCAGCTTGATCAGGGCGCCGACCTCGTGGCTGATCGAGATCTGGGTGAAGCCGATCTCGCGGGCGATCGCGGCGAGGCGGGTCTCGTGATCGGTGAAGCGCCAGCCGTGGACGAGGACGATGGCTAGCGCCCGGTATCCCGCGGCGAAGGCGGCGGTCAGGTCGGCGCGGGCGGCGGCTTCGTCGAGCGGGCGGTCGACGGCGCCGTCGGCGCGGACGCGTTCGTCGACCTCGATGACCCGGTCGTGCAGGGGCTCGGGCAGGATGACGTGGCGGGCGAAGATGTCGGGGCGGGCCTGCCAGCCGATGCGGAGGGCGTCGCCGAAGCCTCGGGTGATGGCGAGCACCGTGGGCTCGCCCTTGCGTTCGAGCAGGGCGTTGGTCGCGACCGTGGTGCCCATGCGGATGTCGGCGACGAGACCGGCGGGAAGCGGACCGGACGCGGCCTTCAGGATGCGGCGCACGCCCTCGACGGCGGCGTCGTCGTACTGGTCCGGGTTGTCGGAGAGGAGCTTGGCGGTCGTCAGGGCGCCGTCGGGGGCGCGGGCGACGATGTCGGTGAAGGTGCCGCCCCGGTCGATCCAGAACCGCCAGCCGTCGGCCGAAATGTCCGTCATGCCAGCTCAGGCCCGCCGGTCGGGTCGCGCGGATCGAGCGGCAGCCCCGCTTCCTGCCGCGCCTTCAGCACCCGCAGCCAGCCATGCATGGCCTCGCAGTCGAGCCCGTGCATCATCAGCCGGAAGCCCGCCTGCAAGGTCGACAGGGTCACCAGCGGGTGGCCGTTCTTGACGAAATGCATGTGGTAGTCGGTGCCCAGAATGCGGCCGATATAGATGCCGACGATCTCGTCCAGCTGCAGCGAATGGCTGGCTCGCATGAAGTCGGCGCGGGGCAGCATGAGGGCGTAGAGCGGGGTGTAGAACTCCACCGCCGTCTGGATGTCGATCCGGTTCAGGACGCCGGTCGGAAACGTTTCGAAGTCGGGTTCGAGGTCCGACAGCATGGAGAAATCGACCCGCTCCGGCGGCGTGATCTCCTTGCCGGCGGCGCGCAGCGCCATGTTCAGTTCGATGATGAAGTTGAAGATGTTCAGGTCGTGCTGGAGGAAGACATTGTCCTCCAGATCCTTCAACGTCAGCGGCTTGAGCGGGATGGTCTTGACCAGCGTCGGATCGATGCCGGCGTTGGCCTTCATGAAGGCCAGCAGCTCGGTCCCGACGTGGAAGTGGCGTAGGATCAGGGTGTTGCATTCCGGCGATCCGAAAGTCCGCAGGCCCCAGTGGATGGACTTGTGCAGCAGGCCGTTGAGGTTCGGGTAGCGCGGCGAGATGGCCCGTAGGATCTTCACCAGGCCGAAGAACAGGAAGACCAGCGGCCGGGAGATCGGGAACAGCCAGCGTCGCGACCACGACCGGGCGCCCAGCAGCAATGCCCGCTTGGCCTGCGGATCGATCGGCAGGGAGTGGTCGAGATAGAGCGCCAGCCACGGGTCCGGATCGTTGGCGTCATAGCGGCGCGCGTCGAAGGGGTCGGTCTTCCACTCGGACGTGTCGCCGCCGTCGGACAGGCTCACGCTGCGATCTCCTCGATCTGCAGCGCATAGAGCCGGGCCGTGACCTTGGCGGTCATGACGATGCGTTCGGCCGTCGCCGCATCGGGCAGGACCATGCGCAGCATCTCCTCGAACTCCTGCATGTGCTCGGCGTCGTTCTCGCCGTGATAGAGCAGGAAGCGCACGGCCTCGTCGGGCAGGTTCAGCCGCTCCTTGACCAGCCGCCCCCACGGCGCGGCCTTGATCGAGCCCAGCCCCTCGATGATGAACATGGCGCCCAGCAGGCCGAAGGGGTCGGGTTTGGACGCCTCATGGAACATCCAGGCCGAGATGGCCTCGGAGCCGACGTTCTTGGGGGCTGAGCGGATGACCTCGACCTCGCCGCCGGAGCAGACGAAATCGGCTTCGAGCAGGCGGAAGTCGCGGTGCTCGGTCACGGCATGGCGCATCAGGGTCGAGCGCAGTTCGAGGTGGCTCTCGCCGACGTTCGAGGCCGCGCGCGACATCCACAGGGCGCCGTCCTTCACCTGCTGGCGCAGGTTGATCAGGAACAGCTGATAGTCTGCCAGTTCGAAACGTCCGCGCGTCAGCTTGCGGATCAGGGGCGTCGCCTCCAGCCGCTGTTCGAAGTCGGCGAAGACCACCGCGAGCTTGCGCAGGGTGTCGGCGACCTGGTCGTCCACCCGGGTTCCGTCCGCCATCACACCACCTCGCACATCATGAATCCGACCATGGCCCGTCCGCTCTCGGGCACGATCAGCAGGACCTTTTCGCCCTTCTTCGCCCGCCCCGACTTCATGAACTCGTCCAGCATGACCCAGATCGAGGCCGCGCCGATGTTGCCCACGGTCGGCAGGTTCGAGAACCACTTTTCCTCGGGGATCATGGCGGCGGTGCTCTTGAGGACGGAGATGATCTCTTCCCGCAGGGACCGGGCCGAATAGTGACACAGCAGGTGATCGACCTGATCGGGGACGATCCGTCCCTGATCGACCTTCTCGAGCCAGACGCCGATCCAGGCCCGGATGACGATCTTCAAGAGCTCGAAATCCTGCACCAAGGCGACCGACCCGGACGCATGGGCCGCGACCGGGCCGGCATGGCTCCAGGCGCTCTTCATGTCCGCCCGGTCCGCGAAGGTGGAGCCCGCCCACATGCAGGGATCGAACCGGCCCGCCAGCGAGGTCAGGTCGATCCACTCGACCTTCAGCGACAGACCGTCCGGCCTGGGCCTCGGCTCCATCACCACCGCGCCGGCGCCGTCCGACAGGGTGAAGCGCAGGAAGTCGGCCTCGACCCGCGCCCGGCCCTTGCCGTCGACCAGGGTCGTGCCCTCGTAGAACTCAGGCCGGAACCAGCGGGACGAGAACTCGCCGGCAGCAGCGGCGGCTACCTCCGCCTCTCCGGCCCGGACCTGCAGCCAGGCGCCCTTGGCCGCCATCAGGGCGGAGGCGCAGACGGACTGATAGCTGGCGATCTCGATCGGGGGCGCGCCGAGTTCGGCATGCACGGCGCTGGCGTGACCGGGGACGATGTAATCCCCTTGCGTCGTCGCCGTGGCCAGATGTTTCAGGTCGCCGACGGAGAGGCCGGCGTCCTCGAGCGCCGCCTTCGCCGCCGCCGCGGTCATCGACGCATTGGAGTGCAGCGGCCGACCTTCCGGGGTCAGGGCATAGTGACGCGTCTCTACCCCGTTCCAGCGCAGGGCGCGGCGACCCACCGCCGACGACCGCCCGGCGATGCGGCCGATGAAGTCCTCCATCCCGTCGGCGCCGATGGGCGGGCCGGGCAGGAAGGCGCCGGTTCCAGTGATGTAGACGTCGCGAAGCAGACCCGGAGACATGGCTTCCAATGCGCACGATTGCCCATCCGCCCGCAAGCCGACGATGGCTGACGAGGCCGTGAGCGGAACGTCATGCCCCGGCCAGGCGCTATCTCTTACGAACCCGGAGGAACCGATCCATGCTCAAGGCCCGCAACTCGTCCGCCATCGTCGCCGTCCGCGATCTGGCCCGCGCAAAGGCCTTCTACGGTGAGACTCTGGGTCTGAACCTGTCACCCGACAGCGACGGCGACGTCGCCGTGTTCAACACCGGCGACACCCATCTGGTGGTCTATGTCTCGGAGTTCGCCGGGAGCAACAAGGCCAATGCCGTGGTCTGGAGCGTGGGCGCGGAGATCGAGTCCGTCGCCGCCGAACTGGCCGCCAGGGGGGTCGTCTTCGAGCAGTACGACATGCCGGGCGCCGATTATGAGAACGGCGTCCACACCATGGGCGACTTCCGCATGGTCTGGTTCAAGGATCCGGATGGCAACATCCTGCACCTGAACAGCGCGGACTGATCGCGGTTCTGGCCCGATTTGCGCCGCAGTCCGTGTGCTAGCCGGACGGGCATGAAGTACCTCATGCTCGCCACCGCCATCTTCGCCGAAGTCATCGCCACCACGGCCATGAAACAGTCCGACGGTTTCAGCCGCCCGCTGTGGACCGTGGTCACCGTCGTCGGCTATGCGATCGCCTTCTGGTTCCTGTCGATGACGCTGAAATCGATCCCGACCGGCATCGCCTACGCCATCTGGTCCGGCGTCGGGATCGTCCTGATCTCGGCCGCCGCCTGGGCTTTTCAGGGTCAGAAGCTGGATGCTCCGGCCGTCATCGGCATGGGCCTGATCATTGCGGGCGTTGTGGTGATGAACGTCTTCTCGAAGATGTCCGCCCACTAGATCGTCGGCATCAGCCTTCCAGCGACACCACCGCGCCGGTCTCGACCGGGCGACGTTGCGACCGTCCGCGCGCCAGCCGGGTCTTGATCCAGTCCTGCATCGGCTGATCGACGGCAGCGTTGAAGGCGAAGGCGAAGACGAAGGCCGCCAGCACGCCCGCGCCCCATATTCCCCACTGGACCTCGGTCGACAGGGCGTATTTCGCAATCAGGACATTGGCGACGCCGAACCAGGCGATGCGGACCACCTCGTTGGTGATGAACATCGAGAAGGAGACGACGCTGGCGCGTTCGATCAGCTTCGACGGCCGCAGCACGGGAATGGCTCCCGCCGCGATGATGATCAGGGAGATGAAGGTCAGGCTGATCAGGGCGTTCTTGCCGTACCACTGGACCACGGCCAGACCGACCGCCGCCGAGATGCCGATGATCCGGGCCAGACGCGGGGCGACGAAGACCTTCTCCGAGAACACCGCCAGCCCCATGCCCAGGATGAACAGCGGCAGGGCCCGCAGGAAGCCGAACTTCATCGGCATCTGGTAGACGGGATAGCCCAGGAAGGCGTGGCAGGCCTCGTTGGCGACGAGGTACAACAGGATCACGCCCGCCATCGCGCCCCACGGCCCCAGCGTCTTCAGGGCGCGCAGGATGTAGGGGAAGAGGACGTAGCAGCCGATCAGGGCAGAGATCGACCAGCTCGGCGCGTTCCAGCCCAGGCCGCCGTGCAGGCCGAAGGCCTGGGTCAGGGTCAGCTGCGCCGGCAGCTGGTCCCAGGCGAACCATTCCGGATTGCGCGGCGCGACGCCGATGACCGCGCTCAGCAGGATCAGCGACACGAGAGCCAGGCCCATCAGCAGGTGGGCCGGATAGACGCGCAGGAACCGCTTGATGAAGAAGTCGCCCGGCGACATCGCGCCGCGACCGACCGCCCCGCCATAGACCCGCATCAGCACGTAGCCGCTGTCGATCAGGAAGAAGTTGGTCAGAAGGAAACCGCCGCGCTCGAACACCGGATGCAGGGCGTGGGCCAGCGGCACGGGGCCCGCCGCCTGGAAGTGATGCAGGATGATCAGCGAGGCCACAATGAAACGCAGGGCGTCGAGCCATCCGCCGCGCGCGATCGGCGGTGTCTCGTTTCGGGTCGAAATTGCGGTCCAGGCCATCGGAAATCTCTCTTCACGGGGGAAATCCGCAAGGACCGGGCCGCTTCCGACGCGCATCGCTAACGCGGCGTTAACCACGCTCCCGGCATTTTCTGCCCGGTATCCCCGGGGTGTTGGACGATGAGCGGCGCGGAAGTTCTGGATGTGGGCCGCGACGCCCTGTGGCTGACGATCCAGCTGTGCGCGCCCGTGCTCCTCGTCGGCCTCGTCGTCGGCGTCGGCATCGGCCTGTTCCAGGCCCTGACCCAGATCCAGGAACAGACTCTGGTCTATGCGCCCAAGATCATCGCCATCTTCATCTCGCTGCTGCTGTTCCTGCCGCTGATGGGGGGTCTGCTCGGGGCCTTCATGCGGACCATCGCGGCGCGCATTTCGGGCATGTAGCGGGGCCTGATGGAGCCCTACGCCACCGCCGATCAGGTCTGGGCCGGCGGGCTGATCTTCGCCCGCATCGGCGCCATCGTCCTGACCCTGCCGGGCATCGGCGAGACCTATGTCCCGCCGCGCATTCGCCTGTCGCTGGCGCTCGTGATCTCGCTCGCCCTTTGGCCCGTGATCGGCGGAGTGTTGCCGGCCCTGCCCGACAGCCTCGGCGCCACGGTAGGCTGGGTCATCCGCGAGGTCGTCACCGGCCTGATGATCGGCGCGATCCTGCGCGGCTTCACCTCGGCCCTGTCCACCGCCGGCGAGATCGTCTCGCTGCAGACCACGCTCAGCTTCGCCCAGACCGCCAACCCGCTCATGGGCGGCCAGAACACGACCATCGCCGCCTTTCTGATGCTGTTCGGCACGGTGCTGGTCTTCGCCACCAACACCCATCATCTGTTCATCGCCGGCCTCGTCGGTTCCTATGAGCTGATCGCCCCGGCCCGCCCGCTGGTGACCGCCGACTTCGCGGAGCTGGCCATCCGCACCCTGGCCGACAGCTTCATGCTGGGGCTGCAGCTGTCGGCGCCGGTCGTCGTCTTCGCCCTGATCTTCAACCTCGCGGCGGGCCTGGTCGGGCGGGTGATGCCGGCCTTCCAGATCTTCTTCGCCGCCGCCCCGCTCAGCATCATCCTGGGCCTGTCGATCTTCGCCCTGTCGCTCGGCGTGCTGGGAACGGTCTTCATCGACCGCTACCGCGCCCTGGCCAACCTGTTCGTCTCGGGGTCGGGAGGGATCGGTGGCTGAAGACCAGGATCCCGAGTCCAAGACAGAAGACGCGTCTCCCCAGAAACTCGAGGAGGCGCGAAAGAAGGGCGACGTCGCGAAATCCGCCGACGTTGCCCCGGCCCTCAGCCTCCTTGGAGCCACCGCCGTCATCGTCATGGGCGGCGGCTATTTCGCCACCTCGATCGCCGAGGCCTTCATCCCCTATATCGCCTCGCCCCACCTGCTGATCGGAGGGCTGGAGGCGGGGGCGGGCGTCGAGATCGGCATGAACGCCGTCTGGGCCGCCGCGCCGTTCCTGGGCGCCGTCATGCTGGCCACCATCGTCGGCGGCGTCGGCGGCAACGTCTTTCAGTCCGGCTTCCTGTTCTCGGCCGAGAAGATGAAGCCCAAATGGGACAAGGTCAGCCCGATGGCGGGCTTCAAACGCATCTTCGGCCCCGACGGCCTGATGCAGTTCGCCCAGACCTTCGCCAAGCTGATCGCCGTGTCGGTCATCTGCTGGATGGTGCTGAAGCCCCACGCCCGCGAGTTCGAGAACATGGCGGCCATGTCGCCGGCGACCATCCTGCCGCTGGCCCAGGACATGATGGTCGCCCTGATGGCCGCGACCCTGGTCTTCCTGTGTCTGGGCGCCGGCGCCGACTTCGTCTGGCAGAAGATGCGCTTCGCCAAGCGGCAGCGGATGACCAAGGAAGAGGTCAAGGAAGAGTACAAGAACACCGAGGGCGATCCGCACGTCAAAGCCAAGCTGAAGCAGATCCGCATGCAGCGTAGCCGCCAGCGGATGATGCAGAACGTGCCCAAGGCCACGGTCGTCGTCACCAACCCGACCCACTATTCGGTCGCCCTGCGCTATGAGCCGGATCAGGGCGACGCCGCGCCGATCTGCGTGGCCAAGGGCGTGGACGCCCTGGCCATGCGCATCCGGGAGGTGGCGAAGGACCACGACGTGCCGATCGTCGAGAACGTGCCCCTGGCCCGCGCCCTCTACGCCGCCGTCGACATCGACGAGACCATTCCGCGCGAACATTTCGAGGCGGCGGCCAAGGTCATCGGCTTCGTCATGCAGAAGCGGAAGCGTCGATAGCGCTGTATGATCAGCCCACTGATTCGCGGGGCCGCCTTGCCATGACCGTCTCCAGCGCGCCGTCGGCGCCGAAGTTCGACATCACCGTGATCCTGATGGCGGTCGGTTTCGCCGTGGCCGTGGCCGCCTTGGCATGGCCCGCCTTCCAGGCCGGGCCGCTGACGACGCCGCACATGATCCTGCTGGTCACCGTCGCCGCCGTCGCCCTGATGGGGCTGTTCGCCTTCAACCGGATCGACGTCCGCAGCAGCGAGCGGCCCGCCGGCGACGTGGCGGTCGAGATGCTCGACGCCATGGCCGAGCCCGCCGCCCTCGTCTGGGCCTCGGGCGCGGTCCTCGCCTACAACGGCGCCTGGGCGTCCCAGAACGGGGCCACCGTCAGCCTGCCGAAAGGCAAGTCCGCCCAGGCCCTCTACATGGCCTTCGCCCAGGCGAGGTCCGGGCAGCAGGGCCGCGCCATCGTCCTGATCGGCGACCGGGAGCTCGAGGTCCTGATCGGCCAAGCCGGTGAGGGGCGTTTCCTCGTCCGCGAGGCCCCCGAGGCGACCCTCAGCAGCACGCCCGCCGCCGTCGCCGCCCCCGCCTATGCCGCCTCGGCCGGAGACGGCCGCGCCATGGCCGCCGGGGCGCCGTTCGGTTCCGCCGTGATCGCCGGGGATGACATCTTCTCCGGCCGCGCGGAGGAGGCGAACCCCGCGCTCGCCACCCTGACCGGCCCCGCCTCGGCGCGCGACGCCGCCTTCGGCCACCTGTTCGACCCGGCCGGTGTGATCGAGGCGCGCGCCCGCCTGACCGCCGGATCGACCGGCCCGATCGAGCTGATCGCCCGCGCCCACCCCGACAGGATGCTGCACCTCTATGTCGCGCCCGAGGGCGACAAGCGCCGCGTGTGGCTGTTCGACGTCTCGGCCCAGAAGTCGATGGAGCTGCAGCTGTCGCAGGCCCAGAAGATGCAGGCCGTGGGCCAGCTGGCCGGCGGCGTGGCTCACGACTTCAACAACCTGCTGACTGCCATCCAGCTGCAGCTGTCCGAACTGCTGGAGCGCCATCCGGTCGGCGACCCGTCCTATGACGGGCTGAACCAGATTCGCCAGACCGGCATCCGCGCCGCCGATCTGGTGCGGAAACTGCTGGCCTTCTCGCGCAAGTCCACCGTTCGCCGCGAACGGCTCGACCTCGGCGAACTTGTCGGGGAGTTCGCGGTCCTGCTGCGCCGCCTGCTGCGCGAGGACGTGCGGCTCGAGACCGACTACGGCCGCGACCTGCCGGTGGTGCTGGCCGACAAGTCGCAGCTGGAGACGGCGGTCATGAACCTGGCCGTCAACGCCCGCGACGCCATGCGCGGCGTGGTCGAGCCGGGCGCCGGGGTCGTCACCATCAAGACCCTGCGCCTGACCCAGGCCGATGCCCGGTCGATGGGCTGGCTGGAAGCGCCTGAAGGCGACAGCGCCCTGATCGAGGTGTCCGACACGGGCCCCGGTGTCCCGCCCGAACTGCTGGACAAGATCTTCGAGCCCTTTTTCACGACCAAGGCGGTCAACGAAGGCACGGGCATGGGTCTGGCCACCGTCTACGGCATCGTCCAGCAGGCCGGCGGCCATATCGGCGTGACCAATCTGGAGGGCGCGGGCGCCGCCTTCCGCATCTTCCTGCCCGCCGCCTCGGAGCAGGAACTGGTCGAGGCCGGCCCGGTCGAGGCCAAGGTCAAGGCCGCTCCGCGCGACCTGTCCGGCAACGGCCGCATCCTGTTTGTCGAGGACGAGGCCGCCGTGCGCGGTATCGCCGCCCGCCTGCTGCGCCAGCGCGGCTACGAAGTCATCGAGGCCGCTGACGGCGAGGAGGCCCTGGCCCTGGCCGAGGAATGGGCGGGCCAGATCGACATGATGATCTCCGACGTCATCATGCCCGGTCTCGACGGTCCCAGCCTGCTGAAAAAGGCGCGCCAGTATCTCGGCGACGCCCCGGTCATGTTCATCTCCGGCTATGCCGAGAGCGACTTTTCGGACCTGCTTCAGGACGAGACCGGCGTGTCCTTCCTTCCCAAGCCGCTGGACATCAAGACCCTGGCCGAGCGGGTGAAGCAGGAACTCCGGCCCGGGTGAACGCGAGGTAACTTGCCTCCTGGCCCGGCTTGCGTCCCTATGCGCGGCGTCGCTGTTCCGGAGTTTACATGTTCTTTCGTCGTCTGCTGACTGCCTCCGCCGCCCTCGCCGCCCTGACCCTCGCGGCCGGCGCCGCACAGGCCCAGGACTACGACATCAGCTTCGACAACGCCGTCCACCACGAAGCGCGGATCACCGTCACCTATCGCGACGTCGGCACGGCTCCGGTGCGGTTCCAGATGTCGCGCTCCTCGCCCGGCCGCTATGCGATCCACGAGTTCGGCAAGAACGTCTATTCCGTCTCCGCGGTCGATGGACAGGGGCGTTCTCTGACGATCGAGCGCACCGACCCCTACGGCTGGACCGTGCCCGGTCACGACGGGACGGTGAGCCTCAGCTACACCCTGTTCGGAGACCGCTCGGACGGCACCTATTCCCAGATCGACGCGACCCACGCCCACCTGAACATGCCGGCCACCCTGGCCTGGGCGACGGGTTTCGACGACAGGCCGGTCACGGTGACGTTCAAGCCCTTCTCGCCCGACTGGACCATCGCCACCCAGCTCCAGCCGGGGGCCGACGCCAACACCTTCGCGGCGCCCAATCTCCAGTACCTGATGGACAGCCCGGCCGAGCTCAGCGACCACATGGTGCGCGAGTGGACAGTCGATGATCACGGCGTCACGCGCACCCTTCGCATCGCCGCCCACCACCCCGGCACGGAGGCGGAGATGGACACCTTCGCCGAGCGCGCCCGGCGCATCGTGGACGCCCAGATCGCCGTCTTCGGCGACGTGCCCGACTACGATTTCGGGACCTACACCTTCATCGCCGACTACATGCCTTATGTGAACGGCGACGGGATGGAGCATCGCAACTCCACCATCATCAACGATAGCCGCTCGTTCCGGGAGGCGGATTTCGACCAGCTGGGAACGCTCAGTCACGAGTTCTTCCACTCATGGAACGTGGAGCGCATCCGCCCCGACGAGCTGGAGCCGTTCGACTTCACACGCGCCAACCCGACCCCGTCACTCTGGTTCGCCGAGGGCCTCACCAGCTACTACGGCCCGCTGGCGATGCGCCGGGCCGGAGTGTCGAACGTCGACGCCTTCCTGGGCGAGATGGGCGGTCAGCTGAACTTCGTCGTGAACGCTACGGGCCGCCGCTACGGCTCGCCGCAGGAGATGAGCCTCCGGGCGCCGTTCGTGGACGCGGCGACGTCCATCGACCCGACCAACTCGAACATCTTCGTCTCCTACTACCCGTATGGCGCGGTCATCGGCTTCGGCCTGGACCTGACGCTGCGCCAGCGGTTCCCGGGCAAGACGCTGGACGACCTGATGCGTGAGATGTGGCGCACCCACGGGGTGACCGAGCGGCCCTATTCGCCCGCCGACATCGAAGCTGCCCTGGCCCGTGTCACCGGCGATCCCGCCTTCGCCCGCGACTGGTTCGCCCGCACCATTCAGGGCAGCGACCTGCCGGACTTCGCGCCCCTGCTGGCCCAGGCCGGGATCGTGATCCGCCCCGCCAATCCGACTGCCGCCTGGGCCGGCGCCGTGCGCCTTCCGCCGGCAGGTCCTCCGGTCATCGCCGCCGCCCTCGCGCCCGACACGCCGCTCTATGCGGCCGGGCTGGATCGGGGCGACCAGATCGTGGCGGTGGGGGACAAGGCTGTCGCCGGACAGGCCGACTGGACCGCCGCCGTCGCCGCCGCGAAGCCGGGCGACGAGGTCCCGATCCGCTTCCTCCAGAGGGGGGTGGAGCGATCCGCCACGTTGCGCTTCGCCGCCGACCCGTCGTTCGATCTGGTAAGGGCCGAGGCCGGCGGCGGATCGGTCACGCCTGCGCAGCTGGCCTTCCGTGAAGCCTGGCTCGGCGCCGCGACGCAATAGGTCGCCGATCTCGATACCGCCCCCTTGTCTGTCCCGCGTCCCGGAAGGTTTCCCCATGCTCGATCGTCGCAGTCTCCTGCTCTCAGCCGCCGGCGCAAGCCTGATCGCCGCCCTGCCGGTCTCGGTCTTCGCCCAGTCGCAGCAGGACGCCGCGCTCGACGCCTGGCTGACCGAGCGGTTCTACGACAACGTCGAACGCAACCCGACCTTCGCCACCAGCCTCGGCATCGACAAGGATGACCGCGCCCATCTGGCCGCCGAGCTCGGTGATCTCAGCATGGAGGCGGAAGCCGCTGACAAGGCGCGCGACATCGCCTACTGGGAGCGCCTCAAGGACTGGCCGACCACCAACCTGTCCGACAGCATGAAGGTCACCCTGGCCGTCTCGCAGTTCCAGGCCGAGACGGCGGCGATGCGCGCCGAACTGCCCTTCGTCGGGTCGCCCTATATCGTGGCCCAGAACGGCGGCGCCTATTTCAGCGTCCCCGACTTCATGACCAACCAGCACCGGCTGGAGACCGCGGCCGATGCCGAGGCCTTCCTGTCGCGGCTCAAGGCCTTCGCGGTCCAGCTGGATCAGGAGAACGCGCGGCTCGAGGCGGACGCAGACGCCGGCATCACACTGCCGGCCGTCATCATGGACAAGACGCTGACGCAGCTGAAGACGCTGCGCGACACCCCCGCCGCCGAGATGGCCATGGTCCAGGCCCTGGTCCGCAAGACCGGCGAGAAGTCGATCGCCGGCGACTGGGGCGCTCGTGCCGCCGTCATCGTCGATGACGAGGTCAAACCCGCCCTGACCCGCCAGATCGCGGTCTTCGAGGCCCAGCGTCCGAACGCCTCGACCGACGTCGGCGTCTGGCGCCTGCCGCAGGGCGAGCGGCTCTATAACCTCGGCATCCGGGGCTACACCACGACGACCTACACCGGCGCCGAGATCCACGAGATCGGCCTGCGTCAGGTCGCCTCGATCCAGGCCGAGATCGACACCATCCTGAAGAGCCTCGGCATCACCGAGGGCACGGTCGGCGAGCGCGTCAACGCGCTCGGTCAGGACCCGCAGCACCTGTGGCCCAACACCGACGAGGGCAAGGTCGCCCTGATCGCCTCGCTCAACGAGATGGTCGCGGCCATCACTCCGCGACTGCCCGAGGTCTTCTCGACCCTGCCCCAGGCGCCGGTCGAAATCCGCCGCGTGCCGGTGTCGATCCAGATCGGCGCGCCGGGCGGCTACTACCAGGCGGCGTCGCTGGATGGCTCGCGGCCGGGCGCCTACTACATCAACCTGCGCGACACGGCGAACCGGCCGAAATGGTCCCTGCCGACCCTGACCTATCACGAGGCGGTGCCGGGCCATCACTTCCAGATCTCGGTCGCGCGCGAGGCGGGGACCCTGCCGATCTATCGTCGGGCCAGCGGGTTCTCGGCCTATAACGAGGGCTGGGCCCTGTATTCGGAACGCGTCGCCGCCGACGACCTGAATATGTACGAGGGCAATCCGCTGGGCCGGATCGGCTATCTGCAGGCCTATCTGTTCCGCGCCGTTCGGCTGGTGGTGGACACCGGCCTGCACGACAAGCGCTGGAGCCGCGAACAGGCCATCGCCTATATGATCGCCGAGGCCGCCACCCCCGCCAACGCGGCCCAGTCCGAGGTCGATCGCTACATCGTCTGGCCGGGTCAGGCCTGCTCCTACAAGCTGGGGCAGACCGTGATCGAGGGCCTGCGTCAGGAGGCGGAAGCGAAGCCCGGCTTCGACATCAAGGCCTTCCACGACCGGATGCTGCTCAACGGTTCGGTGCCGTTGGCCGTGCTTCAAGGCATCATGCGGGCGTAAGCGCGACCTCGGCGGCGATGTCCGGATCGGCCGCGGCCTCGGCCAGCAGCCAGTCGCGGAAGCGGGCGATCTTGGGCGAGCGGCGGCGGTCCTCCGGCCAGGCGATGAAATAGCCTTCGGACAGTCTCACCGTCTGGCGGAATGGCCGGACCAGCAGGCCCGCCTTGATCTCGCGCGCGAACAGGATGGGCGACCCGAGGGCGACGCCCTGACCGCCCATGGCCGCCGCGACCTCCAGTCCCTGGATGTCGGCGCGCAGTCGGGACGCGGGGGTCGCCCCCGTCGCGACCCCGGCGGAGGCGAACCAGGCCGCCCACTCCTTCTCGTCGCCGACCCGGGGGGCGTCGATCAGGTCGGCCGGATCCTTGAGCGCCAGTCGTTCGCACAGCGCCGGGCTGCACAGGGGGGTGAAGACGCTGGGCATCAACAGGGCGCTCTCCACACCGGGCCAGTCGCCGTCGCCAGACCTCAGGGCCACGTCCATGTTCTCGCGCGCGAGGTCGATGATGGTCGGGCTGGTGTCCAGACGCACCGCCAGTCCCGGATTGGATACCTGGAAGGCTCCCAGCCGGGGCGCCAGCCACTGGGTCGCCAGGGTCGTCAGGGTGGTGATCGACAGCACCCCCTGATCCGCCTCGGTCACCTCGGCGAAGGCCCGACGCAGGATGGTCATCGCCTCGGTCGCCGCCCGCGACAGTCGCTCGCCCTGTTCGGTCGGCTGCACCTCCCGCGGCAGGCGCCGGAACAGGCTGAACCCCAGTCGCGTCTCCAGCGCCTTGATCTGCCAGCTGACCGCCGCCTGGGTCATGCCGAGCTCCTCCGCCGCGCGGGTAAAGCTGTTCAGGCGCGCCGCCGCCTCGAACACGCGGATCGATGACAGGGGCAGGCCGGAGAGAGGATCACGCATAAGGTTACCTAGGGCTGACCCGTCATACTACTGGTTTGCGAGTGGACGCTGTCAAGCCGATATCTCTGCCATCAGAAGCAATCGGCACAGGAGGCCGCCATGGAAGAGATTCATCGTAATCATAAGGACGCCACGTGGGGTTGGCTGGCGGTCGTTCTCGCGGTCCTGGACGGTTTCCCCAAGCGACGCGTACGGACGCGGCCGCCACGTCTCCGTTCGACGGGTGTGGTGACGCCGTGGAGCAATCATTCGCCGAGCGGCTGGTCGGCCTGATCGATTTCTGACGCCGGGCGCTTGTCGAGGCGGCGTGGTTGGTGACCAATGCGGTCCTGAGTTTTCGGGAGCCCGCCATGATCGACCGCCGCCGTCTGATGTTCACCGCCGCAGCCGGAGCCAGCCTGATGGCGGCCGGGCAGGTCATCGCCCGGCCACAGGCCGGAACCGCGTCGGCGGCCTTCACGGCGGTCATGAATTCGATCGTTCAGGAGACGCTGATGACGTCTCCGGAGCTGCTGACCTCGCTGGGCTTCGACAAGGGGCCGAACGCAGCGAAGAAGGCGCTGCTCGACGACCGGTCGCAGGCCAAGATCGACGCCGACAAGGTGACCTTCCGCCGCCAGATGACCGAGCTGAAGGCCGTCGACCGCGCCGCCCTGAGCACCGACGAGAAGGTCTGGTACGACTCGCTCGAGTATTTCGGCGACACCGCCATGTCGGGTTACGAGTTCGCCTATGGCGGCGGAGGGTTCGGCCCGTCGCCCTACAGCGTCAGCCAGCTGACCGGCTCGTATCAGGGCATTCCCGACTTCCTCGACAGCCAGCATTCGATCGAGACGGCCGAGGACGCCGAGGCCTATCTGAGCCGGGTCTCGGCCTTCGCGACGGCGCTGGACCAGGAGACCGCGCGGATCGAGGCAGAGTTCGAGGCGGGGGCCGTGCCGCCGGACTTCATCATCGCCCGCACCCTGAGCCAGATGGACGCGCTGATGGCGCCGGGCGCGGCCGGGACGACCCTGGTCCAGTCGGTGGTGCGGCGGACGGGCGAGAAGTCGATCGCCGGCGACTGGGGCTCGCGCGCCGAGACCATCGTCAACTACGCCGTCTTCCCGGCCCTGACCCGTCAGGCGGATGCGCTGCGAGCGCGTCAGGCCGGCGCCACTCATGACGCCGGCGTCTGGCGGCTGCCCAACGGCGAGGCCTTCTATCGCTACGGCATCCAGAGCTACACGACGACCAATCTGTCGGGCGACGAGATTCATGAGATCGGTCTGGCTCAGTTGGCCGAGCTGTCGGCGCGGGCCGACGCGCTGCTGAAGGCCCAGGGTCTGACGCAGGGATCGGTCGGCGCGCGGATCAAGGCGCTGGGCGAGGATCCGGCCCAGCTCTACGCCAACACCGATGAGGCCAAGGAACAACTGCTGGCCGACCTGAACGCCCAGGTGATCGAGGTCCGTCACCGCATGCCCGACTATTTCGGCCGCCTTCCGCGGGCCGCCGTCGAGATCCGGCGCGTGCCCAAGGCCATCGAGGCCGGGGCGCCGGGCGGCTACTATAATTCGCCGGCGCTGGATGGGTCCCGGCCCGGCATCTACTACATCAACCTGCGCGACACGGCCGAGTGGCCGAAGATGCAGCTGCCGACGCTGACCTATCACGAGGCGGTGCCGGGGCATCACCACCAGATCAGCCTGGCGCAGGAGAAGGCGAACACGCCCCTGTTGATGAAGGTGCTGGGCTTCTCGGCCTATTCGGAGGGCTGGGCCCTCTACGCCGAACAGCTGGCCGACGAGATCGGCATGTACGAGAACGATCCCTATGGAAAGATCGGCTATCTGCAGTCGCTGATGTTCCGGGCGACCCGACTGGTGGTCGACAGCGGCATGCACGCCAAGCGCTGGAGCCGGGAGCAGGCCATCCGGTTCATGGTCGACGCCCTGGGCGACTCGGAAACCGCCGTCACGACCGAGATCGAACGCTACTGCGTCTGGCCGGGCCAAGCCTGTTCCTACAAGCTGGGTCACACGAAGTGGGTCGAACTGCGCGAGACGGCGAAGGCGACGCTGGGAGACAGGTTCGACATCAAGGCCTTCCACGACGCGGGGATGAACACCGGCGGGGTGCCTCTGACCGTACTGGAGCGGGCCATCACCGAATGGACCGCGGCGCAGGCGGCCGCCTGATGATCGATCGCCGCCGTCTGCTCGCCTCCGCCGCCGCGGGTGCGGGGCTCGCCGCCCTGCCGTCCCTGGCCCTCGCACGCGCCGACGAGGACGCGCGGCTGGATGCGATCCTCAGCCGCCAGTTCGACGAGGACATGGACGGCTCGCCGCAGGGGGCGACGGCGCTGGGGCTTGATGTCGGCGAGCGTGCGGGGCTGCGGAGCCGGCTGGATGACCGGTCGCTGGCCGCCGCCGGGCAGGATGCGATCCGGGCCCGCGAGCGGCTGGCGGAGCTACGGACGATCGACCCGGTCGCCCTCTCGGTCGAAGGACGGGCGAGCTACGACGTGCTGTCGTTCCAGAAGGAGATCGCGGCCGAGTCCGCCGGCTTCAGCTGGCACACGGCCGACAGCTGGCGGCGGACGCCCTATGTCGTCAGCCAGATCAACGGCGCCTATGTCGACGTGCCGAGCTTCCTCGACACCACCCATCCGGTGAAGACGCGCCAGGATGCGGACGCCTTCATCGAGCGTCTGGGCGCCTTCCCGACGGCGCTGGACGGCGATACGGAGCGGAGCCGGGCGAATGCCGGGACGGGTATGGTCGCGCCCGACTTCATCCTCGACAAGGCGATCGCCCAGCTGACGGCGCTGAGGGATCAACCCGGGGCGGATCAGGCGATGGTTCGCAGCCTTGCCCGCAAGATGGCCGAGGCCGGTATCGAGGGCGACCATGTCAGCCGGGCCGAGGCCCTGCTGGACGGGCCGGTGAAACTGGCGCTGGAGCGGCAGATCGTCGAGTTGCAGCGCCAGCGGGTCGATGCGGTCCATGACGCCGGGATCGGCGGGCGGCCGGACGGCGCGGCCTACTATGCCCTGAACCTGAGGGCCTATACGACGACCACCTCCACATCGACCGAGATCCACGAGCTGGGTCTGGAACAGGTCGCCGACATCCAGGCCCAGGCGGACGAGTTGCTGAAGGGGGAGGGCTATACGCAGGGCCCGGTCGCCGAACGGATGGCGGCGCTGCGGACCGAGAGCCGGTTCGTGTGGCCCAACACCGATGCCGGCCGCGCGGACCTGCTGGTCTACGTCAACGCCGAGATGAACCGGGTTCGGGCGCGACTGCCCGAGGTCTTCGCCCGGGTCCCGACCAGCGAGTTTCTGGTCAACCGTGTGCCGCCCGCGATCGAGGCCGGGGCGCCCGGAGGATACGCGCAAGGGGGTAGCCTGGATGGGACCCGGCCCGGCATCTACTTCATCAACCTGAAGGACACGGCGGACTGGCCGCGCTGGACGCTGAAGACGCTGACCTATCACGAGGCGGCGCCGGGGCATCTGTTCGAGGGGGCGCTGGCCCTGCAGTCGGCGAACCTGCCGCTGTATCGCAAGACGGTCGGCTTCTCGGCCTATGGAGAGGGCTGGGGCCTGTATGCGGAGCGGCTGGCCGACGAGCTGGGCCTTTACGAGGACGATCCGTTCGGCCGCATCGGCTATCTGGAAAGCTTCCTGTTCCGCGCCTGCCGTCTGGTGGTCGATACCGGCCTTCATTCGAAAGGGTGGAGCCGGGATCAGGCGATCCGTTACATGGCCGAGAACGTCGGCGATCCGAACGAGACCGAGATCGACCGCTATTGCTCGGCGCCGGGGCAGGCCTGTTCCTACAAGATGGGCGAGATCGCGATCACGGGTCTGCGGGAAGAACTGAAGGCGGGGTCGAACTTCGACCTGAAGCGGTTCCATTCTGCGGTGCTGGACGGCGGGCGGATGCCGTTGACGGTGCTGGACCAGCGGGTGCGGGCGGCCTTCGTCTGAACGTTTGTCCGTTTCGTCATGACGAGCGGCAGGGTGACGAAACGTGACGAACCGGACGAACCGTGCCGACGAGCTGGACGGTCTAAAGACCTGAGGCCAGAGGTGGGATCGCGCTTGGCCGAACACAAGGCGGTCTAAGAAAATATTCTTGTAGCGGGCCGTTCAGACTGTCTGGCCGTCCGCCTGTCGCAGACTGTTGTGGATGGCGGTCGCGGCGACGGCCGCCTCGGCGGTGGCGACGGCGATCTGGTTGAGGCCGCGCACGACGTCGCCGGCGGCGTAGAGGCCGGGGATGCTGGTCTTCTGATGCAGGTCGACTTCGAGCCGGCCGTCCTCGGCGAGGCGGCAGTCCAGCGCGGCCGCCAGTTCCGCGTTCGCGGAGGTGCCCAGCGCGGAATAGACGAGGTCGAAGGCCTGATATTGGCCGTTCCAGCAGAGCGCGGTGACGCGGTCGCCCTCCAGCCGGACGGTCTCGATCGGGGTCTCGACCAATTCGATCCCCAGCCGCGTCAGGGCCTCCCGCTCGGTCAGGTCGCCGGGTGGGCCGATGTGGATCAGGGTGACGCGGTTGGAATAGGTGCGGATGAAGGCGGCCTCGCGCACCCCCATGTCGCTGTCCCCGATCACGGCGACGGCCTTGTCGGTCGCCTCGTAGCCGTCGCAGATCGGGCAGATCCGGACCAGGGAACGTTCGATGGCCCGCTCCACCCCCGGCAGGTCGGGATGATGATCGACGACGCCGGTGGCGAGGAGAACGGCGCGAGCGCGGACCTCGCGGCCGGCTAACGACGCGTTGAAACGGTCGCCGTCCCGCGTCAGTCCGTCGATCCAGCCGGCCTCGACACGCGCTCCGTATTCCTCGGCCTGTTCCCGCATCCGGGACAGGATGGCGTCGCCGGTGATGCCTGCGGGGAAGCCCGGCATGTTGTGGCTCAGAGGGATCCAGCTTGCGCGGGGGGAGCCGCCGTCAGCGACGAGTACAGAGCGCCGGAAGCGAGCGAGATAGTTGGCCGCCGTCAGTCCCGCAGGACCCGCTCCGATGATCAGCACATCGACGTCGGCTTCGGGCTCGCTCATTCGCTGACCCAGGACGCGGGCCAGTAGTCGCTGGGCACGCCCCAGCATTCGGACATGGCCGACGACGATTTCAGGACGAAGCCCTGACCCGTCCAGACCCAGCTGTCGGCCATGCCGCAGTCGCCGAGTCCCCGCCCCTTGTTGAAGGCGTCGATGACGCGCGTCGCGGGGTCGTAGGCGGCGTTGACCAGCTGGTCTTCGGGTTCGCCTGCAGCCGTCGGGAAGGTCACACGCCGCGGGTCGGTCCCGTTGGGCGTCGTGGTGAACCAGGCGCTGGAGAAGTTGTAGGCCCCTGCGCCGCAGGGGACGCTCCACAGGACGGTGTTCGCGTCCAGCCGGGCGGAGGAGATGACCGTCTGAAGGTCCGGGTTGAAGGCCGTGTCGGCGCGGCACTGGACCACGGCCGGCAGAGCCTCGATGGCGGCGGGCAGGGTCTGGCCGTCCTGGTCGCCATAGCCGGCCTGGGATACGGCGGCGGCAGGGGTGATGCGTGGCGCGACGGGGGCGGCGGGCACGGTCGAAGCGGGACGCGAGCCCTTGCGCATCAGGGCGGTTGTCGTGCCGAGGCGGCCCTGGTGCTCGTCGATCCACAACAGGGAGGCGGCGGCGCCGGTCAGGGAGATGGGCACGGTCTCCGAACCGGCGTTCACGGCCATCGCGGTCCCTTGCGCCATGGCATCGACCAGGGCGCGAGCGCGATCTGGGCCGACGATGGCGACCGGTGGCGCGTCCTGACCCGTGACGGCGGCGGCCTCGAAGACGACCCCGTCAACGCGGGCGGTGACCGGCCCTCTGAAATCACCGTCATCGGGCCAGAAGCCGAAGGCGACGGAAGGGGTCGCGTCCGGCCCGGCCGGGATGCGGATCCGGACCCAGCCGGTCCCCTCCGACGCAGGGCCGAAGGCTTTGCAGGTCCCGACATTGTCGCAGACGGCCAGCCAGTCGCGGAATTTCTGCTGCCCGGCGCCCTGGTCGTCCGCCGCAGCGCCCCGGGCCGGGACCGCCGTCTTCGGGCCGGCCTTGGCGGACTGGCCGTCGCCGCAGGAGGCCAGCAGGGCCGCAGCGGCCATCAAAGCGATCACACGCATATCCATCCCCCTGTCGCAGGCCGGTCAGGCCTTGCGCAGTTCCGACGGCTTGTGGGCGGCGCGGGCGCCGGTCTTGCCGCTCTCGACCAGATACTCGGGGTTATCCGGGGAGGCCGCAACCTTGTGGGTCTTGATCGTGGTCGGTCTGGTCAGTTTGCGCACGACCTTGCCGGTCGTGGTCCCCTGACTGTGGTCCCACTTGACCTTGTCACCGGCCTTGAAAGTCTGGTCGGTCATTCAGAGGGCTCCTTCTGTCTGCTCTCGGCATCAGCGAGCACCGCCCGCATCAGTTCCGCATCGATCAGGACGGGGGCTTCGCAGAAGGCGATAATCCAGCGCTGGATCAGGTGTTCGGTCTCGGCGTCCATTCGGCATATCCCCGTGGCTGGAATGGCAGCCCTTCCACCGGAGAGAACAGGCCTGGTCCATGCGGGTTCAGCGTGGCCGCAGGCGGCTTTTTCGGGGCACGGTTAATCCGCAACGCCGCGCCCTTTGCCTCGCGCGCCCGTGGTCGCTATACCGCCGCCACCTCCCGAAACATGCAGAACAGGACGTAAGCCGCATGGCCAAGATCAAGGTCGCCAATCCCATCGTGGACATCGACGGCGACGAAATGACCCGCATCATCTGGCAGTGGATCAAGGACAAGCTGGTCTTCCCGTTCGTCGACGTCGAGCTGGACTACTACGACCTGGGCATGGAGCACCGCGACGCCACCGACGACCAGGTGACGATCGACGCCGCCCACGCCATCCAGAAGCACGGCGTCGGCGTGAAATGCGCCACCATCACCCCCGATGAGGCGCGCGTCGCCGAGTTCGGCCTGAAGAAGATGTGGAAGTCGCCGAACGGCACCATCCGCAACATCCTGGGCGGCGTGGTCTTCCGCGAGCCGATCATCTGCCAGAATGTGCCCCGTCTGGTTCCGGGCTGGACCCAGCCGATCGTCGTCGGACGTCACGCCTTCGGCGACCAGTACAAGGCCACCGATTTCCTGTTCCCGGGCAAGGGCACGCTGTCGATCAAGTTCGTCGGCGACGACGGTGCGGTGATCGAGCACGAGGTCTACAAGGCGCCGGGCGCCGGCGTGGCCATGGGCATGTACAACCTGGACGACTCGATCCGCGACTTCGCCCACGCCTCGTTCAGCTACGGCCTGAACCGCAACTACCCGGTCTATCTGTCGACCAAGAACACGATCCTCAAAGCCTATGACGGTCGCTTCAAGGACATCTTCCAGGAAGTGTTCGACGCCGAATACGCCGACAAGTTCAAGGCCGCGGGCCTGACCTATGAGCACCGCCTGATCGACGACATGGTGGCCGCGGCCATCAAATGGTCGGGCGGGTTCGTCTGGGCGTGCAAGAACTACGACGGCGACGTGCAGTCCGACGTGGTGGCGCAGGGCTTCGGCTCGCTGGGCCTGATGACCTCGGTCCTGATGACGCCGGACGGCAAGGTGATGGAGACCGAGGCCGCCCACGGCACCGTGACCCGCCACTATCGCCAGCACCAGAAGGGCGAGGCCACCTCGACCAACTCGATCGCCTCGATCTTCGCCTGGACGGCCGGCTTCAAGCACCGCGCCAAGCTGGACGGCAACGCCGAGCTGCTCGAGTTCGCCGAGACCATGGAAAAGGTCGTCGTCGATACCGTCGAGGCCGGTTACATGACCAAGGACCTGGCGCTGCTGGTCGGCGATCAGCAGGGCTGGCTGACCACCGAGGGCTTCCTCGACAAGGTCGCCGAGAACCTGAAGAAGGCCCTGCCGAACGTCGGCTAAGGCCGAACACGGTTCGAATCTTTCGACCCCGCCGGAGCTTCTCCGGCGGGGTTTCGTTTGAGCAGCGGGCTTCGACGTGCATTGATGACGTCTGCGTCGGAGGAGGGGAGACCACCGGTGAAAAACGTATTCGGCAAACTGGTGCTGGCCGCCATCGCGCTCGCGGTGGTCAGCTTCTTCGCGGCCCCGGCCGTGGCCTTCTTCGGCATCCGCTCGGCGGCCCAGTCGGACGATGTCGCCGGCCTGCAGAGGCTGGTGGACTTCGACGCGGTGCGCGCGTCGTTGCGGCCCCAGTTGTCAGGCCGGCCCGAGGCATTGACCCCGCCGCCCTCCTTCATGAACGATCCCATCGGGGCCTTCCGCCGCCAGTTCGAGGACGTCGCGGCGCCGCAAGGGCCGAACCCGGACGCCTATCTGACGCCGGACGCCATCGACGGTCTGACCCGGGGCGAGGGACGATACGCTGCGGTCGTCAGCACGGCGAGCATGGAGGCCGACAGCAACCCCGCGCCCTGGCCGTCGCCACGCTACTGGGGCATAAACCTCGCGCGGCTCGCCGTGACGGACGAGGGCGGATCCGACACGATTTTCACGTTTGAACGCAAGGGGCCGTTCGAGTGGAAGCTGGTCCACATCGGCCTGCCTGACGGGGCCACCCCGCGACCTGCCAACCAGACGCCTGCGCGTGTCACGCCGACCACGCCTGCTCCGGAGACGAAACGATGAAGGGCCTGATCAAGGGTGTTGCGGTCCTGGCGGTGGTCGCCTTCCTCGCCGCCTATTTCGGCACGCCGATCCTGACGGTGAATGCACTGGTGACGGCGGCGAAGGCCGGGGACGAGGCGGCGCTGGAACGGCTGGTCGACTTCCCCGCCTTCCGCGACAGCCTGAAGGACGAACTGACCGCCAGACTGATGGCCGAGGCGCAGGCCGACCCCGCCGTCCGCAACAGCGGACTGGGCGGACTGGGCATGATGCTGGCGCCCATGCTGGTCGGCGGGGCGGTGGATGCGCTGGTCAATGCGCCGACCATCGCGGCCATGGTGCGGACCGCCGATACGCCCGACCCCGCCGACGCCGCCGGCGCTCGCACGCCCGAACCGGAGGGCGAGGACAAGGACATCCGCCAGAGCTATGCCTATCGCGACCTGAACACGTTCGTGCTGGGCCTGACGGATCCGGACCGGCCGGACGAAAAGCTGAAGCTGCTGCTCAAGCGGCAGGGGCTGTTCGGCTGGAAGCTGTCGGGCGTGGATTTGCCGGACGCCGCCTAGCGGGCCTGCTGCGCCGCGATCCACGCATCCATCCGCCGGTCCAGCAGGTCCAGAGGCAGGGGCCCGTCGACCAGCAGGGCGTCGTGGAAGTCGCGGAGGTTGAAACGTTCGCCGAGCGCCGCCTCCGCGCGGGTGCGGATGGCGCGCAGGCGGATCTCGCCGATCTTGTAGGCCAGGGCCTGACCCGGCCAGCCGATGTAGCGTTGCAGCTCGGTCTCGATGTTGTGCGGCGACAGGGCGGAGTTGTTGGTGAAACAGGCGCGGGCCTGCTCTGTCGTCCAGCCCATCCAGTGCATGCCGGTGTCGGCAACGAGCCGGCAGGCGCGCCACATCTCGTAACTGAGGCGGCCGAACCGCTCCTCCGGCGTGCGGTAGAAGCCCATCTCCTCGCCGAGGAACTCCGAATACAGGCCCCAGCCTTCGGTGAAGGCTGTGACGCCGGCGTTGCGGCGGAAGGCGGGACCGGCGGCGGCTTCCTGTTGCAGGGCGATCTGGAGATGGTGGCCGGGGACCGCCTCATGCAGCGTTAGGGCGGGCAGTTCGTAGAGCGGTCGCTGGTCCAGCTTGCCGGTGTTGACGATGTAGCCGCCGGGCACCCCCTCCTCGAGCGAGCCGCCGTTGTAGCGGCCGGTGGTGTAGTTGTCCTCGATGTCCAGCGGCACGGGCCGGACGTTGTAGGTCAGGCGCGGCAGGGTGCGGAACAGGGCGGGCAGGCCGCCGTCGGCCCGCTTGGCCATCTCCGAGGCCTTCTCCAGCATGTCCTCGCGCGAGGTGGCGTAGAACCTCGGGTCGGTGCGCAGGTGGGCGAGGAAGCCGGCGAAATCGCCGGTCCAGCCCGAGGCGCGCATCTCGGTGTCCATGCGGGCGCGGATGCGGGCGACCTCGTCGAGACCGATCTGGTGGATCTGGTCGGGTGTCAGGTCGGTGGTGGTGTAGCGGCGCGCCTCGAAGGCGTAGAATTCGCGGCCGCCGGGGCGTGAGCCGATGCCGACCTCGGCCGGGGCGGCGGGCAGATATTCATTCTCGGTGAACTCGACCCAGGCGCGACGGCGCGGGACGATCTGTTCGGCGACGATGGCGGCGGCGCGGGCGCGGAGCTCGGCCTGATCGGCGGCCGGGATGGTCGCAGGCAGGCTGGCGAATGGGCGCAGCAGGGGGTCGGTTCCGGGCGTGAAGGCCGCCTCGTTGCGGAAGATGGCCAGCGCGCTTTCGACCACGGACTTGGGCTGGACGAAGCCGGTCTCGAGCCCGCGTCGGGCGTCGGCGAGGCCCTCGTCGTACCAGGCGGACAGCGCGCCCAGGCGGGCCAGCCAGGCGTCTGCGTCTGCGCGGCTGGTGATGCGGGTGCCGGCGGCGAGGAAGCCCGCGCTCTGGCCCGGTCCGCCCTCGGAGTTGAAGGCCAGACGGCCGCCGTCGAGGCCGATGGATTCGATCGACCGGTCGACGATGATGGCGAGGAAGTCGCGGTTGAGGGCGTCGTTCGACGACAGCGTGGAGGCGTCGATGGCGGCGAGGCGGGTCTTGAAGACGTTGAGCGGGTCGAGGCGGGCGAGCTCGGCGGCGCGGGAGGTGTCGGAGAGGCGGGACTTGGCGGCGGCGTCGCCCTCGCGGGCCGCCTGCTCGGGGCTGAGGCTCAGCTGCCAGGCATCGTAGTCGGCGATGATGGAGGCGAGGGCGGGGTTTTCGGCGGTGGTGGTGGCGCTTGCAGGGGACGTCTGGGCGGCGGCGGGAAGGGCCGTCGCGGAGAGGAGGAGACCGGCCACTGCGGCGACGACGAAGCGATTCATGGAGACCCCCGAACTGAGGGCGGCATGGGGGATGAAGAGGGGCGGGAGGTCAATGCTTCCCTTCTCCCCTTGCGGGTCGACGAAGGATCGCATGCGATCCGAGTAGGGGTGGCTGAGCGAAGCGAAGTCGGATGAGGAATCACGCGGGCGGAGGGAATGAGGGAGGGCCAGCGGTTGGCTGCGGTGTCACCCCTCACCCGATCGCGCAAGGACGATCGCTTCGCTCTCGTGCGCGAGCTCCCTCTCCCGCAAGGGGAGAGGGGAATGGACTAACCGGCCAAAGCGGCCCGAACGGCCGCCAGACCGTCTTCGGCCTTCGACCCGTCCGGTGCGCCGCCCTGGGCGAAGTCGGCCTTGCCGCCGGCGCCCTGGCCGCCCATGGCGATGACGGCGGCGCGGGCCAGATCCGCCGAGTTGACGCGGTCGGTGACGTCGCTGGTCGCGGCAACGGTGACCGCCGCCTTGCCGTCGGACAGACCGATCAGGGCGACGACGCCGGAGCCGACCTGTTTGCGGAAGTCCTCGGCCACGCCGCGCAGGCCCTTGCCGTCGACGCCGTCGAGGATGCGGGCGATCAGTTTGACGCCGTTGATCTCCTCCGGCGCGGCATTGGCCGAACCGCCGCCGCCTCCGAGAGCGAGCTGTTTCTTCAGGTCGGCGACCTGTTTCTCCAACGCCTTGCGTTCGGCCGAGAGGGCCTCGACGCGGGCGGGGACATCCAGAGGCTGGACCTTGAAGGACTGGGCCAAGGTCTTCGCCACACCGGCCTGGGCCAGCAGGTACTGACGCGCAGCCTCGCCGGTGACGCCTTCGACCCGGCGGATGCCGGAGGCGATGCCGGTCTCGCCGGTGATCTTGAACAGGGCGATGTCGCCAGTGCGGGCGACGTGGGTGCCGCCGCACAGCTCGACCGAGTAGGGGCCGTTGTTGTCCGTCAAGGCGCGGCCGAGGGTGACCACGCGGACCTCGTCGCCGTATTTCTCGCCGAACAGGGCGACGGCGCCGGCGTCAATGGCATCCTGGGGCGTCATCAGCTGGGTCGTGACCGGGACGTTCTGGCGGATGACGGCGTTCACCTCGGTCTCGATGGCGGCCAGCTGGTCCTCGGCGACCGGAGCGTTGTGGCTGAAGTCGAAACGCATGCGTTCGGCGTCGACCAGCTGGCCCTTCTGGGCCACGTGCGGGCCGAGCACGTTCTTCAGCGCCGCATGCACCAGGTGGGCGGCGGAGTGGTTGGCGCGGGTGGTCAGGCGCTGTTCGGCATGCGCGCGCAGCTGGGCGCGGGCGCCGATGGTGAGCGTGCCGGACTCGATTTCGATCTTGTGGGCGTAGAGGTCGCCGCCGGCGTGTTTCTGGACGTCGAGGATGACGCCGAAACCCTGCTGGCCCGAGGCATCGGTCCATTCGACCTCGCCGCGATCGCCGGTCTGGCCGCCGCCTTCGCCGTAGAAGGGGGTCTGGTCGAACAGGACCTCGGCGGTCTGGCCGGGCTCCAGAGCGTCGATGGACTCGCCGCCGCGCACGATGGCCAGGACCTCGCCCGAGCCCTCGATGGCGTCGTAGCCGGTGAAGACGGTCGGCCCGAGGCGGTCGCGCAGGGACAGCCATTCTCCGGCCGAGGCCGTCTGGCCAGAGCCCTTCCAGTTGGCCTTGCCGCGTTCGCGCTGCTGGGCCATCGCGGCCTCATAGGCGTCGTTGTCGACGGTCAGACCGCGACGACGGGCCTCGTCCTGGGTCAGGTCGAGCGGGAAGCCGTAGGTGTCGGACAGGGTGAAGGCGGTCTGGCCCGAGATGACGCCGCCTGCCGACAGGTCCGCCGTCGCCTCGTCCAGCAGGGTCATGCCGCGGCCCAGCGTGGTGCGGAAGCGGATCTCCTCCTGCTTCATCGTGTCTTCGATCGAGGCCTGGGCGCGGGCCAGTTCGGGGAAGGCCTCGCCCATCTGGTCGACCAGGGTCGGGACCAGGCGGTGCATCAGGGGATCGGCGGCGCCGAGCAGGTGGGCGTGGCGCATGGCGCGACGCATGATGCGACGCAGGACATAGCCGCGCCCCTCGTTCGATGGGGTCACGCCGTCGGCGATCAGGAAGGACGACGAGCGCAGGTGGTCGGCGATGACGCGGTGGCTGGCGGCCTGGGCCCCTTCAGACTTGGTCGAGGTGGCGTCTTCCGACGCCGCGATCAGGGTCTGGAACAGGTCGGTATCGAAGACTGAGTTCTTGCCTTGCAGCACGGAAGTCATCCGCTCCAGGCCCATGCCGGTGTCGACCGAGGGCTTGGGCAGTTTGCGAACGATCTCGTCGTTCTCCTTCTCGAACTGCATGAAGACGTTGTTCCAGATCTCCACATAGCGGTCGCCGTCCTCGTCCGGCGAACCGGGAGGGCCGCCGGGGACGTGGTCGCCGTAGTCCCAGAAGATCTCGGTGCAGGGGCCGCAGGGGCCGTTGTCGCCCATGGCCCAGAAATTATCCGAGCCGGCGATGCGGATGATCTTGTCGTCGCCGAAGCCGGTGACCTTCTTCCAGATCGCGGCGGCCTCATCGTCGTCGATGTAGACGGTGACGAGCAGGCGCTTCGGATCGAGGCCGTAGTCCCTAGTGACCAGGTTCCACGCGCGGTCGATCGCGTGTTCCTTGAAATAGTCGCCGAAGGAGAAATTCCCCAGCATCTCGAAGAAGGTCAGGTGGCGGGCCGTGTAGCCTACGTTGTCCAGGTCGTTGTGCTTGCCGCCGGCGCGGACGCATTTCTGCGACGAGGTTGCGCGCGGGTAGGGTGGGGTCGCCGCGCCCGTGAAATAGTCCTTGAACGGCACCATGCCCGCGTTGACGAACATCAGCGTCGGGTCGTTCTGCGGCACCAGCGGAGCCGAGTGCACCTTCGTGTGCCCATCGGCCGCGAAATAGTCGAGGAAGGTCGAGCGGATCTGCTTCAGGCTGGCCATGGGCGGTTCAGTCGTTCGTGCGTCGGGGATTTGGGAAGGCGCATATAGAGACGGGCGAGGCCGCGAGCCAAGGTTTTCCGGCCAATGCCCGGTCAGTCGGCGTCGTTATCCGAGGCGGGAGGCTCATCCACGGCGTCATCTTCGTCCGAGAGGAGGGCGTCGAGGGCCTCGATGATGGCGTCGATCTGTTCGGCGCTGGCGGCGACACGGAGCACGGCGCCGTCGCTGCCGCCGATCTCCAGCAGGTAGCCGTCGTCGCTTTCGGCCAGGTTGAACTGTGTCAGGGTCGGGATGTCTTCGGCCATGGCGGTCTCCTTGCGCGGATCAACCGCCGGCGGGTGGAAAGGTTCGAGCTTTTGCGCGTCGGCGTGACACGGGGCAAGAACGGTGGGTCAGGCATAGGGTTGGACATGGCCGAGGTGGAAGTCTGGTTCGACGGGGATTGTCCGCTGTGTCGGCGCGAGATCGCCCTTCTGCGGCGACTGGATCGCCGCAGCGCGATCGTCTTCACCGATGTCGCGACGGGGGCAGGGAGTTGTCCCATCGATCGTGCCCTGCTGCTGAGCCGCTTCCACGCCCGGGAGGATGGCCGAATGGTCTCGGGCGCCGAGGCGTTCGCGGCGATGTGGAGGGCGATACCGGTTCTCGCCCCGCTTGGATATCTGGCGAGAAACCGGCGGGTGCTGTCGGTACTGGAAAGGCTCTACCTCGCATTTCTGAAGGTGAGGCCCATGCTGCAGAAGGCGTTGCGAGGTCGGTGAGTTCAGATTTTCGGCGTTCGCAGGATGCGGGCGGCCGCGACGGCCAGGGCAATGCCGAAAAAGGCGTGGGCCATGAGGCCGAGGCCGATCATGGGGTCCGGCGGCACGGGGCGCTCCGGCGCGAGCGACAGGGGCACGACGATGGCGTTCATGACGCCGTAGACGAAGACGCCGAACGTCAGGCCGCTGATGACGGGTTTTCGCAGCAGGACCGGGGCGTAGCCGGCGCCGACGACGTAGAGCCCGGCGAAGAGGATCGAGATGACGAAGTGGGAGACGGCGCCGATAGCGACGCTGGTCATCCCTTGGTCGAACGAAGCGGGTCCCAGAAGGCCGGCGGCGACGGCCTGGAGAATCCGGTCCGGCGTGGCCGGGCGGTAGATGACGAAGGCGGTCAGGATGTCGGCGGCGCCGCCGGCGAGTCCGGCCGCGACAATGGCGAGCGGTTTATTCGGCATTCGCTCCTCCCTCCCCGGAGGCGGATGACCCTCGCGCGGAACAACCGCTGCCGCAAGGTGGGGATTGCGGTCGAAAATGAAGACCGAGGAGCGCGCCTTCCTCAAGAAAAAGGCCCGCCCGGACAAGCCGGGCGGGCGACTCCTCCCGGCCCGAGCCCCGCGTGGGTCGGCGGCGGGTCGCGGGGACCAGCCGGGGGAGTGTTCTGTGTCTTCGGACGTCAAAACACCGTCCGAAGCGTCCGAAGCGGTCGGATCAGCCCTCGAGATCCTGACCTTCGTCGGGCTCGGGCGTGCCGAGGAGCTCGTCGGCGATCTTGGACGTGGACTTGCGGACCTTGTCCTCGATGGCGTCGGCCATGTCGGGGTTGGCCTTGAGGAAGGCGCGCACATTCTCGCGGCCCTGACCGATGCGGGTCGAGTCGTAGGAGAACCAGCTGCCCGACTTCTCGATGATCCCGGCCTTGACGCCCAGGTCGATGATCTCGCCCAGCTTGGAGATGCCCTCGCCGTACATGATGTCGAAGATGACCTCGCGGAACGGCGGGGCGACCTTGTTCTTGACGACCTTCACGCGGGTGGTGTTGCCCACGACCTCGTCGCGGTCCTTGATCGCGCCGGTGCGGCGGATGTCGAGGCGGACCGAGGCGTAGAACTTCAGCGCATTGCCGCCGGTCGTCGTTTCCGGCGAACCGTACATGACGCCGATCTTGTGCCGGATCTGGTTGATGAACAGGACGATGCAGTTCGACTTGGAGATCGAGGCGGTCAGCTTGCGCAGGGCCTGCGACATCAGACGCGCCTGAAGACCGGGCAGGCTATCGCCCATCTCGCCTTCGATCTCGGCGCGCGGCGTCAGGGCGGCGACGGAGTCGACCACCACGATGTCCACGGCGCCCGAGCGCACCAGGGTGTCGACGATTTCCAGAGCCTGTTCGCCCGTGTCGGGCTGCGACACGAGCAGGTCGTCGAGGTTGACGCCCAGCTTCTGGGCATAGCCGGGGTCGAGCGCATGTTCGGCGTCGACGAAGGCGGCGGTGCCGCCGGACTTCTGGATCTCGGCCACGGTGTGCAGGGCGAGGGTCGTCTTGCCGGAGGATTCAGGACCGAAGACCTCGATCACCCGACCGCGCGGCAGGCCGCCGATGCCCAGCGCCATGTCCAGGCCCAGCGAGCCGGTGGACACCGAGGGGATCACGTCGGCGATCCCGCCCTTGCCCAGCTTCATGACCGAGCCCTTGCCGAAGGCGCGGTCGATCTGTGCGATCGCCGCCTCCAGCGCGCGCTGCTTGTCGCCGTCGTCCTTGCCCACCAATTTCAGATTCGCCTGAGCTGCCACCTTGCCACTCTCCTTTGCCATGATTCCTGTGAAACCCTGGGGAGAGGCCCGCCTTCGGTCCGATGACCGTGACCCGCTCCCTGTGAGACCGGACAGTACACGGTTTGTTCCGGTTGCCAATATGTTCTTTTCACAGCTCTGGCGGGAGTGCGACCGTTTCTGACGTGGGTGGACCGAGCTGCCGTGTCACAGCCTTAGAAGAGCGGCGAACATCTTCACGATCCCCAACACCACGCCGCCGACCACCACACTGCCTTGGAGGACGGCCAGCAGGGCCAAGCCGATGATCAGGATCGTGTCGCCGGATTGGTCTTGCTCAGGCCTGCGGCTCCGCCGTGGTTTCTGTCGGCTCATTGCAAACCCGTCCTTTTCGCACGCTCCGCAAAGCAGATTGACACAGAAGATTACATTTGTAACCTTCAAAGCTTACAAGCGTAATCAAAGGGTCTGTCATGCGATCGTTCCTGCTTTTCGCCTCGTTTGCCGCCTTGAGCCTTGGGGGAGCGACGACCTCGAGTGCTCAGGAGATCACCCTGGTGCGGGAAGCGCCGGCCGTTCAGGGACGGGCGGTCGAACTGATCATCCGCTCCGAGATCATGGGCCGTGACTATCGGATCGAGGTCACCCCTCCGCACAGGGGACCGGTGTTCCCGGGGCAGAAGGCCAGCGTCGTCTATGCCTTGGACGGCGGATGGGGCGTGGCGGGACCCGCGGGAGTGTTGCTGGGCGGCGGCGGTGCGATGTCGCCCGCCTATATCGTCGCCGTCGGCTATCCGGTCGGGCAGCGAAACAGCCGGGAGGCCGACCTGTTGCCGCGCCCCGTCGTTCGACGCGATGGCAGTACCGCCCAAGGCGGGCGGTCGGAGCTGTTCACACGATTCCTGATCGAGGAACTGAAGCCCTTCATCGAGGCCCGCTATCCGGTCGATCCGCAGCGTTCGATCCTGTTCGGGCATTCGCTCGGCGGCATCTTCACGGCGCATGTTCTGGCCGATCAGCCCTCGGCCTTCGCCGGCTATCTGATCGCCAGCCCGTCGGTCTGGGCCGATCCGACGATTCCCGAGCGCCTGCGGACGGCGTCCGCAGGGCAGGACCGGCTAGTCTTCGTGGCCTACGGCGAGCGGGAAGACGACTATATGGTCGAAGGCGGCAGGGCGGTCTCGGCCGCGCTAGAAAGCCGCGGCGATCATGTCCGGACGGAGGTTTTCCCCGGCGCCTATCACATCACCTACTACCCGGCGGTGATGGGGGCCGCGCTCCCGTTCCTGTTGCCCAGACAGGCGCCGCTGGAGTTCCCGACGGCGATCGAGCTTCCCGCCTCGACCTTGGCCGGATTTGCGGGCCGCTATCTGATCGGCGGCGCTGTTCCGGTCGATCTGGCCGTTGCCGGGAAGGGAATCGTCGCTACCGTGCCCGGAGGCGGGCGACTGGAGCTGAGCCCGAGGTCGTCGACGGGGTTCTTTTCCCCGGACCTCGACGTCCGCGCCGACTTTGGTGACGGCGGGCGAACAATGACCCTCTACGTCAATGGAGATCGGATCGACGCCGCGCGCCTTCCCTGAGGCCGCGAGGTCGAGCCTATTCCTTCAGGTGGGCGTCGAGCAGGGTGTACCAGGTGGAGGTCAGACGCTGGAACTCGGCCGGGCACTGTTCGGCGCGTTCCTCGGTCAGCCATTCCTCTTCGAGAAGGTTGGCGTATTTCTCGGTGTCGGAGCCGTAAACCAGGCAGGTCAGGGTGTAGTAGCGCTGCTGGCTGAGGGAGTGTTCGTCGGAGAAGTCGCTCTCCTCCAGCTCTCCGGCCTCGTCCGGGTCGGTGTAGAAGCTGAGGGCGCCGGAGATGGCGGATTCCTCACCGTCGTCGCCGTCGATCAGCCACCAGGCGGCCAGACTGTCGGCGGCGTCTTCCTCGCGACCGGTGAAGGGAATCTCCAGCACGTCGATCAGGGCATGGCCGACCTCGTGGAAGACGGTGAACAGGAAGGAGCCGTTGACGGCGTCCTCGATCTCTTCCTCGGTGTCGTAGTAGGCGGCGAAGGTCTCGCGCTCGCCCTCGAACATCTCGATACAGACCTGAATCTCGTGGTCTTCGGGGACGTAGTAGGCGTTGTTCTCGCCGCACTGGGCGAAGCGCAGGCCGATGTCGCGGGGCAGGATCAGGCTTTCGTTGAGGACGTCGGCGACGTCCTCCAGCCAGCGTTCCTCGGACAGCTGTTCGGCGAGTTCGGTGTATTCGTCGTCCTCCAGCACGGCCGGAAGAACCTTGAAGTCGCCGTGGTCCTGGGCCGGGCGGGCCGAAGCGGACTCGGCCGCGGCCGGACCGTCCTCGCAGGCGGCCATGCTCAGGGCCGCGAAGGCGATGAGCGTGAAACGGCGCGCGTGCGCCCCGATCGACCTGGACATGCTGTTCCCCCTGAACGGATTCTGTCTAGCGGAGCCGCAGGCGAGCGCCAACGGCCGCGGGGCCGTCGTCAGGTCGTGTCAGTGCGAGGTGGGGTCGCGGACGGCGATCAGGGACTTGGTCAGTCCGGCGACGACCTCGTCGTGGTGGGCTGCGTCCGGGTAGAGGAAGCGGAACTGGGCCTTGTCCAGCAGGCGGGCGTGCTGGACGTCGCGCATGGCCGCGCCCATGTCCGGCGCCTTCTGCGAGAAGCCGTGGCGGCGCTTGAGCAGCGACCGGGCGCGGCTCTGTTCCGAGCGCCAGTGGAAGAAGGGGGCCGAGAAGTGCGGCTCCACCGGGAACCAGAAATAGGGCGTCTGGACATAGTAGCGCGGGGCCAGGCGGCGGCATTCGGCGGCGAAGGCCTCCATGCGGGTCCAGTCGCCGACGTGCTCGATGACGCTGTTGGAATGGACCAGGTCGAAGGCGTGGTCGGCGTACTGCGGCAGGGCGCAGGCGTCGCCGTCGACGACGGTGAACAGACGAGGGTCGGCGACCTCGTCGATGCCGCCCGGATTGACCAGGGTGATGCGGACGTTCGACGCCTGCAGAAACCGGGAGTCGAACAGGGTCCAGTAGTTCGCCTCCCCGCCCAGATCGATGATGTTCACCGAGCCTTTCTCGGCGTGGATCTTCGTGATCAGGTCGACAATCCGTTTTGCGCGGGCGCGGCGGAAGCGCGACACCAGCGAGTTGGGATCGGTGTTGTCCTGGAGGGCGTGGATCAGGTTCATGGCGACCCTGATAGCGCAGCGGCTTTGCGTTCCGCTTAAGTGGCAGGGTTAGCGGGGTCCTAAGTGGGGCCGTCGGCGGCGGGCGGGGGCGCGGGCTCGGCGAACCGGGCGGTCAGGGACAGGCCGCAGGCGAGGATCAGGCAGGCGGCGGCTGCGGCGGCGAGCGTGCCACTGGCGCGCGGGGCGAGCGGGGCGAGGAACAGCAGGATCAGGAGCGTCATCAGGCTCAGGACGCCGGGCAGATCCATGCCGACACCGAGGAAGACCTGGTGCGACAGGTTGAGGATCCAGGCTCCACCGATGACCGTGGCGACGACCGCCGGGATCAGGGACCGTGGGCTCTCCAGAAGGGCGCCGACAAGCGCGCAGGCGGCTGCGGCGGCGGCGGCCAGCAGGCCGGGCCAGATCAGGATCAGGGCGGCCTCGGGCGCCGCGCCCTGGGCCGCGCAGCCGAAGACGAAGACCAGGGCGATCAGGCCGAGCCAGCCGCCCCAGACGGTCTTGGGCGCGCTTTGGGGCCAGGCGGTCAGGGCTATGGCGATCGCGCCTGCGCCCAGAACGACGGGGTCGAATCCGCCCAGCACGAGGCTGGCGGCCACGGCTCCGACGACGACGCCCGCCAGCAGTTTCGGTCCGAGCGCCTGACGTCCGGCCAGCAGGGCCAGGGCGATCGAGGCCATGGCCAGACCGACGCCGGCCTCCATCCACGGCAGGCGGCGTAGCAGGGTGTAGTAGACGTCGGAGGACTCGGCCCGTGCGGTCAGCGGCCCGGCGAGGACGCGGACGCCGTGGGCGAAGACCACTCCCATGGCCAAGACCCACAGGCCCGACAGCATCCCGCGTCCGACGTCGGCGGCGGTCAGCCGGGTGGCATGGCGCGCGCCCCAGGCCGCGAAGGCGCCGAGCACGGCGGTGATCGCCAGCAGGGTCCAGCCGAGATCCAGCGAATGGACGAGGGTGAACAGGCCCAGATAGTCGCCGTAGACGACGTTGCGGCCCGCGACCGGAAGGGCGTCGGCGCGGACGAGGGCGTCGGTCGCCTCCAGCGCCTGCGAGCCGATGTGCTGGACCGCACCCGGGTCGAGATTATCGGGGGTGGAGGTCGGGGAATGATATTGGGACGGACGGCCGATGAAGGCGAAGTTGACGCCGCCGATGTCCCGGTTTTTGGGGATGGTGAAGTCAGTGCCGTTCGGCATGTTCTCGTAGACGAAGATCGACAGCGAGCTGGACGAGGGGCCGCCGTCCGCGCGGCGTGCCGCCCGGCTGAACAGGTCGATGGTCTCGGCGTTGCCACGCCCGGTCTCGAACATGAAGGCCCGCCCGCCGCCGCCCCGGGCCTCCAGATTGACCACCGAGCCGATACGGTCGCGCAGGGGATGTTCGGAGAAGAAGATGCGGGCGCCGTCGAGGTTCAGCTCTTCACCGTCGGTGAACAGGGCGACGAGGGTTCGGTCGGCCGGGCCGCGCGCCTTGATGGCGCGCACGGCCTCAAGGACTGCGGCGACGCCGGCGCTGTCGTCGGCGGCTCCGGGCGAGTCCCAGGCGCTGTCGTAATGGGCCATCATGAGGACGGCCGCAGCGGTCGGGTTCCGGCCGGGCAGGACGCCGACGATGTTGACCGCCTGATTGCCCGCCGCCGCCGGATCGCCGCCCCAGCGGTTCAGACGCTCGACGGCCTCGGGAGACAGGGCTCCGGCCTGCAGCGCCGGGTTGAGGCCCAGGGCCGTCATCCGGCCGAAAAGATAGTGCTGCACCCGCGCGTGGTCGGCCGATCCGACGGGGTGGGGCCGGGCGGCGATGGCGCGCACGTCGGTCATCGCGCGGGCGGCGGAGAAGTCGACGGCGGGGGTTCCGGTTCCGCGCGGGGCGGGGACCTGAAGGGCCCAGACGCCTATCAGAAGGGCGACGGCCAGCGATCCGAGAAACAGAGCCCAACGCATCGTGAATCCCCCTCGACGTTCCGCCGACCATAGGGGGGCAAGCGGGGCCGTGTCGACCGGGATCAGGCCGCGCGGCTGAGGGCGGAGGGCGCCTTCACGAACAGACCCTTGCGGCCGGTCACGGGACGGAAGGCGACGGTGTCACCCTCGATCCGCTCGTCGGCGCCGATGATCAGGACGCCGTCGTCGATCAGCCGACGTTCCAGGCCGTCCACGACCTGGCCGCGTTTGGCCGGGTCCATCTCCGACAGGACGTTGCGGCACAGGATGACATCGAACTGGGCGCCGTCGGCTGGCGCATCGAGCAGGTTGTGGCGAGCGAACCGGACGGCGTCGCGCAGGGCGGGTTTGGCGACCCAGGCGTCCTCCGCCGGGTCGAACCAGTTGAGCATGGTCTGGGCCGCGAGGCCGCGCTGGATCTCGAAGGCGGTGTAGGCGCCCGAGCGTCCGCGCTCGATCGCACGCTGGGACAGGTCGGTGGCGACGATCTCGACATTGGCCCCGGTGTCCAGAGCGGCCATGGCGAGGGAATAGGGCTCCTGTCCATGCGAGCAGCCGGCGGACCAGACGCGCACCAGACCCTCGGGCCGGGCGCGGGCGATGGCGGGCAGCAACTCGCGGGCGAAGGTGTCGAACACGTTGCGGTCGCGGCGGAACCAGGTCTCGGGATTCAGCAGAGCCTCGATGACGGCCCAGCCCAGGCTCGCGACGGGCTTGGCCCAGAGGCTGGCCAGCATGTCGTCGACGCTGTCGAAACCCTCGCGGCGGGCGACGGGCGCCAGCCGGTGCTCGGCCAGATGTATGCGATCGCGCCCGAGCCGGAAGCCGGCGCGCGAGACCATCAGGGCCTGCAGACGGTCGAAGTCGTCCTGGATCATGTGACAGCTACGGGGCGGGTCATGACCGGTTTCAGACCGCTCCGACTTCAGAGAATTTGGAGTGGAGGATTTCCGAGTCGAACGGCTTCATGACGTAGTCGTCCGCCCCGGCCTGAAGGGCCTCGGCGATGCGGTCCGGGGCCGTCTCGATGGTGCAGAACAGGACCTTGGGCTTGTCGCCGTTGGGACTGGCGCGCAGCCGACGCAGGAAGGTCAGGCCGTCCATCACCGGCATGTTCCAGTCCAGCAGGACGACGTCCGGCATCATGCCGGCGCAATAGGACAGGGCCTCAACGCCGTCCGCCGCCTCGTCGACCTCGAACCCGAGACCTTCCACGATGCGGCGCGCGACCTTCCGGATGATCCGGCTGTCGTCGATGATCAGGCAGGTGCGGATATCCAACGCGGTTGTCTCCCGGCGACTGGAATCACGCGCCGCTTCAACCGCCAATATCGCTTCCGGGCGGTTAACGAGGCGTTGGGATTCGGGATTAAGACGGCATCCGCGCCGTCATGGAGACGCGGCCTTCCACAGCTTCGACCGTGAGCGTTCCGCCCGACTGATCCGCTGTCAGCCACAGCCAGTAGGGCTGGATCCACTGGCCAGCGAGGCCTTCGGTCAGGCGCAGGCCGGCCAGACCCGTCGCCGCCTCGGCCTTGAGGCGGGCTCGCGCGCCCTCGGCCACGCCCTCGATCACCATCTGCGCGCCCTCGCGCCGTACGGCGACCGTGGCCGCACCGCCCATCGGCAGGGCGCCGACGGTCAGATAGGCCAGGTTGACCAGGGCGCGCGCCTGGGGCTTGCCGAAGTCGCCCTCTCCGAGGTTCCAGGCCAGAGTCGCGCGGCCGCCGGCGACGACGTTGTCGACAAGGTCCGTCAGTTCGGCGCCGGTGAACCGCTCGGCGGTCGTGGCGGCCCCGAAGGCGACGCGGCAGAACTGGACCAGGGCGACCATCTTCTTCGCACTGTCGGCGATCAGGCCCATGGCGTCGTCGCGCATGTCCTGGGCCGTCGGGTCGTTGAGCAGGTCGAGGCCCGACATGATCGCGCCCGACGGCGAGATGAAGTCGTGGCAGAGCTTGGCGGCGATCAGGCTGGCCAGTTCCTGGCCGTCGACGGGCAGGGCCGCCGACTGCGAACCAGACTGGGCGGAGAGGGCGGCGTCGGTCATGCGGGGACTGGCTCGTGGAGGACTGCGGATCTGACCGGCACGCTGGCGTGATTTGCCGGTTCGCGAAACCGCCCGCGATGGTCTATCCCCCGGCGAATGAGCGACAGACTGTCTTCCGACCTCGCCTCCGGCGACCTCCACGACCACCTGGCCGAGATCGCGGAGGACGCCGCCGCCGTCATCCTGCCCTTCTGGCGGACGGGCGGAGAGGTCTTCTCCAAGGCCGACGACAGTCCGGTGACCCTGGCGGACCAGAAGGCCGAGGCCCTGATCCTGTCACGGCTCGCGGCCCTCTATCCCGAGGTCCAGGCCGTGGCCGAGGAGCAGTCCGAGGCTGACGGCAAGCCCGAGAGCGCCGCCGAGCGATTCTGGCTGATCGATCCGCTGGACGGGACCAAGGGGTTCATCCAGGGCAAGGAGAGCTTCACCGTCAACATCGCCCTGATCGAGGGCAATCGTCCGACCGTCGGTGTGGTCTCGGCTCCGGCGACGTCCCTGACCTGGCGAACCGCGCCGGGCGGCGGAGCCCAGATGCGCCGATACGGCGACGCCTGGCGAACGATCCGGGTGCGCAACCGGCCGGATGAGGGGTTCGCCCTGCTGAGCCACAGCGTCACCGACGATGAGGCCGCCCGGCTGGCGGCCCGTCACGGCTGCACCCAATGGCAGGGAACGGATTCGTCGCTGAAATTCTGCCTGATCGCCGAGGGCCGGTTCGACGCCTATCCGCGGACCGGTCCGACGATGGAGTGGGATACCGCAGCGGGGCAGGCGGTGCTGGAAGCCGCCGGGGGACGGGTGCTCGGTCACGACGGGCAACCGCTGACCTATGCCAAGCCCGGCTTCCTGAACGGCGCCTTCGTGGCGATGGGCGGGTAGGCGCGGTCGCATGCCGGTCCACCATCGGGGAGTCGCTTCCCGGCGGAAAAAGGCTAAGCTTCACCTTAAGGAAACGCCCCCGGCGGTGAAAAATGAGCCCAGTCCCGATCTACGCCCGTCCCGGGTTCGCCGCCGCCATGCGAAACTCCACCAGCGGCCCGCTGGCCCTGCTGGATGACGATCCCAGCTTCTATCGCTGCATCGGAGACATCCCGACCTACGCGCTGGGGGTCCTGGCGCTTCATCTGCATTCGCTCGACCGGCTGTATCACCGGGGCCTGCAGGAGGTGGCCAAGGATCTGTTCAGCGCCGGCCGGGCGACGGCCATCCTGAAGCGGATGCAGTCCGCCGGTCTGATCGTGCCGCAGGATGCGTTCCAGAGCGGCCGGCAACGCCGCTACGCGCCCGCGCCCGCCATGGTTCAGGCCTTCCGGACCTGTTACCTGATCGAGCTCAAAAGCCTTGCCCTGATCGATCCGCGCCTCGGCGTCCTGGTCGAGACCTATGACGATCCGACGGTCTTCGACAGGATCGTCGGCTTCCTCGCTACGCGGCATCTGGCGGCGCCGGCGCTGGATCAGGAACTGATCGAACCGCTCGGCGGGGTCGGGCGACGGTCGATGGGACTGATGGTCGCCTATTCTCTGGCCGAGGCGGCGTGCGAGGCCGGCTATCCCCGGGCGGAGGGCGTGATCGACCTCAACCTGAGCCGTCTGTCGAAGCGGCTGGGCGTGTCGAGGACCCACGGTCGCCGGGTTCTGAAGATGCTGCACGAGGCGGGACTGACCGCCGATGGCGAAACGCCCGACAAACTGATCCTCACCCCGGCCTTTGCGGACGCCTGCGAGCTCTACTTCTTCGGCATGTTCAGCATTCTGATGGCGGCCGTGGGGTCTGACGATACCTGACGGGACCGGAAAGCGGAGCCTTTCCAATGCTCGCCGCCGCACCGTACCAAAACTGTCCAGTGGACAGCGTTCGGTGAATGCTGAACCTTGGCCGTTCCACTCAACAGGGGGATTTGAAAATGAAACTGCTTCTCGCAACCACGGCTCTGGGCCTGGTGATGGCCGCTGCGGCGGTCGCACCGGCCAGCGCCGAAGCCGACATGGCTCCGGCCGAAGCGCCGGTCTGGATGGCCTCGGTCACCTCGCTCGCCGACGACGGCGGCCTGTCGCTCGTCCAGGACGAGGACGACTGCGAAGACGAGGAAGATGACGAAGAGGATGACGAGGACGAGGACGAGGAAGACAACGAGGACGAAGACGAAGACGAGGATGAAGACGACGAGGACGAAGAAGACGACGAGGACGAAGACGAGGATTGCGACGCTGACGAACTGGCCTGATCGCCAGTCGGTCGGTTGACGCAGGGGCGGCGATCCGGGGGGATCGCCGCCCTTATTTCTTGTCCGTGGTCAGACCCGGGCGGGCAGACCCGTCATCAGATCGCTGGCGCGGTCGGCGATGACCGGAACGCCGTGGTCGCGGGCGGCCTCGGCGGCTTCGGCGAGGACGAAGGCGGCCTGGTCCGGGTCGGAGCCCATCAACTCGCTACGGGCGATCATCAGACGGGCCATCGCGATCTGGTCGACGGCCCAGTCGACGGCTGCGGGAACGACCGTGCGGTCGGCCAGGCGGCGACGCACGCGGGTCTCGATCTTCGTCAGTTCGGTCAGATCGCCGGCGGCGGCGGCCGCGTCGATTTCGCGCGCGACCATCAGGTCCAGAGCGAGGGCGCCCAGGATCGTGCCCTGGCCTGTCGTCAGGGCGACGCACTGGCGGATCGGCTCGATGGCGGTGGCGGGGTCGATGGAGCGGGCGATCTGGATGGCGACCCAGTCCAGCGGGCTGTGGTCGACGAAGAACTGGTCGGCGGCGGCGTCGAACATCTCGTGGCCGGTGTTCATCGCCGCATCGTCATTGGCCATGGCGGCCAGAGCCGAGAGGCCGGCGGCGCACAGGGCCAGCGCCCGGGCACGCGTGAGGGGGCGGGTGTCCGGCGACGAGGCCTCGATCAGGGCGGTCAGGTCGCGCCCGGCCTGATCCAGCAGACGGGCGTCGCGCTGGAGGATGCCGCCTTCGAGCGCAAGAGCGGCGGCGTCGAGGCGCAGGTCGTCGGCCTCGAGCGGATTGTGTCTTGTCAGGGCATGCAAGGCCGCGTCCATCAGGGCGGCGGCGTCCTGACGGTCGTTGGCTTTCTCGCTCAGCCGGGCCTGACGGGCGCGGATGCGGGCATGGACGCCGGCGCATGAGGCGAGGGTCGGCAACCGTTTCGAGGTCGCGTCGCGCGCCATTTCGGCCGCCTGGACCACGGCGTCGCGGTCGCCGAAGAGGTCGAACCTGGTGATCAGGGCCTGGGCGCCGGCCAGCAGGGCGCGGGCGCGTTCGTCCTCGGTGCGGGCGGACTTCAGGGCGTCTTCGGCGGTGGCCAGGGCGCGGACGATACTGTCGGGGGCGCCGCTGCGGCGAGCATGCTCGCGCCACAGGATCGAGGCGCGCCGCCAGGTCGGTGAGGGTTGGGAGCAGGAGACCCGACCGCCGTCGGTGGTCAACGATCTGGCCTCGCGCGCCAGCAGGTTGACGCCGATCAGCTCCAGCCAGCCCAGGTCGTCGCTTTCGCGCGCCTGCACGAAGAGCTTTCTCAGATCCTTGCCGAACTCGAACATGGCCACGTCGTCACTCTCCGCGCGTCCCGGATCGGGACCGTCTCAGGCGTTCGCTTCCTTGTCTAGCAAACCCGACGCCGCGACCCGGTTCCACTCCGGCCTGTTGCGCCGCATGCGACAGGCGCCTACCTGATCCGGACCGCAACACCAGGTGTTTCACATGACGACTCTCTTCGACCCCATCGACCTCGGCGCGATCCATCTCGAAAACCGGATCGCGATGGCCCCCCTGACCCGCAGCCGGGCGATCGAGGGCGAGGTCCCGAACCCGCTGGCGGTCGAATACTATGCCCAGCGCGCCTCGACGGGCCTGATCGTCTCGGAAGCCACCCAGATCAGCCAGCAGGGTCAGGGTTACCCCAACACGCCCGGCATCTTCACCGACGCCCAGGTCGCCGGCTGGAAGGCCATTACCGAGGCGGTGCACGCCAGGGGCGGCAAGATCGTCGCCCAGCTTTGGCACGTGGGCCGTGTGTCGATCCCCGACTATCAGCCCGACGGCGGCCAGGCGGTCGCCCCGTCAGCCATCGCGGCGGTCGGCAATGCGATGAAGCGCGACTTCTCCCTGACGCCGTTCGAGATCCCCCGCGCCCTGACGGTCGATGAGATCAAGGCCATCGTCGCGGACTATGCCCATGCCGCCGAGATGGCGAAGAAGGCCGGCTTCGACGGGGTCGAGGTGCACGGCGCCAACGGCTATCTGATCGACCAATTCCTCAAGGACGGCTCCAACCAGCGCGACGACAGCTACGGCGGTTCGGTCGAGAACCGGTCGCGCTTCCTGCTCGACGTCGTCGCCGCCGTCGTCGCCGTCTGGGGCGCGGATCGGGTCGGAGTGCGTCTGTCGCCGTCCAACGGGTCGAACGGAACGCGGGATTCCGATCCGGAGACGATCTTCGTCCATGCGGCCGGCGCCCTGAAGCCCTTCGGCCTGGCCTATCTGCACATCATCGAGGGCGAGCCCGGTACGCCGATGGCCAGCTGGGAAGGCGCGCCGAAGCTGGCGGCGAAGATGCGCGAGGCCTTCGGCGGTCCCGTGATGCTGAACGGCGGCCTGACCCGCGAACTGGCCGAAGCCGCCCTCGCCGAGGGTCGCGCCGACCTGATCAGTTCGGGCGTGCCTGTCCTGTCCAACCCCGACCTGGTCGAGCGCTGGAAGCAGAACGCGCCGCTGAATGCGCCTGACAAGGCCACTTTCTACGGTGGCGGAGCCAAGGGCTACACCGACTATCCGTTCCTCGACACGGTCGAGGCGTAGGCTTTCAGAACACGTCCGGCTCCGGCGCCCTGGCGCGTCGGGGCGGGCGGTCGCCGATGCGACTCCAGGCTTCGGCCAGGGCGTCGACCGCCCCTTCGAGTTCCGCCTCGGGCAGGCAGTAGGGCAGGCGGACGAAGCGGTCGAACGCGCCGTCGACGCCGAAGCGCGTGCCCGGTGCGATGATGACCCCGGACTTTTGAGCCTCGACGACGAGAGCGCCGACCACCGGGCGAGGCAGGGCGACCCATAGCGACAGACCGCCGGTCGGGCGGGTCGTTCGCCAGTCGGGCAGAACCTTGTGAAGCCGGGCATGCAGGGCGGCCTCACGCGCGGCCAGGGCGGCGCGGCGTTCGACGACGGGCGTCTGGTCCCCGGCCAGCAGGTGGGCGGCGGCGAGTTGCTCGATGACAGCGGCGCCCAGGTCGAGAGAGGCGCGGGCCCGGACGGCGGCGTCCGCGACCTCCGTTTCCGCCCGCATCCAGCCGATCCTCAGGCCGCCCCACCAGGTCTTGCTCATCGAGCCGATGCGGACGACGTGAGGACCGGCCGCGGCGGGCGGCGGGGGCGGCCGGTCGAACCACAGTTCCCGCTGGGTGTCGTCCATGACCATCAGGGCGCCGACCCGGGCGACGGCCCTGGCCACGGTGGCCTCGTCCTCGGCGGCCATCACGTGGCCGGTCGGGTTCTGGTGGGCCCCCAGCAGATAGACCAGCCGGGGACGGACCCGCTCGATGGTGGAGACCAGTCCGTCGATGTCCCAGCCCGCAGAGGTCAGGGCCACGGGCGCCGGCCGCATGCCTGCACGGACGATGGCCTCGATGGCGTGGGGATAGGTGGGGTGGTCGATCACCACCACATCCCCCGGCCGACCGAAGGCGCGCAGCAGGATGGCGAGACCGTTCTGGGCGCCGGCCGTGACCACGATCTGGTCGGGCGTCGTCGGCAGGCCCGCGCGATCATAGGCCTCGGCCGCCGCGCGCCTGAGGGGCAGCAGGCCGACGGGATCATAGCCATGGCCCGGCAAGTGGGCCGGCAGCGAGTCCAGCGCTCGCGCATAGGCGGCGTGGACATGCGCTCCGGCGGGAAGGACCGCCGTCGCCATGTTCACCACCTCCGGGCCCGGAGCGACGTGGAACAGGCCTTCGAGCCTTTCAGCGCGGCGGAAGGGCAGGGCGGTATAGGTCCCGGCGCCAACGCGGCTGGTCAGGAAGCCATCTGCGCGCAGCCGGTCCATGGCCGCGCTGACCGTGATGCGGCTAACGCCCAGGGCCTCGGCCAGACGACGCTCTCCGGGCAGGCGGGCGTCGAGCGGCAGGCGGCCGTCCAGCACAAGGCCCTTCAAGGCATCGGCGAGACTGCGATAGGCGACGTCCTCGGCGCCGGACGCGCGCCAGTCGCCGAGGTGGCGGGAGAGGCTGTTGAGGTTGACGACGCCGGACATGAGGCCACCGTCGCCAAAGTGGCTATGGATTACAAGGCCGGTTGTTCTAGCCTGGCCGCATGTTCATCCGTCGCTTCATCCAGCTCCAGATCGGCCTGCTCCTGTACGGAGCGTCGCTCGCCCTCATGGTCCGGGCCGACCTCGGGCTGAATCCGTGGAGCGTCTTCCATCAGGGCCTGTCAGAGATGACAGGGATCAGCCTGGGGCTGGTGGTCAATATCGTCGGGGCGCTGGTGTTGTTGATCTGGATCCCGCTGAGGCAGAAGCCGGGCGTGGGGACAATCTGCAACGTGCTGGTGATCGGCACGGCGGCGGATGTCAGCCTGCATTTCCTGCCGGAAATCCATGGGCTGCCGCTGCAGATCGGGTTTCTGGTCGGGGCCATCCTGCTGAACGGGGTGGCGACCGGGGCCTATATCGGTGCGGGCCTGGGACCGGGGCCGCGAGACGGGCTGACGACCGGGGGCGTGCGCCTGACCGGGTGGGAAGTGCGCTGGGTGCGGATGGCGATCGAGGGGCTGGTCCTCGTCATGGGCTGGATTCTGGGCGGCACGATCGGGGTCGGCACGGTGGCCTACGCCCTGTCGAACGGGCCGCTGCTGCAGATCTTCCTGCCGATGTTCGAAATCAGGCCCCGGACGGCGCCGATCCCCGCGCCCGTCACGCCCTGACTACGAGCCGAACTGAGCGTTTTCGGGCACATCGGCGAGCCGGCAGAAATTCCACAGATCGTCTTCGGCCGCATCGACGTCGTCGCCGAAGCGGGCGGTGCGCTTGATCTGATCGGTGCCGAGCACCTCGTAGGTGACGTTATAGGCGCCGGCGTCGCCGCCCATCTCGGTCCGGCAGCGCTGCGCTTCGCCCCAGCTGTTGGGGCCGGTCTGGAGGAACTGGCCGGGTTCGCAGCCGCCGAAGTCGATCTTGAAGGAGGTCGGTGTCAGGAAGGCGAGGTCGCCTTCGCCGGGCCAGACCTGATCGCAGTCCTTGTCGCCGCGGACATAGTAGCCGAGCGTCATGGGGATGGGGGCCGGCTCGGTCTCGCCGGGCGCGAGGGTGACGCCGGTCGGCTGTTCGGCGGTCTCGGTGGGCTCCTCGGTGGTGTCGCCCAGCAGGTCTTCGAGGGTCCGGTCGGCCGCCGTCGTCTGCGGGGGCGAGGTCTGGGGGCGGGCGGGTTGCGGGCGGGCCGTTTGCGGGCGCTCGGCGGCGCTGAGAGGCGGCTGGGCGTTGGGACGCGGCGTCAGGGTCGATTGCGCCGGCGCGGTGTTCAGCGACCGGGTCGTCGCTGAGCTTGGGCTTTGCTGGGCCGAAGCGGCGCCGGCCAGCAGCAGGGCGGCGGCCGCCAGGGCCAAGGCTGTTCCGCAGGTCTTCGTTCGTCCGTTCATGTCGTCCTTTCGAGCAGACCCGGACGACAAAACGAAGGCGGACGGCTAGGGTTCAGCCCTAAATCACCTGACGGAAGATGATGAGCGCCAAAGGTCCCTACAGATTCAGGCTGCTGCACGTCGTCGATGTGCTGGCCGCGATCTGCATCGTCTTTGTGTTCGTGGGCCTCGCATGGCTCGACCTGCCGTGGATCAGCGCGCGCGCCAACCCGATGCCGATCCTGGTCCTGTTCGGCCTGTTCGTCGGCTATCTTTGGCTGCGGGAAGGCGTGCTGACGAAGCTCTAGCCGCGTTCCTTCGTTTTGGTGAAGGCCACCTTGGGGAAGCGCTCCATCACGTAGCCGGTCTCCCAGCTCGACTTGGCGAGGAAGACCGGGGCCTGGTCGATGTCGCGGGCCATCTGGCCGCGGTATTTGGACATGAAGTCCTCGACGTCGGCTTTATCGCCGTCGATCCAGCGGGCCTCGGCATAAGGGCTGTGCTCGAAGATGACCTCCAGCCCGTATTCCTCGCCGAGCCGGTCGGCCATGACCTCGAACTGAAGCTGGCCCACGGCGCCGACGATGAAGTCCGCGCCGATCTCCGGGCGGAACAGCTGGGTGACGCCCTCTTCGGCCAAGCCGTCTAGCGCCTTCTTCAGGTGCTTGGCCTTGAGCGGATCCTTGACTCGCACGCGCTGGAGGATTTCCGGGGCGAAGTTGGGCAGGCCGGCAAAGCGGATCAGGCCGCTTTCCGACAGGCTGTCGCCAACGCGCAGAACGCCGTGGTTGGGTATGCCGATCACATCGCCGGCGAAGGCGTCGTCGGCCAGTTCGCGGTCCGAGGCGAAGAACATGATGGGGGCGTTCACCGACAGCTGTTTGCCGGTGTTCTGGACCTTCAGCTTCATGCCGCGCTTGAAGCTGCCCGAGGCCATGCGGAACATGGCGATCCGGTCGCGGTGGTTGGGGTCCATGTTGGCCTGGACCTTGAAGACGAAGCCGGTGACCTCGGCGTTGCCGGGCTCGACGGTCAGTTCGACGGGAGCCGGGGCGTTGCGGGTCTCGGGCGGAGCTTCCTTGCGGGCCGGCATGGTCTTGGGCGGCGGGGCCCACTCGCCGATGGCGGCCAGCAGTTCGTCGATGCCGAAGTGGCGGAGCGCCGAACCCCAGAGGACGGGCGTCATATGGCCTTCGAGGAAGGACTGGCGATCAAACGCGGGGTAACCGCCCTCGACCAGTTCCTGCGCGTCCATCAGGGCCTGAAGCTCGCCCGCCTCGAAGTACTCGCCGGCGTCGGCGAGCGGAAGGGCGGCCGGGTGGGGGACGTCCTCCTTCGAACCGGCGGGCTTCTTGGCGTAGGGCTGGAACTTGCCGGTGCCCATCTCGACCATGCCGCGCAGGCGGTTGCCGCTCTCGGCCGGCCACCAGATCGGAGATGGGTCGAGCTGGAGGCGCGAGGCAATCTCGTCCAGCAGGGCCATCGGGTCCTGGGCCTCGCGGTCCAGCTTGTTGATGAAGGTGATGATCGGGATGTCGCGCAGTCGACAGACCTCGAACAGCTTCAGCGTCTGGGGCTCGATCCCCTTGGCGGCGTCCAGCACCATGATGGCGCAGTCGGCGGCGGTCAGGGTGCGATAGGTGTCTTCCGAGAAGTCCTCGTGCCCGGGCGTGTCGAGCAGGTTGAACATCTTGCCGTCGTGCTCGAACGTCATGACCGAGGCGGAGACGGAAATGCCGCGCTCCTTCTCGATCTTCATCCAGTCGGACTGGGTGCGCCGGTTCTCGCCGCGCGCCCGCACCGCGCCGGCCGCCCGGATGGCGCCGCCGGACAGCAGGATATGCTCCGTCAGCGTCGTCTTGCCGGCGTCGGGGTGCGCGATGATGGCGAAGGTCCTGCGGCGCAGGGCCTCCTGTTCGAGGGTCAGTTTCGACATGGGGGCGGGAGGTAGCGCGCGACGGCCCGAAAGTCACGCAGGCGGCGGGGTTGGCTCCGTGTCCGGCTCGTCGACGTCGCTTGCCGGATCGTCCTCAGGCGGCCGCCCACCGCGGGCGCGTGCGATCAGATCACGCGCCAGCTCGACCGTCCGTCCGCCGTGCGGCGAACGCGCCAGCGGTGTCAGGACATAGACGGCCTCGTCGGGCTTGTCGGTCAGCATCAGGGCGCGCCCGAAGCCGAGCCGGATGGCGGGTAGCTGGGGGGCGAACTGGTAGGCGTAGGTCCAGGTCTGGATGTCGTTAGGGTTGGGGTAGTTGGCCGCGCCGACCCGCGTCTGGGCGAGCAGAAGCAGGGTCTGGTAGTTGCGACGGTCGGCAGCGAAGGCGCGGCCGAGGAAGGCGCGAGCCTCGGCGATCCGGGTGTCGCGCGTTTCCGGTTCCTCCCTCGCCTCCGCCATGCGCCGGGTGGCCATCAGTTGCAGCGCCTCGACGTTGACCGGGTCGGCTTCAAGAAGGCGGGTCAGGATGGCTTCGCCCGCCGCCGCGTCACCGAAATGGATCTCGGCGTGACCGAGCTGAAGTTGGGCGAAAGAGTCGTCCGGGTAGCGGGCCGCGAGGGTGCGAACCAAGGCGACGGTGGCGGCGCGTTGGTCGTCGGCCACGCCGACCTTGAGCCTCTGGCCCACCAAGAGGAGGTCATCGGCCGAGCGCGGCAGGGCGGTGACAGTAATCTCCGGCTGGGGGAAATCGGCCTGGTAGCGGGTGAAGGGCAAGCCCGACGTAATGTGGGCGCGCAGGGCGACGCGCAGTTCCTCCAGCGACAGACCGGTCGCGCGCTGGATGGCCTCGACGGGATCGCCGCCGTTCCCAAGATCGGCGAGATAGACGCGCAACTGACGGCCCCGGGCCTCGTCGCTGAGGAACCAGTGGGTCAGGAGCCAGGCCATCGGATAGTAGGTCGCGCGGGCGCCCGAGCCGCGCACATCCGCGAACCTCAGGGTCAGCAGGTCCGAGAGCGGCGTCGCGTTGTTCTGCGTCAGGGTGGCAACCCGGCCGGTATTGGCCCGCCCCACCTCGACGGAGCCTGCGCTGATCTCGGCGGTCATGAAGTATTCGGCGAGGCCTTCCACCAGCCAGGCCGGATAGCCGGTCGCGAACTCGTTCTGGAAGAAGAAGTGGTGGGCGTACTCGTGCAACATATAGTCGTCATCGTCGCCGCGAACGGCGATGGCGAAGATGTCTTCTTCGGTCGGGAAGTAGGTTCCGGCCACCAAGGCCGAGGCGTTCGGAGTGACCTGCTGGATGCCTGCGCGACCGTCGACCAGATAGATCGGAAGCTTGCGCATCGGCGCATCGTCCGGCGAGCGGCCGAAGCGGGCTCGAAGCAGCCAGTCATAGGTCTCCAGCTTGCGTACGTAGTCGCGCAGCTCGCGCTCGCCGCCCTGCGAGTAGACAATAAACCGGGGGCTCTCCGCCCTGCGCCATTCGGCGTGCGCCGGGACGGCAGCGGCGACCAGGGTCAAGGCGGCGGCCATCGCGCCGATCAGGGTCCGCAGGGATTTCGACACTCTTCTCAACTCCTGAGCTCAACCGGACGCGTCACAGCCACAGACGGTTCTGACGCAAATTGGCTCCGGGAGGCCGCCATGCCTGCAAACAGAAGTCTCATCGCGAACTCCCTCTCAACGATACACCCTGTGGTGGTGACACGCGATGGTCAGGAACGTACAGCGTCGCTGCTGGAAAGCCTGTCCACTGCGAAGATTGTGCTCTTCATCCTCCGCTCTCAAAGGTGTGTCGAGAAACGGCCGAGAATCCCCTCGCCAAGCAGGGTCTTTGGAGTCATCCTCCGATTGCGAGACGTTCCGGACATGAGCCGGACGCCGCAGGGAAAGGAAACGGCTATGGCTTTGCTGGATTCAGCACACCGCGTTTCGAAGGTCCGCGCTCCGTCCAGACACTTCACGGAGCGTGAGATTCATCCGGCGATTTGCCTGCTTTCGGGCTTCGGCGTGATCATCGGGGCGGCGGCCTTCGTGCATGTGGTGTTCAACGTCCTGATGTAGGGACGTCAGTCGGCGGCCTCGGTCTCCTCGACCGCAGGCGGCGCCTCCGTCGAGACCGGCTCGAGGCCAGCGCGTTCGCGCGCCTGCGCCAGCAGGTCGCGCACAGAGCCGAGGTCTCCGCCGTCGTGCGGGTTGTTCGCCAGCGGCGACAGGACCATCACCGCCTCAAGATATTTCTCCTTGGCCATCAGGACCTGCGCGGCCCGCATCGCCGTCGAACCCAGCTGGGGCGCAAGACGGTAGGCGCTCTCGGCGATCGTCAGGTCGTTATCGCTCGGGTAGCCGGGCGCCCCTTGGCGATTCCGCGACATGGCCATGTAGATCCTGAAGTCGAAGGGGTCGGCGTTGTAGGCGGCGCCCAGCCGGCGCAGGGCCTGACGCATCAGCGTCGCGCGCGCGGCCTCGTCATCCGTGTCGTCGGCGACATCCATCTCCGCAGTGGCCATCAGCCAAAGGGCTTCAGCGTCGGCGGGGTCGGCAGCCACGACGGCTTCGAGCGTCGTGATCGCCTCGGTGGGCAGGTCGGCCTCGACGAGGTATTTGGCCAGGGTCACCGTCGGCAGCCGCTCGCCCGGATGCCGCGCCGCCATCGCGCGAACCCGCTGAAGCAGGGCGTCGCTGTCGTCGCCCAACGAACGCATCGAGCGCAGGTCCAGCCAGATCGCGTCCTTGGTGCTGGCCGGCAAGGTCGTCACGGTCACCTCCGCCACCGGCAGGGCATGCGTCAGGGTGTAGACCGTCACCCCGCGTCCGAGATAAGCGCGCAGACTGGTCGTCAGTTGTTCCGGCGACTGGCCCGTCTGCGCCTCGAAGGCCGCCACAGACTCTTCGCCCCGTCCGACGGCGGCCAGATAGGCGCTGAACTGGCGTTGCCGCTCCGGCGTCCCGTTCATGTAGTGGGTCAGCAGCCAGGCTTGGGCGTAGTAGGCGGAGCCCTGCCGGGAGCCCAGATTGGGGCGGGCGCTCAACACGGTCCGCATCGGGACCCAGTTGTTGGTCTGGGCGAGAGAGTTCAGTCGGCCTTCACTCCACAGACCGTACCGGATGCGCCCCATGCGCAGGTCCGAGGGGGCCAGGTATTCGGCGAACCCCTCCACGAACCAGGCCGGGTAGGCCTCGTTGTGATACTGGAACATGTAGTGGTGGGCGTATTCGTGGAACAGGATCGTGTCATTGTTCTCGTTGCTCAGATCGACCACCGCATAGATCCGGCCGTCATTGCGGCTGTAGAAGCCGCCGACCGTCGTCGGAACGCCGGGCCAGACCTGCCGCATCGTCGCATTGTTCGCCGCCAGATAGATCCAGAGCTTCGGCGCTTGCAGATCGTCGCTGTTCGGCGGCATGAACATCTCCAGCATCTCGTGGAAGCGTTCGACCTTGCGAGCATACTCTGTGATGTCGCCGCGGCTGACCTCGCCCTGGATGACGAAATGCTCGGTCTCGGCGCGCAGGAAGTCCGCGCGGGCCGGCGCGGCGGCGCAGAGGATGAGTGCCAGGGCGAACGAAAGCGTCCGCAGGGCGACCGAGATACGCATGGCTTAACTCCCCGAGAGGTTTTCAACCTAGCGGGGCGTGCGTCCGGTAGACAAGCGCAGGCGTGGTCCGTCGGGCCTCAGGCCGCCATCCGGCCCCAGACGGCGCGGTCCGCGGAGACGGCGTCCAGCTTGCCCTTGCCACCGCGCTGCTGAAGCTGGCGCATGACCGTCTCGGGAAGGGCGCAGAACAGGGGTTCGACGAGGGCGGGATCGCAATCGGTCTCGGGCGCGGCGAACAGGGCGGCGTTCACTTCCGGCGAGCGGTCGTGGATCAGCCAGGCCAGACGGCGGGCGCGTTCCGGATCGTTCCGGTGCAGCAGCGGGTCCTCGGCAAACAGTTCGCAGCCGAGTTCCATCAGGTAGTCGAAGCCCAGCTTCTCGAACCGGCGCGCATCGGCCGACGTGACCGGGGAGGCCTCGTTCAGGTCGAAGACGACATCGTTCATGAGAAACAGCATGCGGGGCACTCGCCTGACGTCGACGTTTATCGCCGACACCGTGACCCTATGCCCGAGTGGTTTTCGATCCGGTTCCCGAACGTCGTTAAGGATTTGCGACCGGGAGATCAGGCGTAGCCGAGCGCCGCGAACCGTATCCTGAGCCACCAGAAGCACAGTCCGGCCATCAAGGCGATCACCCCGAACAGGACCCAGCCGACCCGGGTTTTCTGCGCTCGGCTTGCCGAAGGACAGGCGTTTAACTGGTCAAACCTGAATCTTCTCGACGATGAAATTCCGCCCCTGCCTGTCCTCGATCTCGACGACCCAGAGGTCGGGGTCGTATCCGCGCTGGCGCTCTATAAAGGCGTCGATCTCGCTCTCATTGCCTTGCACCGGCTGGATCCAGAGGCGATCGCCGTCCTGGCCGAAGGCCTCGGTGAAGACCTGCGCCGTCCGTTCCGACGTATTGTAGGCCTTCACGATCACGGTTCCGGCACGCGCGTCGCCCCGGCGGACGACGGTCGCATTGGCCCCCTCGATCTGGGCGCGGCGGATCAGGGCGCCGACCCACAGGTCTGAGTTCAGAAGCAAATCGGTAACCCTGCCTGGAAACGGGACCGGAACGACGTGGCGCTACGGTGGGCTCATGAGGATAGGCCTTTCGACCCGCACCGCCAGAGCCGTAATCGCCGCCGTCGTGATGGCGGCGACGCCCGTGGCCGCCTTCGCCGACGGCACGGGGACCTTCTACGACCGGACCTTCGTCCTGGCCGCGCATGAGAAATGCCGGCTGTTCCGGGCGCCCGTGGTCGGGGCTTTGTCTGCTGCGACCTTGCAATCGCGAGGCGCCGCCCTGCGCGCCGGAACCACAGAGGCGGCGCTTCTCGCCACCGCCCAGCGCGCCCGGTCGCGGGCGCGTCAGGTGTCCTGCGCCAACCCCGAACTGGCCATGGTGCGCGACCGGGTCTCCGACGCCTTCGCCGGCTGGCAGCGGATCCCGCGTATGGACTTCAACGGCGACCACGCGACCTGGACCGCGGACCGCGTCCGACGCGAGGCCGCGACATGGCGGCTGGTGCAGACCTCGGTCACCGGCGCCTCGCCCGTGAGGTTCGGGCTCAGCGCGGCCGTGCCGGGTTCAGCCAATGTGTCCGGCGGCGAGACCCTTTCGGCCGTCGTCTCCTTCGTGGGGCGTCCGCGTCCCTATGCGGCGCGGATGGTCATGCGCGATCCGGCCCTGGCCGCCCGTCCGTGGCTGACGGCCGCCGGTCGCGCCATCCTGCCGCCCGAGAGCGCGCGTCAGGAAGTCTGGTCCGCCGGGACCGCGCCCGCGCCCGCGACCCTGCTGGCAACTGGTCGGACCCAGGGCGAGACCTGGTATTTCCCCACGACGGGTGGTGACCGGCTGTCCCGCCTGGACCCGCGCGAGCCCTTCCTGATCCAATTCCTGTTCCGGGACGGCAGCGTCGCCACCGCGACCTTCGAGGCCGGGGATTTCGCGGCGGCGCGGGCCTTCGTGGCGTTGGGGACGGTCTAGCAAAGGCCTCGCTTGCCTGAATGCCCCAAGTGGGCCCTTTATCCGGTATGAGAACTTCCTTGATCCGGATAGCGCCTCTCGCCCTTGCCGTCGGCGCTGCGATGGCGGCGGTCTTTCCCGTGACGGCGCTGGCTCAGGTCGATGTCGAGAAGATCGTCCAGGACGCCAGGCAGGCGGATCTCGAGGGTCGTCCCGCATTCGGCGGGTTGTCGGAAGTCGGCGATCTGAGACGGGACTGGTCGGTGAACACCTTCTACGTCGTCTATCGCGGCGCTCCGCCGGAGCAGACCGTGTTCTGGGCCGTGCGTCGCGAGACAGGGACCCGGATGGCCCGAACGGCGACGGTCTGGGCGGATTCCCGATCCTGCCCCGGGGTGCGGACCATGCTGTTGGCGATGGAGCAGTTGCCGGCGGTGCGTCCCGATGCGATCCGGCTCGGGGAGGAAGCCTCCGCCGAAATCCAGCTGCATGGTTCGCGTGTCACCTTCTGGAACCGCTGGGCGCGTTCGGGGCCGGAGAACGCCGCCGTGGATGTCGAGATCGTCGGCAATGTGAATTCCCCGGCCGCCCGATGGTGGGCTGAAAGTTCGCCTGGCCTCGCCGATTGCTGGACGCCGAACCCGCCCGCCTGACGCTCAACCGCGCGATGGCGTCCAGCCCGATCAGCCGCCCGCGTTGAAGGGGATCACCTCCGCCCCGCCCTCGGGCGCCGGGGCGCGCACCGCGACCGCGACGGGCAGTCGTACCGTCACCGCCGTGCCTTCGCCGAGGGTGCTCTCAAGGCTCATCCGGCCGCCATGCAACTCGGCCAGGGCGCGGACCAGCGACAGGCCCAGACCCGTGCCCTGGACCTTCTGCTCGACGGCGCCGGCCTGTTCGAACGGACGGCCGAGGCGCTTCAGGTCACGGGCGGCGATGCCGACGCCGGTGTCGGAGACGACCAGCTCCAGATACGGGCCGATCACGTCCAGGGTCAGGGTCACGGATCCGCCCGAAGGAGTGAATTTGATGGCGTTGGACAGCAGGTTCAGCGTGATCTGCTTAAGCGCGCGCCGATCGGCGTCGACCGTCAGCGGCTCTTCCGGGACCAGGCTGTTGAGACCCACGCCCTTGTCGGTCGCGGTGATGCGGACGAGGGCGACGGCGGCGGAGACGACCTCGCGGGCGTCGAAGGTTTCGCGCGACAGCTCGTAGCGTTCGGCCTCGATCTTGGACACATCAAGCACGTCGTTGATCAGGTCCAGCAGGTGGCCGCCGGCCTCGTGGATGCTGTCGGCGTAGTCGGCGTATTTCTGGGGCAGGGGGCCGAACAGGCGCTGGCGCATGATGTCGGAGAAGCCGAGCACGGCGTTCAGCGGCGTGCGCAGCTCATGGGACATGTTGGCGAGGAAGCGGGTCTTGCCGCTGTCGCGGGCCTCGGCCTCGGCGCGGGCGGCCTCCAGACCGATTTCGGTGGCGAACTGGCGGGTGGCGTCGAAGGCCTGTGCGATGAGGCGCGGGCCCGTCTCTCCGTCTTCCATCCGGCGAAGGATCAGATTGACGCGGCGGTCGAGGGCGATGCGCGGGGCGAATTGGGCCTGGCCATCCTGACCTGCGAGCGCCCGGTCGATGGCGGCGAGGATGGCGGGACGATCGGGGGCGTGGACAGCCGCGAACAGGCCGGACTGGAACAGGGCGTCGGGCTCCAGCGCCGGCGGGGGAGAGCCGTAGGCGGCCAGGACACGACCGGACGGCTCCAGCACCAGGGTCAGTGCGGGCTGGGCGGCGAGCAGGGTCTCGACGCGCAGGGTCATGGCCTCGGCGGCGTTGAGCCTGGTCTCGCGCAGCCGCCAGGCAAGTCGCACGGCCAGCACGGCCGCGATCATGACGAGCAGGACGGAGATCGCGGCCGGCAGGGGCCGGCTTTCCGGCGGGCCGACGAACAGGGCGGACAACTGGCCGCCGAGGGCGACGACGCCCGAGCCGATCGCGCCCGCCTGGGCCAGCTTGACGCCATGACGAGGTCCGCCGAGCGCCAGAGCCGCCACGAAAGGCATGCCCGCATAGCCCACCAGCGGTCCCGCCAGTCCGCCGGACAGCATGGCGGCAGCCAGGGCCGCGAGGGTCCAGACCACCAGCAGCAGCGACCGCTCGCCGGTCCCGTCGCGCCACAGCAGGGCGAGGCCGGCGAGTCCGGGCACGATCATGGCCGCCGCGCCGAAGATCTCCGACCCGCCGAGCCAGCCTAACGTCGCGCCGGCCACGAGTGACAGGATCGCGCCAACGGCCCAGGCCGCGTGCCAGGCCGTCAGTGCGGACACGCCCTCTTCCATCGCGCGCGAGGGCGGCGGAGAGGCGTCCGGATCGGGGCGGGCGACAGAGGTCAAACAGGTGTCCGGGCGGCCGGGGCGAGGGGCCGGGGAGGTGAGCGCGCCGACCGATGAGACTAGCGTCGCAGCCGAGTCGTCTAAAGCCCGCACCCGCAGGAGGCGACTCGGTCGGGGGGCGGCGGGACCGACAACTGGGGATGGACGCGCCGGTTGTCGTTAACCGGCGCGCGGCCTATCTGGCGAGCCATGACCGAACCGGCCGACACCATCGACGCGACCCTGGACGAACTGGCCGAGGATTTCGAGGTGCTGGAGGACTGGGAGCAGCGGATCGCCTATGTCATCGACCTGGGCAAGGACCTGGCGCCGCTGCCGGACGCGGACCGGACGGACGCCAACAAGGTGCCGGGCTGCGCGGCCCAGGTCTGGCTGGCGTCGGGACGTGAGGGGGACCGGCTGACGTTCCGCGCCGACAGCGACAGCGCGATCTCCAAGGGGAATGTGGCCTTGTTGCTAAGGCTCTATTCGGGGCGACCCGCGGATCAGATCCTGGCCTTCGACGCCAGGGCGGCGCTGGACCGGTTGGGTTTGCCGCAGGCCCTGACCCGGCAGCGAGCCAACGGGCTCAACGCCATGGTCGGGCGCATCCTGCAGGAGGCGATGGCGGCGGGCTGATCAGCCGATGCCGTAGTGCCGTGCCAGGGTCTGGAGGCCGGTTTTCAGAACCGTCTTTCCCTCGCGGCGCCGGAAACCCGCCTCCTGTTCGGCGAGTTGCAGGCTGCCCTGGCGGACGCAGACCTGTTCGACGAGCGCCCGGGTTCGGGGATCGATCGACGCCAAAGCGCGGGCCGCGCGACGCCCGGCGGCGAGGGCGCGGTCGCCGGGCTCGACCCTCGCCGACGAGCCGCTCCCGCCCGTGCGGGGCAGGGCGTCCCAGCGCATGGTCATCGACGGGCCGGACTGCGCGAGTTCGACGTCGAGTCTGAGGCGTTCCGCGGCGGCGATCTCGGCGGGTCCAAGCCAGGGGCGGCCATCGACGTCCTTTCGACGGGCCAGCCAGGCGATGGGGCTCTCGCCCAGATTGGCGCGGCGAACGGTCAGGCGACCGTCGGGCTCCATGATCGCCCGTTCCCCCTCGATGCGGCCGGGCGCGCCGGGCCGTGGTGAGGGCAGTTCCGTCGGGGCGGAGCGCTCGACCCAGCCGCCGCCTCTTCGCGCCTTCAGACCGGGGCTTTCGACGAGGGCGCGGAAGGTCGCCTCGTTCAGGGTCATGGCGGCGCGTGACCGGCGGTCGCCGCCGATCCGCAGGGCGTAGCTTCCATCCAGCGCCGCGACGTCGATCCAGCCGCCACGCGCCAGCAGACCGCGCGCCCGGGCTGCCGGCCCGCTCATGCCACCTCCGGCAGGTCCGTGACCGGCGGCGCTTCGCACAGGCCCAGGATGGTCGCCGCCAGCTCGTCGAGGAGGTCGTTCAGGTGGGGTTCGTCGCGCGCCTCCTCCATCCGTGTGCAGGCTCTCGACACGGTCTGGCGGTTCAGGCCGAAGGCGTGACCCACGCGTTCGAGCGACCAGCCCAGCGCCACATGGGCGAGGTAGAGCGACACCCGTCGAACCCGCAGCGCCGGCAGCGACAGCCGGCCCTTGCGGGTCAGGGTCTCCATCGGCGTTCCCAGACGCATGGCGACCACGTGGACGGTCAGGTCGGCCCGGTCGCGGTCCTGCGAGGGCACGATGATCCGATAGGGTGTGTTCAAGGCAGTCCTCCCAGGCCGATGCGAGATCGCCAGACTAAAGGCGACAAAACATCATGCTAGGAATATGGTCCTTTGCGACGTCAGGATCGGTCGTACCTCCAGTTGTGGCGGGCCGACACGATTTTTGGTGAAGGCGCATCAGACCGGGTCGAACGGCGGGTGGCGAAATAATTCGAATCGTTGACTCGCGGTGGCTCGACGCGATTCGCAAATCACCCCAGATTCGCCTTCATGGGGTGGCGTTAATACTTCTTAAGGGTTCGACGGGTTAACTCTCGAACAAGGTTACCCGGACGTATGCTCCGGGTCATATGGTCTAGCTTTTGCCTGGAGGGGCATGAATGCGCGTTCTGCTTATCGAAGACGATCATGCGACGGCGCAGAGCATCGAGCTGATGCTGAAGTCGGAAGGCTTCAACGTCTACACGACGGACCTGGGCGAGGAAGGCATCGATCTGGGCAAAATCTATGACTACGATCTCATTCTGCTCGACCTCAACCTTCCCGACATGAGCGGCCTGGAAGTCCTGCGCCAGCTGCGCGTCGGCAAGGTCAACACGCCGGTCATGATCCTGTCGGGCTCGACGGAAATCGAGACCAAGGTCAAGACCTTCGGCGGCGGCGCCGACGACTACATGACCAAGCCCTTCCACAAGGACGAGCTGATCGCGCGCACCCACGCCGTGGTCCGTCGCTCCAAGGGTCACGCCCAGGCCATCATCCACACCGGCGAGATCGCCGTGAACCTGGATGGCAAGACGGTCGAGGTGCATGGTCACCGCGTCCACCTGACGGGCAAGGAATACCAGATGCTGGAGCTGCTCTCGCTCCGCAAGGGTACCACCCTGACCAAGGAAATGTTCCTGAACCACCTTTACGGGGGCATGGACGAGCCCGAGCTGAAGATCATCGACGTCTTCATCTGCAAGCTGCGCAAGAAGCTGGCCACTGCCGCCGGCGGCAAGCACTATATCGAGACCGTCTGGGGTCGCGGCTACGTCCTGCGAGACCCGTCGGAAACCTCCGCGCCCGCTCCGCAGAGCGCCGCCGCCTGAAAAGTCTAGGCCTCGAAGCCAACCGAAGCGCCCGCCGGGACACCGGCGGGCGTTTTTCGTTTCTGGCGGCCATTCGTCTTGTCGCCTGTCACCGATATGGCGACGAAGTTTTCGAGATCAAGAATTGGCAGGCGCGGTCTTTTGCGCAGACTCCGGGGCTGCGAAACGCAATCGGGAGGCGGTGATGAACTCGGACCCCACGTATGGAACGGTGGCTGCCGGCGGGGTTCCCTCGACCCTGTACCACGGGACTCGCGCGGACCTGTCCGTCGGAGACTGGCTGAAACCGGGCTTCAACTCCAACTACGGCGACGACCTGAAACTGTCGTGGATCTATCTGTCGGGGACGCTCGAAGCGGCGATCTGGGGAGCCGAGCTGGCGAGGGGCGACGGTCGCCAGCGCATCTACATCGTCGAGCCGACCGGGACGATCGAGGACGATCCCAACCTGACCAACACCAAGTTCCCCGGCAATCCGACCCTGTCCTATCGCTCGCGCGAGCCGTTGCGGATCGTCGGCGAAGTGACGGAATGGACCGGCCATCCGCCGGAACAGGTGCAGGCGATGAAGGACAATGTCGCGCGCCTGCTGGCCGAGGGCGCGCCGATCTACGACTAGGCGCGGATCGCGTCCGCCACGGCCTGGAACATCGGATTGGGGCGGCCCGAGGCGTCGAACAGCAGCGGGCTGTCCTTGCCGTCGTCACGGGCCTCGCGTCGCAGCCAGCTGTCGGTGTCGCGCATGCCCCAGACGGTGAAGGCGAACCGCTGGGCGGGCGGCAGGTCCATGAAGGCAGAGGTCAGTTCGGCGACGCGGGCGGTCTGTTGCTCGATCTTCTGGCGCTGCGACCGGGTGTCGAACCGGCCCTCGACGCGCAGGGAGGCGTCCAGCTCCGAGACGTGGATGGGCAGGCCGAACTGAGCGGCCTCGCGGAAGAAGGCGGCGGTCTGGCCGGCGGGGATTTCGATGTCGAGGTGGGACTGGGTCCCGATGCCGCCGATGGGGACGCCGGCCTTCAGCAAGCGCTCGACCAGTCGCAGGAAGGTCGCGCCCTTCGTCGGCAGGTTCTCCAGATTGTAGTCGTTGAGGAACAGGACCGCGTCCGGATCGGCCAGCTTCGCCTGTTCGAAGGCGCGGGCGATATAGGCCTCCTGGCCCAGGGCTTCGGACCACAGGCAGGAACGCAGGCCGTTTCCGTCTTCGGCGACCGCTTCGTTGACCACGTCCCAGCCGGTGGCGCGACCGCGATAGCGTTGGGCGACGGTCTGGATGTAGCGGTCGTATTCGGTGCTGAAGCGGGCGGGGTCCAGCGAGCGGAAGAAGGCGCTGTCCTGCGAGTACCAGATCAGGGTCGTGCCGAAGAGGCGCAGGCCGTGGGTGGTGCAGAAGTCGGCGATCCGGTCGGGCGCGTCCCAGCGGTAGTCGCCGGTCTCCGACAGGATGTACTCCATCTTCATCTCCCACTCGGGCGTGAGCTGAGAGACGTGGGTCAGGGCGAGGTCGACCCAGGCCCGGTCCTCGAACTGGCCGGTCATGGCCGCCGTGCCGATGGGGAAGGGGGCGATGGACTTCAGCGGGGTCGCGGCGATCGCAGGCGCTGCGGACGCATTTTTGTCGCAGGCGGCCAGCGCCAGGGCGGAGCTTACGAACAGGCGGCGCGACAGACCCTTCCCCCCTTGAGGGAGAAGGTGGCAGCCGGAGGCTGACGGATGAGGGGTAGGTGTCATCAGATCGGCTCTCAACGGTTGGGTCGGAGTGGTGGAAACTTACCCCTCATCCGACCTCGCTTCGCTCGGCCACCTTCTCCCTCAAGGGGAGAAGGAAACTTAGGCGCTACGCCTTCTCAGACCCATTTCGTCGAAGGCGGCGGTCTCGCGCTTGCCGGCTGCGATGAGGGCGTTGAGGCGGGTCATCTCGGCGACGTGTTCGAACTTCTTCAGCTCGGAATAGGCGCCGGTCAGGGCGTCGCGAGCGCCTTCTTCCTCGGCGTCGAGGGTGACCAGATCGGTTTCGGCGGCGCCCTTTCGGGCCTTCCAGCCGGCCATATAGGCCTGAAGCAGCAGACCGGCTTCGGCGTCGGCGCGGGCGCGCTCGCGCTCCACCTCGACCTCGGCGTCCAGCACGGCCAGGCGCATCTCTGCCGACACCTTGCGCGACGAGATTTCGGCGAGGCGCTTCTGCAGCGTCTCGACCTCGTAGTTCGAAATCCGGATCAGCGAGTGGGCCCAGGCGGTCATGCGTTAAATCCAGTCACTACTGAGGGACCATGCCCTGATTCAGAATTGCCTCCAGGCGGGTAAAGGAATCGGAAAGACGCGTGGCGTCGTCCTTGTCCTGGCCCAGGAAGGCCTCCAGCTGGGGGTTCAGGGCGATGGCCCTGTCGGTGATGGGATCGGCGCCCGCGCGATAGGCGCCGATCTTGATCAGTTCTTCCATCGAGGCGTAGGCGCTGAGGCACTGGCGGGCGCGCTTGTTCAGCTCGCGCTCGGGCGGCGTCTGGCAGGCGGGCATGGTCCGGCTGACGGATTTCAGCACGTCGATGGCGGGGAAGCGGCCGCGCTCGGCGATCTTGCGGTCCATGACGATGTGGCCGTCGAGGATGCCTCGCACGGCGTCGGCGATGGGCTCGTCATGGTCGCCGCCGTCCACCAGCACGGTGAACAGGGCGGTGATCGGTCCCGCCGTCGTGCCGTCCGGGCGGACGGGACCCGGCCCGGCGCGCTCCAGCAGCTTGGGCAGTTCGGTGAAGACGGTGGGGGTGTATCCCTTGGTCGTCGGCGGTTCGCCCGCCGCCAGCCCGATCTCGCGCTGGGCCATGGCGAAGCGGGTGACCGAGTCCATCAGGCAGAGGACTTCGAGGTCCTGGTCGCGGAAGTATTCGGCGATGGCCAGGGTCATGTAGGCGGACTGGCGGCGTTTCAGGGCCGGTTCGTCGGAGGTGGCGACGACGACGACGGCGCGGCGCAGGCCTTCCTCGCCGAGGGTCTCCTCGATGAATTCGCGGACCTCACGGCCCCGTTCGCCGATCAGGCCGACGATGACGACGTCGCAGGTGGCCTGTTTGGCCAGCATCGACAGCAGCACCGACTTGCCGACGCCCGATCCGGCGAAGATGCCCAGGCGCTGGCCCCGGCAGGTGGTCGTGAAGACGTCCATCGAGCGGACGCCGAGGTCCAGTCGTTCGCCCACGCGGCCGCGCGAATGGGCGGGGGGCGGAGAGGCGCGGAGGGGATAGGGGGCCGGTCCCTGGGGCAGGGGGCCCTTGCCGTCGATGGGCTGGCCGAAGGCGTCGATGATGCGGCCCAGCCAGGCCTTGGTCGGATTGACCGCCGCCGCCTGGCCGATGATGTGGATGTCGGCGCCGGGGGCCACGCCCTCGACCGGGCCGAACGGCATCAGGAGGGCCTTGGAATCGCGGAAGCCCACGACTTCGGCCGGCAGGGGCGAGGCGCCGCGCCGCCCGATCTCGGCCCGCGCGCCGACGGCCAGCCGGGACAGGCCGCCGCGCGCCTCGATCAGCAGGCCGCTGACGCCCGCCACCTTGCCGGTGACGAGCAGCGGATCGATCGCTTCGACGGCGGCTACGAGGTTGCGCATGGCGTTAACGAATGCGGCAACGTGGTTAATCAGCGGTGAATCGCAGGGGACTTACCCCTCGATCATGTCGTGCACCTTGGCGGCCAGGTCGCCCATGACGAAGGGCTTGGTCAGGACCTCCATGCCGGGCGCCAGCAAGCCGTTTCCGACCGCCGCGTTCTCGGCATAGCCGGTGATGAAGAGGACCTTCAGGTCGGGTCGCGAGACCCGCGCGGCGTCCGCCACCTGGCGTCCGTTCATCCCGCCGGGCAGGCCGACGTCGGAGACGAGCAGGTCGATACGACGGTCCGAGCGCAGGATCTCGAGGCCCGACGGTCCGTCGGGAGCCTCGATGACGTTGTAGCCTGCGTCGCCCAGAACCTCGGCGACCAGCATCCGCACGGTCTCCTCGTCGTCGATGATCAGGACGGTCTCGCCGTGGCCGCCCTCCGCGATGGCCGTTGGGCCGGTATCCTCGTCGCCGTCCACCCCGCCAAGGTGACGCGGGAGATAGAGACACATGGTCGTGCCCTTGCCCATCTCCGAATAGATCCTCACCTGACCGCCCGACTGGCGCACGAAGCCGTGGATCATGGAGAGGCCGAGACCGGTGCCCTGACCCAAAGGCTTGGTGGTGAAGAAGGGATCGAAGGCCTGGGCCTGAACCTCGGGCGGCATGCCCGTACCGGTGTCGGTGACGCAGAGGGAGACGTACTGGCCGGGCGGCAGGTCGCGCGTCCGGGCCGCGCGATCGTCGAGCCATTTGTTCGACGTCTCGATGGTCAGCCGCCCGCCGGCCGGCACCATGGCGTCGCGCGCATTGATGCAGAGGTTCAGCAACGCGTTCTCCAGCTGCGACTGGTCGATCCTCGTCGCCCACAGACCACCGGCGCCGACGACCTCCAGCTCTACGTCCGGCCCCACGCTTCGCCGGATCAGGTCCTCCATGCCGTTGATCAGGCGGTTCACATCGGTGGGTTTCGGATCGAGGGTCTGCCGACGCGAGAAGGCCAGCAGGCGCTGTGTCAGGGAGGCCGCGCGCTGGGCGGAGCCTTGCGCCGCGTCGATGTAGCGATCCATGCCGTTCAGCCGGCCTTCGCTGAGACGTTTGGACAGCAGCTCCAGCGAGCCTGAGATGCCCGCCAGCAGGTTGTTGAAATCGTGAGCGATGCCGCCAGTGAGTTGACCCACAGCCTCCATCTTCTGTGACTGGCGTAGGGCTTCCTGGGCGTTCGACAGCGCCTGTTCGCGCGCCTTGTCCTCGGTCAGGTCTCGACCCACGGCGATGAAGTTCACACCCTCCGGTTCCGGCGCCACCGTCCAGCCGATGGGCTTCCAGACATTGTCTTTGGTCAGGATGCGGTTCTCGAACCGGGCGGACTGACCGGTCCGGCCCATCTCTTCCAGCGCCGTCGTTGTCGCCGGCAGGTCGTCCTGATTGATGATGTCGGCGTAGGGGTTGGTCAGCAGCTCATGCTCCGACCAGCCCAGGACCTTGGTCCAGGCCGGGTTGACCGCTGACAGGCCGCCCTCATAGTCGCCGCGAGCCAGCATGTCTTCGGACAGGGTCCACAGCTGGTCCCGCTCGGCCTTGCTGCCCGCCAGCAGGACCTGCAGCCGATCGTTCAGTTGAGCCATTTCCTGGGCTTGCCGACGCCGATCCTCGATATCGATGTTGGCGCCGACCCACCGTGTGATGGCTCCCGTCTCGTCCCGCACCGGCTCGGCCCGCACAATGAACCAGCGCCATGCGCCGTCCGCACGCAGGATTCGGAACTCTGTGTGATAGACCTCGCCGGTCGCCAGCGAACGCCCCCAGGCCTCGCCGGCCGCCTCCAGGTCGTCGGGGTGGACGATCTGGCCCCATGTTGTCGTGCCGTCGAGCGTGCCTTCGCCGCGGCCGGTGTAGAGATAGACCTGCTGGTTGAACCAGTTGAGCGTTCCGTCGGGCAGGCTGGCCCAGATCTGGTTCGGCACAGCCTGGGCGAAGACGCGAAACTGTTCCTCGCTTTCGAGCAGCGCCCGTTCCGCCTGTCGCCTTTCGGTCAGGTCCCTGAACAGCACCGCCACCTGCTGGCGCTCGGGCGGCTCCACCCGGAAGGCGGCCAGCTCCAGCCAGCGGCCGGTCGCCTCCAGTTCCTGTTCGAACCGGATCGGCTGGCCGGTGCGAAGGACCTCGCCATAGCGGTCGACCCAGGCCTGGGCCTCGTCGCCGACCATCTCGCGCAGCTTCTTGCCGACGACGTTCGGTATGCCGGCCTGTTCGGCATAGGCGGCGTTGGCTTCGAGATGGATGTAGTCGCTCAGCGGACCATGCGGGCCATCGAAGAACTCGATGATGCAGAAGCCCTCGTCCATCGTGTCGAACAGGGTGCGGTAACGGGCTTCGCTGTCCAGAAGATCGGCTGCGGCGCGGGCGCGTTCGCTGGCGGTGCGGACGCGTTCGGCCACCTCGCGCACGAGGGCGACGTCATCGTCCGACCATTCGCGCGACGTGGCGTTGTTGACGAACAGCAGCGCCACCACCTTGCCGCGCTCCATCAGCGGCATGTTGATCAGGGAAGTCGCCCGAATGCCGGCCAGGGCCGCGCCGCCGTCGCTGACGCGCGGATCGTGCGCGGCGTCGGCGAAAATCACCGTCTCGCCGCGGGCGAGGTTCTCGACGTAGGAGCCGAAGTCGCGGAAGTGGATGACGCCGGCGATGCTCTGGACGCCCGGAGCGTTGTAGTCGCGTTCGATGGTCACAGTCTCGGCGACCGTGTCCATGACGCCGTATCCGACACGACTGACCCCCAAGGTCTCGGCCAGGATTTTCGACGAGGCGTGAGCGATTTCGGCGGGATCGATCAGATCCCTGATCGCATCGTTGAGGTCCAGAAGGGCCTGCTGACGCGCCTCGGTCTGCTTCCGCTCTGTAATGTTGGTGAACAGGATGGCGACCCGATGCGCCTCCGGGTCGCCGATGCGAAGCGCTTCCACATCGTACCAGCGGCCGAAGATGTCGGCGGGATTTTCGAACCGCACTGTCTCTCCGGTCAGGGCGACCTTGCCGTAGAGGTCGAACCAGTGCTGCTCCAGCCCCGGCGCGATGTCCGACACCCATTTGCCGTTGGCGCCGTGCAGGCCGGTCATCTCTTCGAAGGCCGGGTTGCCCTCCACGATCATGTAGTCGACGGGTCGCATGTCGGCGTCGAACTTCATCTGGATGATGCAGAAGCCGGTGGAGGTAGAGTTGAACAAGGCGTCGTAGCGGCTCTCGGTTTCCGCCAGGATCGCATCGGCCTCGCGGCGCTCTGTGATGTCAAAGGTCACGCCGGGGAAACGCAACCTGCCGTCCGCGTCCGTGACGATCCGCCCCTCGGCGGAGACCCAGCGGACTTCGCCACCGGCCTGGATCAGCCGGTACTCCGAGTGGAAGGGCGCACGGGTTTCAAGAGTCCGCAGAACTTCCCGGCCGACGCGTTCCGCGTCATCGGGATGCATGGCCTGGAAGAAGTCGGACAGCGGGGCCCCGGCGCGAGCCACGACCGGATCGACGCCGTAGATTTCAGCGAACCGTTCGTCGGCGACGACCCGGTCGGCTTCGATGTCGAAATCCCAGGTGCCAACGCCACGGCCTGCAGACAGCGCCAGTTGAAGTCGTTCGTTGGTCGCGGCCCTTACTCGGTCGGATTCCACGCGCGCCGTGGTCTCGACGACCGTCGCGATGACGCCGCCCGGCCGTCCGCTCTCATCGGGCACAGGCCAGTAATCCAGATCCATCCAGACCTGCTCCGGCTCACCGGTGCGGTGGAGGGTCAGCTCCTGGTCCTTATAGGCCAGGGTTCCGCCGGCCAGACCGACCTTCATGACATTGGCGTTGAAATCCGCGACCTCGGGCCAACCCTCCAGAACGTTGGAGCCCAGAAGCCGGGGGTGCCTCCCGCCAGCGAAGACCGAATAGGCGTCGTTGTAGATCATCACCCCTTGCTCGCCCCAGAGCAGGACGATGGGCACTGGAGCGGCGATCAGCAGGGAGACGGTCGTCTTCAGGCTCTGCGGCCAGTTGTCGATCGGGCCCAGAGGCGTGGAAGCCCAGTCGTGGCCGCGCACGCGGTCAGCCATCTCTCCGGAACCGCTGGGGAACGCAGGCGCGGGGCCGTCGATAGAAGCAATTTCAGCCAGTGGTCGTCCCCCGTGGGCGTCCTTCGGGCCGCCGCGATTTGTCGCAAACGCGGTAAAGCTTGAAAGGGTTCATGCCCAGACGCTTGTGCGCGCGGACTGTGGCCCTATGTCCACTGCGAAGGTCGATGTGGGGTGGGTGTTCCAGACTCCACGGACTATCCAGACTCGTTTGTAGGGCCTGACTTTGGGACTCTATGGACTATTTAGACTCCAATTTCAGCGACCAGCCGGAGCTCCCCATGTCCGACACCGCCCCCAACGCCCGCGCCACCCACGGTCGCGGCAAGGTCTATGACTCGATCATCGACACCATCGGCGACACGCCGCTGGTCGGACTGCCGCGTCTTTCGGCGGAGTATTCGCCCAAGGCCCGGGTGCTGGCCAAGCTGGAGTTCTTCAATCCGATTTCGTCGGTGAAGGATCGGATCGGCGTGGCGATGATCGAGGCGCTGGAAGCGGCCGGCAGGATCTCGGCGGGCAGCGTCCTGATCGAGCCGACCTCGGGCAACACCGGCATCGCCCTGGCCTTCGTGGCCGCGGCCAAGGGCTATCGGCTGATCCTGGTCATGCCGGAATCGATGTCGATCGAACGGCGCAAGATGCTGGCCCTGCTGGGCGCCGAACTGGTCCTGACGCCCGCCGAAAAGGGAATGAAGGGGGCGATCGCCATGGCGGCCGAGCTGCTGGAACGCACCCCGGGCGCGGTCAGCCCGTCGCAGTTCGAGAACCCCGCCAATCCGGCCATCCACAGGTCCACGACGGCGGAAGAGATCTGGAACGACACGGCGGGCGCGGTGGACATCGTCGTCGCGGGCGTGGGCACGGGCGGCACCATCACCGGCGTGGGTCAGGCGCTGAAGGAGAAAAAGCCCTCGGTGCGGATGATCGCGGTCGAGCCGACGGCCTCGCCCGTCCTGTCCGGCGGCGAACCCGGGCCGCACAAGATCCAGGGCATCGGCGCGGGCTTCATCCCCGCCATTGTCGACCGCTCGGTCATCGACGGCGTCGAACAGGTCTCCAACGAGGACAGTTTCGAGATGGCCCGCAAGGTCGCTCGGGTTGAAGGCATCCCGGTCGGCATCTCGTCGGGCGCGGCCCTGACCGCCGCCTTCCGCCTGGCGGCTCTGGACGAGAATGCCGGCAAGACCATCGTCGCGATTATTCCCAGCTTCGCCGAGCGTTATCTGTCGACGGCGTTGTTCGAGGGGCTGTGAGGCCCGCGCGGTGGCTGCGTCAGGCATGGGGCGCCGCCTGAGCGTCATCGGCGGTTAACCCGTCAACCGTTACGCTGGCGCCAGCATGTCCGATCCCGCGACCGTCCCAGACCAAGAGGCTCCGCAGCCCGTCTTCCGGGCGCGGCATGCGTTGCTGAAGCGACTGGCCGACGTCGTGTCGCTGCCGGGCAGCCGGGTCAACGCCTTCGAGCGTGCGGTGACCGGAGACCTGCTGGTCGAGATGCTGCGTCTGGCGGCTCCTCGCGAGCGCCAGCGCGTGGCTCAACGGCTGGCGCCGCTGGCCGAGTTGCCGAACAGTCTCGCGCGGATGCTGCTGAGGGACGATCCAGCCATAGCCGGTCTGCTGCTGGAGCAGTGCGCCTCTCTGACCGACGCGGATCTGGTCGCCTGCGCTCGCGATACGGGGCCTGAGCACCGCTTCCTGATGGCCAGCCGTCGCGGTCTGGCGGAGGTGGTGACCGAAACACTGATCGCCTTTGGTGAGCAGGGCGTCATCGAATGTTTGTTGCGCAACACCACGGCACGCCTGTCGCAAAGCGGGGTCGAGGCTGTCGTGGCATTGAGCCGTCAGATGCCGATCCTGTGCGGGCATCTGTTGCGACGGCCCGAACTTCGTCCGTCGGGCGCCTATGTGATGTTCTGGTGGGCGCCGGCTGAGGACCGCAAGACCATTCTTCAGCGCTTTGCGGTCAGCCGTGAGGTCATGCAGGAGGTCGTCGAGGACGTCTTCGCCATGGCCGCCGAAGAAGGCTGGCAGGATCCGGTCTCGCGCAAGGCGCTGCAGTTCATCGAGCGCCGCCAGAGAAACCGCGCGGCCATCGACAAGAGCCCCTACGACAGCCTGGAGCATGCGGTCACCATCGCGGCGCGCGACGGGCTGAACCGTGAGGTCGCGGCCGAAATCGCCTATCTCGCCGGCGTGAAGCCGCTGACCGGGGCCAAGATCATGGGCGATGTCGGCGGCGAGCCCCTGGCCATCCTGTGCAAGGCGACCGGCATGTCGCGCATCGACCTGCAGAACCTGTGGCGCTCGGTGCGGCGACCGGAGACCTTGCCGGATGGTCGCGTGCATCCCGACTGGGACCGCGTTCAGGTGACCTATGAGATGTTGGCCGTCGATCGGGCCCAGACGGTGCTGCGTTACTGGAACTGGTCTCTGTCCTCGGCCCTGTCGCCCGATCTGCTGAGGGCCATTCGCGAAGGCGACGACCAGGCCCTTGATGAATATTCGACGCCCGAACGTGCGGCGATGATGGCGCTGGCCGAAAACTTCGGCCGCTGAACCCCATGCGTCGAAACTGAATACAGTCCTGCGGGGTTGTTCGACGGCATTCTGATGCACTGAGTTCAGACGCGCATTGCTTTCGGCGCCGAACATCCGTATTTCCCGAAATCACAATCGCCACTGTCCGGCAAGATTAGGCAAGGAAACGCTCGTGGACGCTTCAAGACTGGACGATCGGTCCGAACTTCTGGAAATGACCGCTGATATCGTGTCGGCCTATGTCGGCAACAACAGCGTGTCGGCCAACGACCTGCCGTCGCTGATCTCCAATATCCACGCCGCCCTGTCGCAGGTTTCGACCGGCGTCGTCGAGGTCGAGCCTGAGGTCAAGGAACCGGCCGTGCCGATCCGCAAGTCGATCAGCCCCGACTTCCTGATCTGCCTGGAAGACGGCCGCAAGTTCAAGTCGCTGAAGCGCCACCTGCGCACCAAGTACGACATGAGCCCCGAAGAATATCGCGCCAAGTGGGGCCTGGCCAAGGACTACCCGATGGTCGCCCCGAACTACGCCAAGGCCCGTTCGGACCTGGCCAAGCAGATGGGCCTGGGCCAGGGCGGCCGCAAACCGGCCCGCGCGCCCCGCGCCAAGAAGTAGTCTTCGGATCCAACGAAGTTCAGACGCCCGCTTCCGCAAGGAGGCGGGCGTTTCCGTTTCAGGCGGCAGTCGCCGTTCCCCGACGCATGCGCCAGAACCGCAGGGTGCGCAGGGCCGCGTCGCGCTGAAGCTCGGCATAGAGCCTGGCGTAGCTGTGGGCCTTGCCCATCGCATTGTCCTCGCCGCCGATGATGACGACGGCGAAGGTCAGGAACAGGGATCGATCCAGATCGGCCGCCTTGCAGATGACGGCGAGGGCATCGAGCTCCTTCTTCTCCACGATCTGGCTGGCGGTGTGGAAGTCCACGTCGGCCAGCTGGGCCAGGGCGATCAGGAATGAGGTCCGGCTGCCGGAGCGAAGGAAGCGGGCAAGCATCGTCGGGCTGAGCTGGTTGGCGGCCTTCAGCTCTTCCACATAGGCGAGGCATTCGGAGTAGTCGGCCGGCAGGGCGCCGTCCTCGGTCGCCACGCGGGCGCGACCGGCGGCGAGGGCGCTCTCCAGCAAGGCCGGATCCATGGCGGCGTTCTGTTCAAGGATCTGCTGACGCAGCCGGGCCTCGACGACGAAATACATGTCGTTCAGCAGGTCTGCGGGCAGGCCCTTGCGCTGGACCGTCGCTTCGTGAAGCGCCGGATTGACCTTGGCGCGTTCGACGGCGGTCTCGGTTGCGGCGCGCGACAGGCGAGCGCCGTCGTTGCGGAGCAGGGTCCCGAGAGTCTCGTCGTCGCCGCGTTCGACGATGACGTCGGAGACCGCTTCGGAAACGCTCGCACGTTCGGACACAGCGCGCAGATGTTCCTGGCCCCTGGAGCGGACGACGCCGAGCAGGTCATCGTCGGTCAGAACCGCGGAAGCGCGCAGGACAGCGTCGGCGACCGCCACCTCGTCATTGGCCAGCCGGCGGATCAGGCCGCGCGGGGCGTCGGGCGACAGGGCGAACCGGGCCGAAAGCTCCGCGCGAACGGCGGTCTCCATCTCGGAGGTCAGATCGCTGAGGACGGAATCGTAGAGGGCGTCCTCGGCGGCGGTACGCTGGCCTGCTCCGAAGAAATGCTCGGTCAGCTCACGCAGCAGGGCGCGGCGTTTCTCGCTGGAGGTTTCCTTGGCCAGGACGATCAGGTCGGGCAGGCGCGATCCGGTCTCGACCGGAGCGAAGGCGGCGTCGGTCATGGCAGGCTCGGATCGATATTGGGGACCACGCGGCGTCGGCCCTGGGCGTCGCGCGTCTGGGGCTCGTTCTCCGGCGGCTCGGCGAGATCCAGGGTGACGCTGTCGAAATAGACGGGTTCGGGCAGGGCGGTGGGGTCCGGGCGATGGCCCGCGTCGCGGTGCACCGAATAGTAGCGGGCGCCGGACTGACCAGACTGGACCGAGGATTGACCGGCAGCGCGTTCTGCCGGTGCGGGAAGCGCGGCCTGCTCCTCGCCCTGGGTCAGGCCCTGCTGCATCTGGAAGATGCGGGCGTCCCGGCGCGGGGCCATGGGATCGGCGGGATCGGGGACGGGTTGGGCCGCCTGCTGCGGCGTCGGAGCCTGGGTGACCGGGGCGGTGGCCTGACGCTGCAGGTTGAAGACCGGGGCGTCGCGACGGGGGGCCATGGGATCGACGGCGGCGCGCTCGACCGGCGCGGGCGGCGGCGAATAGGACGGAGCGGGCGCCGCCATCTCGGTCGTGGCGTAGGCCAGCGGGTCCGGTGAGCCGGGTGCAAAGGCGGGGGCGACGCGGGGCCCGATCCAGGCGCTGGCGGGGGTCAGGCCGCGCGAGGCCGGCAAGGGCGTCGAGGTCGGCTGCATCATCGGGCGGTAGGGCGACTGGGACGGCGCGACCCGGCGAGGGATCATGGCGTTGCGAACGCGAGACTCAGCTGCGGCGACATCCGCCGGCGTGGCGCCGGCCGGGCGGTTGGCCCAGGTCAGGTAGCGACCTGCGGCCGGGGCGGGCGTGGAGGCGGACTGGGCCTCGGCGCCGGACGCCACGAGGCACGCGCCGGCCGTCGCCAGAAGCAGGGTCAGGATGCGGGGGTCGCGATGCGGCAAAGGCGAAGCTCCCGTTCGAGAAGAACGTATCGGGAAGCGTAGTCGGCCTCGGCTTAACCCCGCGCTAACGGGCGTAAAGACTTCAGGCCCGATCGCGCAGCAGGCGGCGTTCGATCAGCCGGGTCGCGCCGTTGAGCGACAGGCCGAGAATGGCGAGGCAGACGAGAGCGGCCAGAAGGTCGGCCGTGCGCAGACGGTTTCCTGCCTCGAGCAGGCGCCAGGCGAGGCCCTGTGCGGCGCCGGAGCCGGAAACGAACTCGGCCACCACCGCGCCGACCACCGCCTGACCCGCCGCGACGCGAAGGCCCTCCAGCGCGAAGGGCAGGGCGGAGGGCAGGCGGAGCCGCCACAGGCGCTGGAGGGGGGAGGCGCCGTGCAGGTCGAACAGCCGTTCCAGATCCGGATCCGCGGACTTCAGTCCGGTCAGGACGCCGGAGAAGATGGGGAAGAAGGCTATGGCGGCGGCAAGCGCGGTCACCGCCCGGTCAGCGTGGTCAAGGCCGAACCAGATGAGCACCAGAGGCGCGATGGCGACCACGGGAGTGACCTGAAGCGTCACCGCGAGCGGAGCCACGGCGCGTTCGGCCGGGCGGCTGAGGGAGACGCTGATGGCCAGGCCGCCGCCGATCACAGTCGCGACGATTAGGGCCTTGAGCGCCATCCAGAAAGTCTGGAGCGCCGAGCCCGCCAGCACCACGCCGTTGTCGACCAAGGCGCGGGCAACGTCGCTCGGCGGGGGAAGGAAATAGACAGGCACGTGCAGCAGTCGGCACGAAGCCTCCCAGATGCCCAGCAGGACGGCGGTCAGGAGGAGTGCGGGCAGGGCGTCGAGCAGGCGTCTCACGATGCCCGCTCCATCGAGCGGGCCAATGCCTCGGCGACCGTCTCGACCGCTTCGTGGTAGGCGGGCTCGAGGCGCCAGCCGTCGGGGCGGGGCAGGGAACCGGGCATGGGAATGTCGGCGACCGCGCGACCATCGGCGGCTGACAGGACGACGACGCGTCCGGCCAGATAGGCGGCCTCCTCCACGTCATGGGTGACGAAGACCATGGCGACGGGCCGGGCGGCCCAGACACGATGCAGATCCTCGATCAGGCCGCGCCGGGTGATGGAGTCGAGCGCGGCGAAAGGTTCGTCGAGCAGCAGAAGATCCGGTTCGACCGACAGGGCGCGGGCGAGAGAGACACGCATGGCCATGCCGCCGGACAGCTGGCGCGGCCGGGCGGTGGTGCGGTCGCCGAGACCTACGGCGGCCAGGCTGTCGTCGGCGCGACGGCGGGCTTCCGAGGCCGGCATGCCGGACAACTCCAGCGGCAGGGCGACGTTGGTGCGGGCGTCGGCCCAGGGCATCAGGGTCGGGTTCTGGAAAACGAAGCCGGTACGGCCGGGCCGGGTGGGGTGGATCACGGCTCCGGACGAGGGGCGTTCGAGGCCGGCGAGCAGGCGAAGCGCCGTCGATTTTCCGGCGCCGGAGGCTCCGACGACGGCGACGATCTCGCGCGGGCCGACGGTCAGGTCCAGCGGCCCTAGGGAGGCGCGGCCGGGGTAGTCGATCCTGACCGTCGAAAGGCCGGCGACCGCCGCCCCGGCGTCGTCAGCCACGGCCGGGCAGGAAGTCGTCGGTGAAGGCCGTGCGCCAGCGCAGGTCGGCGGGATAGACGCCAGCTTGGGAGGTCACGTCGAAGAAGGCCTGCCACCGCTCGGCCGTCATGGCGCCGAGGCCGTAGAGGGCGGCGTCGCCGGAATCGACGATGCCGTTCTCGCTGAGCTTGGTGCGGGCCTGGTCGAGGATGTCCTGGGTCATCTCCGGGTTCGCCTGTTTGATCAGGGTGTTTGCCGCCCCCGGGTCTCCACGGATGTAGTCGCGCCATCCCTCGGCAGACGCGGCGATGAAGCTGCGCAGCGCCGCCGCGTTGTCCCGCGCGAACCCGTCCGGCGACATCACCATGGTCGCGTAGGAAGGGTAGCCCTCGTCAGCCAGGAGGAAGACGCGGGGTTCGAAGCCCGCCTCCTTCTCGATCGTATAGGGTTCGGAAGTCAGATAGCCCTGCTGCACCGCGCGTTCGTCCGCCAGGAAGGGGGCGGGATTGAAGTTGTATTTGCGGACCTGATCGTCGGTGAAGCCGTACCTGGCCTTCAGCCAGACCCAGAAGGCGGTGATCGAGGCGTCGGCCAGCAGGAACGGGCGGCCCGCGAGGTCGGCGATGCCGGTCAGGTCCGGATCAGGGTGGGCGATCAGGACCTGGGGGTCCTTCTGGAAGAAGGCGGCGACGGCCTTCACCGGAGCGCCCTCCGCCACGAGGTTCAGGGGGATGAAGCTGTTGGAGCCCATGCCGAGTTCGACGGCGCCGGAGGCCAGCAACTGGGGTACGTTCACGCCGGGACCACCCTGGATGATCTGCACGTTCAGGCCGCGCCGCTCATAGGCCCCGGAGGCCAGGGCCTGATAAAAGCCGCCGTGTTCGGCCTGGGCGCGCCAGTCGGTGGCGAAACGGATGCGGACGCGGCCCTGATCGTCGACGGGCGCCTGGGAGTCGCCGCAGGACGCGAGGCCCATGGCCGTCACGCCGATCCCGCCGGCGAGAACGAGGCGGCGGCTGACGACGGAATGAGTCGCGCGGGGTTGCATCGCGGCAAACTAGGGCCGGAGGGGGTGCAAGGGAAGGGAAGCGGCGCCTGAGAACCTTGCGCCGGAATTGAGCGAGGGGACGTGAACCCGGTCGAGCCGGTATTCACGTCCCCCCACCAAGTCCGGGTTGGGACTTGGCCATTGAGGTTTTGGACCCTGGCGTCAGCGCCGGCGGGCGAACCCGGCGACGGTCGGCTGTATCCTTGCGACTCCTGTCCGGTGGCGTTCCGTCCGGGCTTTTGACCCTCGCGTCGTCCATCGATCCCGGCCCGGTTCTCCGTGACCCTTCCCGCCGAAGCGTTCCGTGTCGGGAGCCTGGGCTCTGCCCGGTCTTTCCGCCGTCGCCCGAAAGCGCCTTTGGAAACCTTGGTCAGAGAGCCGGACCGACCCGCTTGAAACCCCGGTCTCCCTAGGTTTCCGCGCCGCCGTGTCCCTCGGCAAAATCAGGTTCGCGCCGATCGAAGGATCCGGCAAGCGGTGGATTTGGCGCCGCTGTGCAATACGGCCCCGAGGCCGGTGGACAAGCCTGTTAACCTCTGTGGGCGGATCAATTTAACGATGGGCGATCAGGTGCTTGGCTTGTCCACATAAACGCTGTTCGGCGTCAGGTGCGCCTCTATCCAGTCCCGGATGAAGGCCTGGGCCAAGGCGACGGTCGGGCCGCCGAAATGCTGGAAACCGTGGGCGGCGGCGGGGACCTCCAGCAGGGTCGCGTCCGCCTGGGTGGACCAGGCCCGGGCCATGAGGCGGGTGTCGTCCTGCAAGGGGTCCAGTTCGCCGGCGATGAACAGGGCAGGCGGCATGCCCGTCAGATCGGCATGGAGCGGTGACAGGTCCGGCGACCTCAGGGCGGCCTCGTCACGTTCGGGTGCGATCTGACGCAGACCGGCCGCCAGGTTCGGGCCGTCGAAAAGCAGGGTTCGGGCATCGGCGGCGTGGACCGACGGCGTGCCGGACAGGTCGAAGGCCCCTTGGACGAAGATGGGAAGTGGTAGCCGGGCGCCGCCTCCGTCCCGCAACTTCAGCACCGCCAGTGCGGCGAGGTGGGCGCCGGCGGACTCACCGATGACGAAGAGATCCCACACTCCGAACCGGGTCCGGCCCTCGTCGACGGCCCAGCGCAGAGCGGCGGCGCAGTCGGCGACCTGGTCGTGGAAGGTCACGCGCCGGGCCTCATCCAGCAGCCTGTAGTCGACAGACGCCACGGCGAAGCCCGCTTCGACCAAATGCCGGGTCAGGGGATCGTTCAGGGCGGCGCTGCCCAACACCCACCCTCCGCCGTGCAGGTCGATCACCAAGGCGCGGGGCGGCTCGGCAGGGATCAGAAGACGCAAGGGGACCGGGGCGTCGGCGGTGGGAAGGCTGAGCGTGGATACGGTCACGCCGCGACGTTTCAGGGTCATGGCGCTGAGTTGGCCGACCACCCGGCTGGCTGGCGCATTGAGCTGCATGCCCAGACGAAACCGCCAGCCCTCCGGCTTGAAGCGCGGCATGGCCTGAAGGGTCTGGTTCACTCGCGCGGCAGCCCGGTGCTGCTCTGGCGTGAGCGAGAGGGTCTGGATCGTCAGGGGCATGGATCGCATCTGGTGATCGGCGGACCAAACGCCAGCGGTGCGGCGATCAGCCTGCCAGGGCCTCGCGCTTGCTTTCCAGTTCCAGCCATTCTTCCTCGGCCGCCTCCAGCCTGGAGCGGGCGACCTCCATGGCCTTCATCGTGCTGGCGAAACCGGACGGGTCGCGGGAGTAGAAATTCACGTCGGCGAGACGGGTTTCGTGGGCGGCGATGTCGGCAGGGAGGGTGTGGATCAGGGCGTCGAGCTCCTTCAGCCGGTGCTGATCCTTGAAGGACAGCTTGCCCTTTGGAGCGGGTGGCGGCGGGGGAGGCGGCGCCACCGGCGCGGGTTTCGACGCGGCCTGTGCGGCCTGGGGCTTCAGGAAGCCGGGGTTCTGGCCGATGAAGTCGGTCCAGCCGCCGGGGGTCTCGACGATGTCGCCGCGCCCGTTCATGCCGATGGTCGATGTGGCCAAGCGGTCGACGAAATCGCGGTCGTGGCTGACGAGTATCAGGGTGCCGTCGTACTGCTCCAGCAGCTCTTCAAGCTTGTCGAGGGTGTCCATGTCGAGGTCGTTGGTCGGCTCGTCGAGCACCAGCATGTTGGCGGGCTTGGCCAGGGCGATGGCCAGCAGCAGCCGGTTGCGCTCGCCGCCCGACAGGGTCGAGATCGGCTGGCGCAACTGGGCGTCGGTAAACAGGAAGTCCTTGGCGTAGGCCGCAACGTGCTTTGAGAAGCCGCGCACGATGATCGAGTCGCCGCCGCCGGGCGTCAGGGCGTCCCACAGGGTCATGTCCGACTTCAGGCCGTCGCGGGACTGGTCGAGGTAGACGGTCTCCAGGCTGGCGCCGAGTTTGACAGTGCCCTCCGTGGGCTCGAGCTCGCCCAGCATGATCTTGACCAAGGTGGTCTTGCCCGCGCCGTTCGGGCCGACGATGGCCAGCCGGTCGCCGCGCAGGATGCGGCTGGTGAAGGGCTTGATGACGACGCGGTCGCCGAAGGATTTGGTGACCCCCTTGAGGTCGGCGACCAGTTTCCCGGACGTGCCGCCGGAATCGACCCCGAGCAGCATCTCCCGCGGCCGGTCCTTTGCCTGTTCGGCGCGTTCGGCGCGCAAGGCGTCGAGCGAGCGGGCGCGGCCCTCGTTGCGGCTGCGGCGGGCGGTGATGGAGGAGTAGAAGGTCGCGGTCTCGCGCTCGATGGTTTTGGTCAGCTTCTGGAAGGCGATGGCCTCCTCTTCCATCGTCTTGGCGGCCCATTCGTCGAAGGCGTCGAAGCCCTTGTTCAGGGTGCGGACCTTGCGGCCCTCCAGCCAGTGGCAGGACTGGGTGACACGGTTCAGGAAGGCGCGATCGTGGGAGACGATCAGGGCGGCGCATTTGGCGTCGATGATCTCGTTCTCGAGAAGCTCGATGGCCATGATGTCCATGTGGTTGGTCGGCTCGTCCAGCAGGAGCAAGTCGGGCTCTTCGGCGAAGGCCTTGGCGAGGGCGGCGCGGCGGATCTCGCCGCCCGACAGCCCCTTGGTGGACTTGTTCGGGTCCATGCCGAAGGTTTCGAGCCAGGCGTCGGCGGTCCAGTGCTCGGCGCCGTTGGAGGTGGCGTAGTCCGACAGGGTGTCGCCGGCGATCAGGGGCTCCTGAGGGACATAGGCGAACTTGACCGCGCCGTTGATGGAGCGGGTCCCGCTGTCGGGCTCGATCAGGCCCATGACGACCTTCATCAGAGTCGACTTGCCGGCGCCGTTGCGGCCGACGAGGCAGGAGCGCGTGCGTGGCTCGATGGCCAGGTCGACGCCGTCGAACAGAGGGCGCGGGCCATCCTGAAGGCGGACGTCCTTCAGGGCGACGAGAGGGGGTCTCGGAGACGAGCGGGGGGCCATGGATGCTTTCGGGCGCGGGGAGGCGTATGGGGAGCGCGTGGATGTAAAGCGTACGACCCCCGAACCCAAGCCCTTCTGGCAGACGAAGCGGCTGGACCAGATGACCCGCGAGGAGTGGGAGAGCCTGTGCGACGGGTGCGGGCTGTGCTGCCTGATCCGGTTCGAGGATGAGGATACGGGCGAGGTGTTCCCCACAAGGGTCCACTGCAAGCTGTTCGACAGCCAGCTGTGCAGTTGCACGGACTATGCGAACCGGAAGGAGCATGTGCCCGACTGCATCAAGCTGACGCCGTGGAATATCCAGGCGCTGGCGTGGATGCCGAAGTCCTGCGGCTATCGGCGGATCCATGAAGGACGCGGCTTGGCGGACTGGCATCCGCTGGTGTCGGGCGATCCGGAGACGGTGCATACGGCGGGCGTGTCGATCCGGGGGCAGACGATCTCCGAGGAGGAGTTGGCCGAGCCGGAGGATGCGATCGACCATGACGCCTCGGACTGGATCGAGGAGCGGGGCGTGGAGCCCGTGAACAGCCGAGCTCGCTAACCAAAACTTTGGACCTCAACGGCAATCTTCGTCGCAGGACGGAGATCCACACATGACCGCCTCGAGCGTGTTGGTGAAAGAGACGACCCAGGGAGGAGATCAGGCGGCGTTCGACCGGCTGGTGACGCTTGCCTGCTCGATATTCGACACCCCGATCATCATGTTGTCCGTACTGGACGGCGATCGAACGCTGTTCCGCTCTAACGTGCCGATTTCCATGGGATCCATGCCGCGCGAGCAAAGCGTGTCCCATGTCGTTGCGGCCATGGGGCAGAACGGTGTGCTGGTGGTCGAGGACGCTACGGCGCAGGCTCCTTTCAACACCCACCCGATGGTGACCGGGCCTGACGGAATCCGGTTCTACGCGGGCGCCGCGATCTCCACGGCGGACGGCCGGATGGTCGGGGCATTCTCGGTGCTGGACACGAGGCCGCGTTCGCGTCCGAGCGATCAGATGCTGGACACGCTGAAACTGATGGCGGGGATGGCGGGCGACATCCTGGACCAGAGCGCCGCGACCCGGGTGATCGACGAGCAACTCGGCGTGCTGCGCATGGCCGAGCAGATGTCCGGCGTCGGGAACTGGCGGCTGGATCTGACGACCCGAAGGGTGTCGTGGTCCGAGGAAGTCTACCGCATCCACGGCGCGTCGCCGGACACCTTCGACCCCGGCTATGACGACGCGGTGAGCTTCTACCACCCCGAGGATCGCGAGGTGGTCAGGGCGTCGGTGAACCGGTGCATCGACACCGGTGAGGACTATGAGTTCAAGCTGAGGATCGTCCGGGCCGATGGCGAAGAGCGGATCGTCATGTCGCGCGGCATGGTCGAGCAGGACGCCGAGGGCCGAGCCGTCGCGGTCTACGGCGTGTTCCAGGACGTCACCGAGGCCGAGATGGCGCATGGGCGGATCGTCGAGAGCGAGGCCCGTTACCGGATGCTGGCCGACGGGGCCACGGACATCATCATCACCTATGGGGTGGACGGGATCGTCACCTACGTCTCGCCGTCGGTCGAGGCCTCGAGCGGGAGGATGCCTGCCGAGGTGATCGGGCGTCCGGTCACCGACATGATCCTGCCCGAGGACGTGCCCGCGCTCGCGGAGAGCTTCCGAGCCCTGGTCAAGCTGCCGGTCGGACAGTCGGCGCGCGGCGTGCGGTATCGCGGCATACACAGCGACGGATCGGTGCGCTGGTTCGAGGCCCGGACGACTGTGATCCGGGACGCCGGGGGCCTGGCGATCGGTTTCCATGACGTGGTGCGGGACATCACCGAGACCAAGCGACTGGAAGCCGAACTGATCACGGCGCGCGACGTCGCCGAGGCGGCGGCGCGGGTCAAGTCCGAGTTCCTGGCCAACATGTCCCATGAGCTCAGAACGCCGCTGACCAGCGTCATCGGCTTCTCGGGCCTGTTGCAGGACAGCCCCGACCTGCCGGAGACGGAGCGGCGCTATGCCGACCGGATCGCGACGGCGAGCGAGGCGCTGTTGAGCGTCATCAACGACATCCTGGACTACTCCAAGCTGGAGGCCGAGGCGGTCAGCCTGGACGCTATGGCGTTCGACCCGGCTGCGACCGCGCGGGGCGCCGCGGCGATGATCGAGACACAATGTCAGGCCAAGGGCGTTCGCCTGGTGGTCGAGATCGACAACCTGCCAGGCGGCATCCTGGGAGACCAGGGCCGGTTCCGGCAGGTCGCCCTGAACTTCCTGTCCAACGCCGTGAAGTTCACGGTGTCAGGCGAGATCCGCCTGGATGTGCGCCGTCGAGGCGAGCGGCTGAGGGTGGCCGTAGCCGACAGCGGCATCGGCATCGCGCCGGAGAAGATCGACGCGTTGTTCGACCGGTTCACCCAGGCCGATGCATCGACCACGCGTGTCTATGGCGGGACAGGGCTGGGACTGGCGATCTCGCGCCGGCTTATCGAGTTGATGGGCGGGGAGATCGGGGTGGAGAGCCGTCCGGGCGAAGGATCGACCTTCTGGTTCGAGATTCCGCTCGTCGAGGCCGAGGGCGATGTCGGGGCCGATAGGGACGACACCGTCGGGCTGGCGTCCGGGACCCGCATTCTGCTGGCGGACGACGCGCCGGCGAACCGCGAACTGGTGCGGATCATTCTGGCGGGATGGGGCGTCGAGCTTGACGTCGTGTGCGACGGCGCCGAGGCGGTCGAGGCGGCGTCGAAAGGCGACTACGATCTAATCCTGATGGACGTGCATATGCCGGTCATGGATGGAATGGATGCGACGCGGGCCATCCGGGCTTCGGGCGGGGCGCGCGCCGCCGTGCCGATCCTGGCCCTGACGGCCAATGTGCAGCCCGACCAGATCGAAGCCTGCGCCCAGGCGGGGATGGATGGGCATGTCGGCAAGCCGATCCAGATCGGCGAGCTGATCGCAGCCATCGCCGGGGCGTTGGAGCCTGTGATCGAGACCGACGAGATCGCGGCGGCGAGCTGATCAGAGTTCGGCGATACCCATCAACGGATCGTCGAAATCGGCCTTTAGAATCAAGGGTCGGCTTTATTTAGAGCCTTTATCCGCGCCTTGTGACGCTGATCCCTTATAGTTTGGGCATGACGGGAAATCGGGATGAGGCGGGGCAGGCCCCCGTCGCCCCGGTGCTCGCGCTTTCCAAAAACGAGGAGATCGACCATGCCGTCCAGTCCGGATGCCTATGCCGCTTTCACACCGTCACCATCGGCGCCGGCGCGTCGCCTGCAGGCCGTGACGCCGTCCGACGGCGCCGATCTGCCGAGTTTGGCCAAGGCGCTCTACGTCGGCGCAGCCGGCGATCTGAAGGTCGTACCCGTAGCGTCGCCAGACGGGGAGGCGGTGACGCTCAAGAACCATCCTGTGGGCTATGTCGCCGTACAGGCCCGAAGGGTGTTGGCCACCGGAACCACGGCAGCGCATATCGTGGCGATGTTCGACTGATGATCGGCATCGAACTGGGTCACCCGGCGGTGACCATGCGGAGAGCGAATCCACTCCCCCTCCTGATCGACGTCATCGAGAACCGGTATGAGAGAGGCGGGGAGACCGCGTCCTCGTTCGCGAGCCTGGCGGGCGTCAGCTTCTCCCGGTCCGGGGCCGGCACGGCCGTGACGACGGCGGGCGTCGTCACGGCCTTCGCCACGGGCGTGGCCCGGATCACGGATCGGGGCCTGTTGCTGGAGCCTGCGGCGACGAACCTGTTGCGGCACTCCACCGCGCTTCTGAACCCCGTCTGGCAGGCCGATGCAGGCGCGACCGCCGCCCTCGGCCCCGATGCCGATCCGTCCGGAAGCGCCGGCGCCGTTCGCCTGACCCTGAACGGCGGGCTAAAGCAATGGTATCAACTGGTGACGGCGCCGGCCGGTAACTATGTTCTGAGCGCTTACGTAAAGGCCGCTTCGGGCACGACGAACGTCAGACTGAATGAGACCCACAACACTGGCTATACGCCGTCCGCCAACCTGGCGGTGAACACTCAGTGGCAGCGCCTTGTGTTCCCTTTCACAGTGACCGCCACTCTGGTGACTATATCGTTCATGACGGCCTTGGGAGGTGTGACATCGCCGATCGATGCCTGGGGCGTCCAACTTGAGACCGGCTCCGGTCCGACATCTCCCATCATCACGGCAGGCTCAACAGTGACGCGCGGAGCGGATCTCGCCAGCATCGTCGTGCCGGGCGGGGCGTCGACTTATGAAGCCATCTATGGGGCTGCGAATACCTTCGTCACAGGGGCTGTGACACCGGGCGCGAGCTTCGATCTGGTCGCTGCTCGACCTTGGGTCGGGGTCGGGAACGAGTTGAAGCGACTGGTGATGCGGTAAGCCTGATGCGGCGCAACATCCGCTCCCTAGGCGCGGGGTACCGCTGCAGGCCGGTCTAAATCCATCCCTGACGGACTGGCCGAGGCGATGAGCGCCATTGCGGCCAGCGAACTTTCAAAGAATGCGACCGGTCGATCCGGTCAAGGAGAGACCATGCCCCTGTTTCCATGGCGGCCCGGACGAAGTGCGCCCGAGGCCAAGCAGAGCCGCGCCGGGCCGCTGATCGCGCTGACCGGGGCGGGGCGGCCGCGGTGGACGCCGCGCGATTACGCCAACCTGGCGCGCGAGGGGTTCAGCCGGAACGCGGTGGCCTATCGCTGCGTGCGGATGATCGCGGAGGCGGCGGCGTCTGCGCCTCTGGCGGTGTTCGTGGACGGGGTGCGCGACGATGGGCATCCGGCGGCGAAACTGCTCGCCCAGCCGAACCCGGAACAGTCGGGGGCGGAATGGATGGAAGGCGTCTATGGCGCGTTGCAGACGGCGGGGAACGCCTATGTCGAGGCGGTGGGCGATGAGGTTCCGGGCGAGCTGTGGAGCCTGAGACCGGATCGGGTGCAGGTCGTGCCGGGGCGGGTCGGATGGCCGGAAGCCTATGAGTATTCGGTCGGCGGGCGCTCGGTGCGGATCGGGCGGGAGGCGGACGGGTGGATGCCGGTGATGCATCTCAAGCTGTTCCATCCGACCGACGATCACTACGGGTTTTCGCCGCTGGAGGCGGCGGCATTCGCGATCGATGTGCACAACAGCTCGGGCGCCTGGAACAAGGCGCTGCTGGACAATGCGGCGCGGCCGTCGGGGGCGCTGGTGTTCTCGTCGAAGGATGGCGAGCGGCTGACGGAGGCGCAGTTCGCGGGGCTGAAGGCCGAGCTGGGCGAGGCGCATGCCGGGGCGGTCAACGCCGGGCGGCCGATGGTGTTGGAGGGCGGGCTGGACTGGAAGCCGATGTCGATGAGCCCGGCGGACATGGACTTCATCGCCGGGAAGCATGCGGCGGCGCGGGAGATCGCCCTGGCCCTCGGGGTTCCGCCGCAGCTGCTCGGGATCCCCGGGGACGCGACCTATGCGAATTATCGGGAGGCCAATGCGGCCTTCTGGCGAGGGACGGTGATTCCCTTGGCGAGGAAGATGGCGGGGGCGCTGAGCGGGTGGCTGGGCGGGCGGTTCGAAGGGGTGAGAATCGAGGCGGATCTGGATGCGGTGCCGGCGCTGCAGCCCGAGCGGGACGCGCTGTGGGCGCGGCTGAACGCGGCGAGCTTCCTGACCGACGAGGAACGTCGACGGATGGCAGGGGTCGGCGACTGATGGAGGATCTCAAGAAGATAGCGACGGCGCTCGGCGTCGCGCTGGCGATCCAGACGATCGGCGGGCTGGTGTGGGCCGGCGGGGCGGCGGCGCGGATCGCGACGCTGGAGGACCGGGTCGGCGAGCAGCGACTGGTGGCCGAACGGCTGGCGCGGCTGGAGGAGCAGGGCGTGGCGACGCGGGCCGCGGTCGAGCGGATCGAGCGGAAGCTGGAGGGCGAGCGATGACGGTGGTGATCGACGCCGGGTTGGTGGTCGAGGGCTATGCCTCGCTTTGGGGCGTCGCGGATCTCAACGGGGATGTGGTGGCGAAGGGCGCGTTCGCCGACAGCCTGAAACGGACCGGCCCGGGCGGGGTGCGGATGCTTCACCAGCACGAGAGCCGGTCGGTTGTCGGGGTCTGGGACGAGATCGTCGAGGACGAGCGGGGCTTGCGGGTGCGCGGCCGGATCGCGGACTGGTCGGCGGAGGCGCGTTATGCCCAGGCGCTGAGCCGGGCGGGGGCGCTGGACGGGCTGTCGATCGGCTTTCGGGCGGCCAAGGCGCGTCGGTACGGGCGGCTGAGGGTGCTCAGCGGCGTGGAGCTGTGGGAGATTTCCCTAGTGACGTTTCCGATGCTGCCGGGGGCGCGGTTCAGGCCGGCCTGACGAGAACTTCCCGCTCGCCGCTCGCGGCGCGGGAGGGCGGAGGGGCGTGGCTAGAGCCCGCTCCATTTCAACTGGAGACATGATGAAAGAGACCAAACAGGCTTCGGCTTCGCCCGAGGCGCGCGCCGCCATGCATGAGATGATGGCGGCGTTCGAGGCGTTCAAAGGGGCCAATGACGCCCGGCTGAGCGAGATCGAGAAGAAGGCCTCGGCCGACACGCTGCTGGAGGAAAAGGTGGCGCGAATCGACCAAGCCGTGGGCGCAGCCCAGGCGCGTCTGGACCGCGCGCTGTCGGAGGCGAGGCGTCCGGCGATCGGAGGCGAACCCGTCGCGGTCGCCTCGGCGCCCGAAGCGAAGGCGGCGTTTGACGGCTATGTCCGAACCGGGCGTGAGCTGGGTCTGGAGCTCAAAACGGGTCTGTCGACCGGGTCGAGTTCGGGCGGCTATGTCGTGCCGCCGGAGACCGAGCGGGCCATCGAGCGCCGCTTGATGGCGACCAGTCCGATGCGGGAGATCGCGACTGTGCGGACAGTTGCCTCCGGCGTGTTCCGGAAGCCGGTGTCGACGGCGGGGATCGCGAGCGGCTGGGTGGCGGAGACGGCGGCACGGCCCGAGACCGACCCGGCGACGCTGGCGCTGCTGGAGTTCCCGGCGGCCGATCTCTACGCCAATCCGGCAGCGACGCAGAGCCTGCTGGACGATGCGCTGGTCGATCTGGACGAATGGCTCGCCTCGGAAGTCGAGGACGCGTTCGCGGCGCAAGAGACGACGGCTTTCGTAACCGGCGACGGGACGAACAAGCCCAAGGGCTTCCTCGGCTATTCGATCGTGGCGGATGCGTCCCACGCCTGGGGCGACATCGGCTATGTCGCATCGGGCGCGGCGGGGGCCTTTGCGACCTCCAGCCCTACGGACAGGCTGATCGATCTGATTTATGCGCCCAAGGCGCAGTTCCGGCCGAACGGGCGGTTCGTGATGAACCGGAAGACCGTGTCTGCCGTGCGCAAGTTCAAGGATGCGGACGGCAACTACATCTGGTCGCCGGCGACCCGGCCGGGCGAGACCGCGTCGCTGCTGGGGTATCCGGTGACCGAGATCGAGACGGTGCCGGACATCGCCGCGAACAGTCATGCGATCGCGTTCGGCGACTTCCAGCGTGGCTATCTGATCGTGGATCGCGCCGGGGTGAGGGTGCTCAGGGACCCCTATTCGGCCAAGCCCTATGTGCTGTTCTACACGACCAAACGCGTCGGCGGCGGGATCCAGAATTTCGACGCCATCAAGGTGATGAAGTTCAGCGCGAGCTGACTCGCGCCGGCTGACTAGTGGTTCGCGACTGGTGGCTGGTGAAGAGGTGAGTGGCGGCTGTCAGGCCTAGCCGCGGGCCACCAGGCACCAGCCATCCCTTTCTTCAAAACAATCGAGGTGGTTCCCATGACCGCACCCGTGAGCCTCACGGAGGCGAAACTGTTCCTGCGCGTCGAACACCAGGCCGAAGACGCGCTGATCCAGACACTCATCGATGCGGCCCGAGCGCGGGTCGAAGGCGAGGTCGGGCTGGAGCTCACATCCACTTCCGCCGCGCCGCTGAGGCTGGCGGTCCTGATGCTGGCCCTGCGCGCCTACGAGCGGGGTGAGGTCGAAATGTCGATCCGACCGGTGGAATCCTGGATCGCGCCGTATCGCGTGGTCCGGCTGTGAGGCTTCTGGCGCAACTGCTCGAGTCGGTCGAGGCGGAGACGCCCTACGGCGGGCGGGCCGTGAGCTACCAGCCGCTCGGGTCGGTCTGGTTGAGACTGGACGGGCGACGACGTCGGGAGCGGACCGAAGCCGGTGTGACCTCTGCGGTCGAGGCGGCGACGGCGGAGACACGCTCCGACCCGCGCCTCGTCGAGCGTAGGGTCATCCGGTTCGGCGGCGCCGACTGGGTGATCGAGGCTGTGAACGGCGATCCGGATCGACCCGGACGCGTGACCCTGAACATCGAGAGGACGCGATGAGCGAGCATGAGAATGCGCTGCAGAAGGCGCTGATCGCGCACCTGCGAGCGGACGGCGCGCTGCAATCGCTGCTGGGCGATCCGGCGCGTATCTGGGACGCCGCGCCGAGGGGAGCCGGGTATCCGCACCTGCTGATCGGGCGATGCGAGAGCAAGCCGGTCGACGCGGACGGATGCGGGGTGGAGCATGTGCTGACCCTGCGTTGCGCTTCACGGTTCGAAGGCACGGAAGAGGCCAAGGCGATCTGCGCGGCGGTGAGAGCGTCGATCCACGAGGCGCCTCTTGAGGCGGACGGGGTTCGCGCCGTGTCGATCCGCACGACCTTCGCCGACGTGTTCCGTTCCAGCGACCACAAGCGGGTCTGGGGCGTGGTGCGCGTCAGAGCGATCACCGAAGACATCTGAGGAGTACGATCATGGCTGCACAGCGTGGCAAAGACATCCTGCTGAAAATCGAGAGCGCGCCGGGCGTATTCACGACGGTCGCAGGGCTGAGGGCGCGGACGATCTCGCTCAATGCCCGGACGGTGGACGCGACGGACGCGGACAGCGCCGGGCGGTGGCGCGAGCTGCTGGGAGGAGCCGGAGTGAAGTCGGCGGCGGTCTCAGGACAGGGCATCTTCCGTGATGCAGCGTCCGACGCCCTGATCCGGGAGGCGTTCTTCGATCAGGGATTGAAGACCTGGCGGTTGATGGTGCCGGACTTCGGTACGCTGGAAGGGCCGTTCGTGGTTTCGGCGCTGGAGTACGCCGGCGACCACGAGGGTGAGGCGACGTTCGCGGTCAGCCTGGCCAGCGCCGGAGCCGTGGCGTTCTCGGCCGCATGACCGGGGCCAACGGGGTACGGGGCGAGGCTGTGGCGGTGCTGGCCGGCAGCGAGCGGAGGCTGTGCCTTACGCTGGGCGCGCTGGCGGAGATCGAGACGGCGCTGGGCGTGTCCGGAGTCGCCGGGCTGACTGAGCGGATGCGGGCGTTGTCGGCGCGCGACCTGATGGCAGTGCTGGCGGCGCTGCTGCGGGGCGGCGGCGAAGGCACGCTCGCGGGAGAACTGGATCGGGCCTCGATAGATCCGATCGAGGCCGCGATGGCTGTGGCGCTGGCGTTCGCGGCCGCGCGTGGCTGAGGAGACGCCCTGGGCGGCAATGCTGCGGACGGGCGTGAGCCTCGGTGTTGAGCCAGAGGCGTTCTGGCGGCTGTCGCTCGCCGAGTGGCGGATGCTGACGGAGGTTGCGCCGGGCGCAGCGCCGATGGGACGAAGCGAGTTTGAACGGTTGATGGCGGCCTGGCCGGATGGAGGCGAGACATGAGCGACGACTATCGACCCGATGCCCTGGACGACGTTCCCGCTCGGGCGGCGGAGGCGGCCGCGGCGCTTGAGGCGCTGAGGGAGCCGGCGGAACGGGCGGCCGGCGCGATCGAAGAAGCCTTTGGACGGGCCGGGGCCAGCCTGACACGGTCGCTGGCACGGGCGGCGGCGGACGGAGAACTCAGCCTGGCCGAGCTGGCGCGGGCGGTTCTGGACGCGGTGGGTGCGAGCCTTGGAGGTTCGGGCGGCGGTCTGGGCGCAGCGATCGCGCAGGCGGTGGCGGGCGCTGTCGGCTTCGGCGGGGCGCGGGCTGACGGCGGACCCGTGTTGGGCGGCGGCGCCTATCTCGTTGGCGAGCGCGGGCCGGAGGTGTTTCGACCGCATGGGTCGGGTGTCATAGACGGCGGCGCATCGGGCGGGGTGACGATGAACGTCACCGTCGACGGCGGGGCGCCGGCGCTGTTGCGATCCGAGGCGCAGATCGCCCAGATGCTGGCTCGAGCCGCCGCGCTGGGAGCGCGACGGCTCTAGGTATGATGGGCTCTATTCGCCCTTGGGGTTGGGGCCGAAGCGGTTGTCGCCGCGTTGACTGTCTACGACTCCTATCCAGATCAGGAAGCCGAGCTGGATCAGGCAGATGATGCCGACGATGCCCAGCGATGGGCCGATCATGGCCATGATGGCGGCCGGATCCTCGTTCTGGATGGCGGCGTAGTTGGTCATGAGCGATGCGCCGACTGTGGCGAAGATGGCGATAAAGCCGACGAGACCTATGGCGTAGGGAATGGCGATGAGCCAGCCCGTATGCCCCATGTCGTGCAGGCGTTTGGCGCCGATCGCGAAGTGGGGCCAAAGCAGTACGATCCCGAGAAAATTCAGGATCGGGATGAAGTTCAGAACCCAGCCACCCACGAACAGGATCGCCCAGGAAATCCAGAAGTGGGACCGACGCAGGCGGCCGTCGAAGGCGAACATCGCCTTGGCGAAGTCGTAGCTGTCGACCGGAACGCCGGGGGTCGCCGAGGGTGCGCCGGGCGATGGGGCGGCCGCCAGGAGCATGACGTTGGTGGCCTCGCCGGCAACGGGCACAAAGTCCACGCGGAGGCCGGCGGTGATGGCCGCAGGCGGGGACACCGCTTCCCGGCCGAAGGTGTAGCGGATGCCGTCGTCGCCCGAGATGAGGCCTGCGCCTGAGGCGTCGTCGAAGCTGAGAATCTGACCGCGCATTGAACCGGGCTCCCCTGCCGGGCGGCCGAAGGCGACCGCGTTCGGCAGCCAGACTGGACGAGTGGCGCTCGCCCGACAAGAGAAGCAGGAGTCTTGAATGGCCTTTCACGAGGTGCGTCTGCCCGCGCGGCTGGCGTTCGGATCGACGGGCGGGGTCGAGCGGCGGACCGAAGTCGTGACCCTGGCGTCGGGGTTCGAGCGCCGTTCCAGTCCGTGGGCGATGGGGCGCAGGCGGTATCTGATCGGGGCGAACCTGAGGTCGTTGGCGGACATGGCTGAACTGACAGCCTTCTTCGAGGCGAGACGCGGGCGACTGTATGGATTCAGGTTCCGGGATTTCGCCGACTTTGCTTCGTGCGGTCCGGGAGAGACACCAGCGGCGACCGACCAGGTGCTGGGGGGCGGAAACGGGACACAGACGGCCTTCCCGCTGGTGAAGGCCTACGGCGACGTTTCGCGGCACATCGCCAAGCCCGTCGACGGATCGGTGCGGCTCGCGGTCGGAGGTGTTGAGCTGGCGAGCGAGGCGTTTTCCGTCGACGCGACCACGGGGCTGGTGACGCTGACTGCCGCGCCCGGCTCGGATGTCGCCGTGACGGCGGGTTACCTGTTCGACACGCCGGTGCGGTTCGATGCGGACCGGCTGGAGGTTACGCTGGAGAGCTTCGGCGCCGGGAGGATGGCGTCGGTTCCCTTGATCGAGCTCCGGGTCTGAGATGCGTGATATTCCCGAGGAGATGGCCGCCCGCATCGAGAGCGGAGCGGCGACGTTGTGTCATGCCTGGATCGTCGAACGCGTCGATGAAGCGCGACTGGGTTTCACCGATCACGACCGCGACCTGAGCATCGACGGTGTCGTCTGCCGGGCGGCGAGCGGGTGGTCGCAGGGGGCAGCGGAGACCGCCGAAGGCCTGGCCGCAGGAAGTCTGGCTGTCGGAGGCGTGCTCGATGACGAGCGGATCGTTGAGACCGATATCGCGGCGGGTCTTTGGGACCGGGCGAGGGTGGCGTTGTGGCGGGTTGACTGGGCGCGGCCGGATCTGAAGGTTCTGCTGGGACGGGGGACGCTGAGCCGGATCAGGCGCGAAGGCGAGGGATTCACGGCGGAGATCAACGGACCTTTGGCGGCGCTGGAGCGGGTCGTTGGGCGAACGTTCGGGCGCACCTGTGACGCCGCGCTGGGCGATGCCCGATGCAGCGTGGATCCGGACGGGCGTACCTGTGACAAGCGCTGGGAGACCTGCGTCCAGACCTTCGGCAACGGGGTCAACTTCCAGGGTTTTCCCGACATTCCGGGCGACGACTTCCTGACTGCCTATCCGGCGGCGGGCGGACGACACGACGGCGGGAGCCGGCGGTGAGCGACCGCGTGGCGGCGGTGCGGGAATGGCTGGGGACGCCCTATCGGCATCAGGCGAGCGTGAAGGGCGAAGGGACGGACTGTCTCGGCCTGGTACGCGGCGTGTGGCGAGAAACAGTTGGCCTGGAGCCCGAAGAAACGCCGGCTTACCAGCCCGACTGGGCTGAAGTGGGCGAGGCCGAAACCCTTCTGGAAGCGGCGCGGCGTTGGCTGGTTGAAAGGCCGATCGGACAGATGAGGCCGGGGGACGTCCTGCTGTTCCGCATGGCCGATGGATCACCCGTCAAACACTGCGCGATCCTGACCGCGATGGGGCCGCCCGAGCCGCGGATGATCCACGCCTACTGGGGTCGGGCGGTGGTCGAAAGCTGGATGGGGCCTTGGTGGATGCGGCGGCTGGCGGCCGTCTTCGCCTGGCCTGATGAGACGAGCGGGGGCGACTGATGGCGCAGGTTGTTTTGGGCGGTGTCGGCGGGCTGGTCGGCGGCGGTGTCGGGCGTGCCGTGGGCGCGGCGCTGGGTGGTGTCTTCGACAGAGGGCTGATCGGCGCGCTGTCGCCGGCTCGGCAACGGGGACCCCGGCTGGAGACGCTGAGAATCCAGTCGACAGCAGAGGGAGCGCCGATGGCTTGCGCCTTCGGTCGGGCACGCGTGACGGGACAGATGATCTGGGCCGCGCACTTCCTGGAGCGCCGGAACGAGAGCGGCGGCGGCAAGGGCGGGCCGAAGACGGTGGACTATGCCTATTCGCTGAGCTTCGCGGTGGCGATCTGCGAGGGTCCGATCGACGGCATCGGGCGAATCTGGGCGGACGGCAGGCTTCTGGAGCAGACAGGCGTGGCGATGCGGGTCTATCGCGGAACACCGGATCAGACGCCGGACCCGTTGATCGAGGCCGTCGAGAGGGCCGCGCCCGCATATCGAGGCACGGCCTATGTGGTGTTCGAAGATCTGTTGCTCGGGGCATTCGGGGATCGGCCGCCGCAGCTCAGTTTCGAGGTGTTCCGAAGACCGGGCGGCGAGACGCTGGAGGAGAAGCTGGAAGGCGTTTGCCTGATCCCGGGAGCCGGTGAGTTCGTGCTCGCGACTGAGCCGGTGATGCGGCGTGACGGCCTGACCCGGACGACGGCGGAGAACGTGCATCTGAAAGACGGTCGCACTGACCTGAATGCATCACTGGATCAGTTGCAGGCGCAGTGCCCCAATCTGAAACGAGTCAATCTGGTGATCGGCTGGTTCGGCGACGACCTGAGGGCCGGGCACTGCCAGGTGAAGCCCGGGGTGGAGCGGCGCGACAAGCTGACGGAACCTGTGGAATGGTCGGTCGCCGGGCTGACACGCGAGGATGCGCATCTCGTTTCCGAGATCGACGGAACGCCGGCCTATGGCGGGACGCCCTCGGACGAGAGCGTGCGACAGGCAGTGGCGGCGCTGAAGACCCGTGGCTGGGAGGTGACGCTTTATCCCTTCGTCTTCATGGACGTGCCGGAGGACAACGACCTGCCGGATCCATACGGCGGCGAGCGGCAGGCGGCCTATCCGTGGCGGGGGCGGATCAAGGGCCGGGACGGCGCTGAGGCGTCCGGGGATGTGGCGGCCATCTTCGGCGGAGCCTGGGGACTGCGGCGGCTGGCTCTGCATTATGCTGGTCTGGCGGCCGAGACGGGATGCGACGGCCTGTTGATCGGGTCGGAGATGCGCGGGCTGACGTGGACGCGAGACGCGGCGGGCGGGTATCCTGCGGTGCTTGAGTACAGGACGCTTGCGGCGGACTCCCGTGAGGTTGTCGGGCCTGATGTGGCCCTGTCCTATGCGGCGGACTGGTCGGAATACTCGGGGCACCGACCGGACGACGGCACCGGCGACGTGAGCTTCCATCTCGACCCTCTGTGGGCTGCCGAGGCCATCAACTACGTCGGCATCGACTGGTATCCGCCGCTGGGCGACTGGCGCGACGGTGACGGCGGACTCGATGCTGATACGTTCGAGGGACCGGACGATCCAGCCTATCTGGCCGGGCAGGTGGCGGGCGGGGACGGGTTTGATTGGTACTATGCCGACGATCCGGATCGAGCGGCACAGACGAGGACGCCGATCGTCGACATGGCGCACGGCGAGCACTGGGTGTTCCGGCCCAAGGATCTGGTCGGTTGGTGGTCTAACTCGCACCATGACCGGCCCGCCGGCGTGCGCAGCGCGACGCCGACGGCCTGGGTTCCGGGGATGAAGCCGATCCGCTTGACCGAGTTCGGCTGTGCCGCGGTGGATCGTGGAGGCAATGCGCCGAACCTGTTCCAGGATCCGAAGTCGTCCGAAAGTTTCCGGCCGCCATTTTCGACGGGCGCACGCGATGATCGGATGCAGCGACGAGCCCTCGAGGCGGTGATCACACATTTCGAGGCGCCGGCGAACAATCCCGTGTCGGAGGTCTATGACGGACTGATGCTCGAAGCGGCTGATGCGTGGTGCTGGGATGCCCGACCCTATCTTGCGTTTCCCGCATTGGCCGACGTCTGGGCCGATGCCGGAGCCTGGCCGGCCGGACACTGGCTGAACGGGCGGATGATCGGAGAAGCGGGGACGCTTCTGGCCGCAATCCTGAGGCGGGCCGGGGTCGAAGATTTCGAGATTGGCAAGGCGTCGGGGATTGTGTCCGGCTATGTGATCGACCGGCCGATGCGGACGCGTGACGCGCTGGAGCCGCTGTTGTCGGCGTTCGGCATGACGGCCGGGGAGCGAGGCGGTCGGGTCTCATTGATTGGCGATGAAGCGCCGGGTGCGACGTTAGCTCCCGAAGCTCTGGCCCGAACGGATGACGACGCAAGGCCGGTTCGGACCCGGTCGCTGGAGGCGTCGCCAGATTCTGCGCGTGTTCGGTTCATCGACGAAGGCGCGGATTATCAGACCGGCGCGATCATGGTGCGCGGCGAGGGCGATGGAGGCAGCATTGACGCGGATCTGCCGGCCGTTTGTGACGCGGGGCTGGCCAAGGCGATGGCGCGACGCCTGTTGAAAGGTGAGAGCGAAGATCGGCTGACGGTCGCCCTCGGTCCGTTGGAGGCGCTGCGGTTCGAGGCTGGCGACACGGTTGTGGTCGAGGGCGAGACCGGAGCCTGGCGGATCGAACGGTTGACGCTGGCCGAGACGCCGGCAGCTGTGCTGGCGCGGCGGGAGGCCGGGTCCATCGAGAACGAACCGGTCGTGTGGCGACCGGGGTCGGGTGTCGAGCAAGCTGGAACGCCGTTCGTGCGCATTCTCGACCTTCCCCCCTTGGCGGGCGCTGAAGCGGATGACCGGCTGATCGCGGTTGTTGCTTGCGAACCCTGGCGGCCGATGACCGTGCACGTGGGGGAGGATGCCGAGACCCTGACGGCGAGGGGAACAGTCGGGTCGCCGACGACGGTGGGGCTGCTGACGCAGGCCTTGCGGCCCGGCGTGTTGCATCGCTGGGATGAGACGAACGCGTTGGTGGTCCGGCTGGAAGGCGCTCCTCCGGCCAGCTTGTCGGAAGCGGCTGTGCTGGGCGGCGCCAATCTGGCAGCCGTGGAGACGACGGCGGGGTGGGAAATCCTGCAGTACCGACAGGCGATCCTGTTGGGCGCCGGAATCTGGCGTTTGAGCGGACTGCTGCGGGGACAGCAGGGGACGGAAGGCGAGATGTCGGCGAGCGCGGCGGAGGGCGGCCTGGTGGTGCTGCTGAATCCCCGGGAGGGCCGGTTCGAGACGGCGACTGGCGAGCGGCGGCTGGACCGGATCGTGCGCGTAGGACCGAGCGGGCGGGCGCCCGGCGGCGTCGGGTTCGCTCAGGAAGCGTTTATCCCGAGGCACCTTCATGCACGGCCCTGGAGCCCGGTCCTGAGCGTGACTGAGGAACCGGGCGGCCAGCGGCTGCGATGGATGCCAAGGGTCAGGATCGGGGACGTCTGGGACCTGGAGCCTGTGGAAGTCGATCCTCGTCGCTTTCGGGTGCGCGTTCTGAAGGGCGTCCTGGAGCGACGGGTGTTCGAGTTGGACGAAACGGAGTTTCTTTATACGATCGGTGATCTCGCAGAGGACTTTCCAGGCGGGGTGGGGCCGGATGCGCTGGTCGCCGTGTCTCAGTACGGACCCGGTTTCGGGTGGGGCGTGGAGGCGCAGGCCCCACTGATCGCCTGAAAAACGTTGCACCGCACACCGCATGCCTTAACTGACGAAGCGAAGGTCGGTCGCGACGCGCGAGCCGGATTCGACGAAGCGTGACGGAGCGGCGAACGGCGTGGCGGGTGATCCCTACAAGGAACTGGGCGTGTCCAGGGGGGCGAGCGCCGCCGATATCAAGGCCGCGTTCCGCAAGCTGGCCAAGGAGTTGCACCCGGACAAGAACCGTGGCGACACCGCGACCGAGGAGCGTTTCAAGCGCGTCTCAGCGGCGTTCGACCTGCTGAACGACCCGGACAAGAAGTCGAAATACGATAGCGGTCAGATCGATGCCGATGGCCAGCCGCAGTACCGAGGCTTCAGCGGCGGCCAGCCGGGCGCCGGTGCGGGAGGTTTCGGCGGATTTGGCGCGGGCGGCGGTCCCGGCGGTCGCGCCGCATTCGAGGACCTCGATCTCGACGATATCTTCGGCCGGTTCGGTGGAGGAGGGCGAGGCCGGGCCACGGGTTTTGGTCGCGGACAGGATGTGAGGGCCACGCTCGAAATCAGCCTCGAGGACTCTATCGGCGGAGCCACGCGGCGGATCCAGTTTTCGGACGGACGCACGCTGGACGTCACGATCCCCAAGGGAGCGACCAATGGCCAGACGATCCGGTTGCGCGGACAAGGGACGCCAGGGCGGACCGAGCCGGGCGACGCGTTGATCGAGCTCCGCATCGCGCCACACCCGGTGTTCAAGGTCGATGGGGCTGATCTGACCATGGATCTGCCAATCTCGGCGCCCGATGCTATCCTGGGCGGCAAGGTCGAGTGTCCGACGCCGGACGGGACGGTCTCCGTGACCGTGCCCAAGGGGTCAAACTCGGGCCAGACCCTCAGGCTCAAAGGGCGTGGCGCCTTCGCCGGCGGCGCGCGGGGCGATCTGAAGGCGCGGTTGATCGTGACCCTGCCCGACACCATCGATCCGATCCTCGAGAGGGTCGCCCAGGACTGGCGCGCCAACCGTCCCTACAAGCCGGGACGAGGCTGATGATCTCCAAACCGAACGTAAAACCGGCGAGGCCCTGGTTCGCGGCGGGGCCGACGGCCAAGCGGCCGGGATGGTCCTCGCAGGCCCTGCCGCACGACCTGCTGGGCCGCGGCATCCGCGCGCCGGAGGTTGTCGAGCGGTTCGCCTACGGCCTGAGGCTGACGAAACAGGTCCTGCAGATACCGGAGGACTGGGTACTGGCTTACCTGCCCGGTTCCGACACCGGGGCGGTCGAGGCGGCTCTGTGGAACATGCTCGGCCAAAGGTCCGTGCAGGTGATGGCCTTCGAGAATTTCGGGAAACAGTGGGCCATCGACGCGAGAGACCATCTGAAGCTCGACAAGCTTGAGATCATCGAGGCACCTTGGGGGCAGTTCCCTGATGTGTCCAAGGTCGATCCTTCGAAGGACCTCGTCTTTCCGTGGAACGGCACGACGTCCGGCGTGAGGACGCCGGGCGTCGACTGGATCGCAGATGATCGCGAGGGGATCGTGATCTGCGACGCGACCTCGGCGGCCTTCGCCATGCCGATGGATTTCTCCAAGCTGGATGTGGTGACATTCTCCTTCCAGAAGGCGCTGGGCGGCGAGGCGGGAATTGGGGTCGCGGCTTTGTCTCCGCGCGCCGTAACCAGACTGGACAGCTACGAACCGCCGCGCGCCGTACCCAAGGTGCTGCGTTTGCGCGACGCCAAGGGGTTCGACCGGTCGCTGGCCACCGGGACCATGATCAACACCTTCTCGCTGTGGACGCTGGAAGACTGGATCGACGCGCTCGAATGGGCGAAGGGCGCGGGCGGGTTGGCCGAGTTGATCCGGCGGACGGACGCCAATGCGGCGGCGCTCAACGACTGGGTCGAGCGGACGGGCTGGGTCGAGTATCTGGCCGAGGACGCAGCGATCCGATCGACAACCTCGGTGTGCCTGAAGATCATCGACCCGCGCGTTACGGCGCTGGACGACAAGGGGCGCCAGGCCTTCGTCAAGCGGATGAAGAGCCTGCTCGAGACCGAAGAGGCCGCGTTCGACGTCGAAAGCCATCGCAATGCGCCGGCGGGCCTGCGCGTATGGTGCGGCTGTACGGTCGAGACGGACGACATCGTGGCGGGCGCTCCGTGGCTGGACTGGGCGTTCCAGACCGCTGTCGCAGAATTCTCCGCCTAAATCGTCCCGGTTGGGACGACATCGCGTGATTCCCCCGCTATAGGCTGCGCCCGCATTAGCGGGAGACTTGCCTTGGCGAACGTAGCGGTGGTCGGAGCCCAGTGGGGCGACGAGGGCAAGGGCAAGATCGTCGACTGGCTGTCGAACCGGGCCGATATCATCGTGCGGTTCCAAGGCGGCCATAACGCCGGCCACACGCTGGTCGTGGATGGCAAGGTCTACAAGCTGGCGCTGCTGCCGTCGGGCGTGGTGCAGGGCAAACCCTCGATCATCGGCAACGGCGTTGTGGTCGATCCCTGGCATCTGGTGGGAGAGATCGCCAAGATCGAGGCTCAGGGCGTCACGATCAATCCCGACATTCTGACCATCGCCGACAACGCCTGCCTGATCCTGCCCATACATCCGGCGCTGGACGTTGCGCGCGAGGCGGCGGCAAGCGCGCCGGGGGCCAAGATCGGCACGACGGGGCGGGGCATCGGTCCGGCCTACGAGGACAAGGTCGGCCGTCGCGCGATCCGCGTCTGCGACCTGGCCAACGAAGACGACCTCAAGGTCAAGATCGAGCGGCTGCGCTCGCACCACGATCCGCTGCGGGCGGGTCTGGGGCTGGAGCCGATCGATCCGGAGGCGCTGCTGGCTCAGTTGCTGGAGATCGCGCCGAAGATCCTGCCCTATGTGAAGCCGGCCTGGCGAGTGCTGGATCAGGCGCAGAAGGCCGGCAAGCGGATACTGTTCGAGGGGGCGCAGGGTGCCTTCCTGGACGTCGATCATGGAACCTACCCTTACGTGACGTCGTCGAACACCGTGGCCGGCCAGGCGGCGGCTGGGTCGGGCATGGGGCCGCGTGGCGTCGGCTATGTGCTGGGCATCGTGAAGGCCTATACGACCCGCGTCGGCGAGGGGCCGTTCGCCTGCGAACTGAACGATGCCGTCGGCGAACATCTGGCGACCGTGGGGCGTGAGGTGGGGGTCAACACCGGGCGTCCGCGACGCTGCGGCTGGTTCGACGCCGTTCTGGTGCGTCAGTCGGTGGCGATCAACGGGATCGACGGCATCGCCCTGACCAAGCTGGACGTTCTGGACGGGCTGGAGACGCTCAAGATCTGCGTTGGCTATCGGGTCAATGGCGAAGTGCTGGATTACCTGCCGTCCAGCCTGAAGGATCAGGCGGCGGCCGAGCCGGTGTTCGAGGAACTGCCGGGTTGGAGCGAGAGCACTGCCGGAACCCGCAGCTTCAAGGACATCAACGCCAACGCCATCAAATATGTGCGTCGTATCGAGGAACTGATCGGTGCGCCGGTGGCCCTGTTGTCGACCAGCCCGGAGCGTGACGACACCATTCTGATGCGTGACCCGTTCCAGGGCTGATAAACTGTTTGCGTTCAACGCGACCTTAACCGGCGGCGGTTAGCCATAAGGCTGACCTCCCCGGAGTTGCTTAGTGTTCGCAGCCGACGCCAAGACCCTGAACCGCATCGAACCGGTCGTTCGACGCGTGCTCATCGCCGACCCGAACCTGGCGTCGGCACGGCTGCTGCTGGACATCATGAAGAGCCTGGGCGCGCGCGAGGTCGTGACCGAGTCCGATGAAAGCCGCGTGCTGGATCATGCGCGCGAGATGGAGCCGGGCCTGATCTTCACCGAACGCTCGGGGCCGCGACTGGACGGCGAGCGCCTAGCCAAGAGCATCCGCCGGTCGAACCTGGCGTGCCGCCGGGCCCCGATCATCATGATGACGGCCGATGCCACGGCCTCCTCGATCAAGGGCGCGCGCGATTCGGGCATCCACGAGTTTCTGAGAAAGCCGTTCACTTCGGCCGACCTGTTCCGCCGGGTCGAGAACGTGGCGCTGAAGCCGCGCGACTGGATCGAGGCGGTCGGCTACGTCGGTCCGGACCGGCGTCGGTTCAACTCGGGCGAATATGCGGGACCGCAGAAGCGCAAGGCCGACAAACCGGCAACGGCCGCAGCGGCCGCCTTGGCGGTCAAGGATCAGGCGTTGCGCATTCTCGCCGCCTCTCTGGCCCAGTTCGACAGCGATCCGATGCAGGCGGTGCGCGCGGTCAAGCAGCAGGCGGAAACGCTGAAGGCCCTGGCGATGAAGACCTCCGACACCCGGCTGGCGGTCGCCGCTGCCGGTCTGGAGGGCTGCCTGGCCGCCGGTGCTCCGACCAAGGCCGGTCTGGCCGGACCGATCGGCGCGATCCTGGCTCTGGCCGATCCGGGCGCCGAGCTCGCCCGAGCCAGCTGACCCCGACAATCGAATAGCAAAACAGGCGCACGAGGATCTCGTGCGCCTGTTTCCCTATGACCGCCGCAGGCCGCGTTAGGCGTCGACGAGGTTCCGTTCCTCGGCCGCTGCGCGCATGGCCTTCTGCAGCTTCTCGAAGGCGCGGACCTCGATCTGGCGCACGCGCTCGCGCGACACGCCGTACTGGCCCGCCAGCTCTTCCAGCGTCACCGGATCGTCCTTCAGGCGGCGCTCGGTCAGGATGTGCTTCTCGCGATCCGTCAGTTCGCCCATGGCTTCCTGAAGCAGGCCCATGCGCAGCGACTTCTCTTCGGAGTCGGCCAGCGCCGTCTCCTGAGATACCGCGTTGTCGTCCGACAGCCAGTCCTGCCACTCGCTCTCGCCGTCCACGCGCAGCGGCGCGTTCAGCGAGGCGTCGCCGCCGAGACGGCGGTTCATGTTGGTGACCTCTTCCTCCGACACGCCCAGCTTGACGGCGATCGCAGTCAGGTTCTCGGGACGAAGGTCGCCTTCCTCGAAGGCCGAGATCTGGCTCTTGGCCTTGCGCAGGTTGAAGAACAGCTTCTTCTGCGCCGCCGTGGTGCCCATCTTCACGAGCGACCAGCTGCGCAGGATGTATTCCTGGATCGAGGCGCGGATCCACCACATGGCGTAGGTCGCCAGGCGGAAGCCCTTGTCCGGATCGAACTTCTTCACGGCCTGCATCAGGCCGACGTTGCCTTCCGAGATCACCTCGCCGATCGGCAGGCCGTAGCCGCGATAACCCATGGCGATCTTGGCCACGAGGCGAAGGTGGGACGTCACGAGGCGGTGCGCGCTCTCGGAGTCCTGATGCTCGGTCCACCGTTTGGCGAGCATGAACTCCTCGTCCTTGGTGAGCATCGGAAATTTGCGGATTTCCGTCAGATATCGCGACAGTCCCTGTTCAGGCGACATTACCGCGAGTGATTTCAGTGCAGCCATTTGGTCCCTCCGAACCTAGATAAGAGCAGGCTCGACGCAGACGGCCACCGAATGTGCACCGTCTCCTCACCCCTCAACCGGACAAGTAGCTATGGGTTGCCGTCTTTGTCAGAGGCGGATCGTCACACGACAGCGTGACCGTGACCCTGGCGCCACTCGCGCCGATGAGGAGGATGTATATCGGATAGTCAGTCCTTTATCAAGACTTACTTGCAGGAGCTGCTGCGGCGCGAGACTGCAGCCTTCCCCAAGCGCCAGAGTCGGCTCCGACTATGGCGACCGGATGGCCTCGCGGTCTGGCCTAGATGCCCAGAATGTCGCGGTAGCGTGGGTGGACCGCCTCGGCGTGCTCAGGGTGTTTCTGCAGGTAGGCCGAGAAGAACGGGCAGACGGGCAGGATCAGCAGACCGCGTTCCGTGGCGTCGGCGAGGACATGTTTGGCTAGGCGGCTGGCGATGCCCTGACCCTCCAGCGCCTGGGGCACCAGGGTCTCGGTGATCATCAGGTTCGGTTCGGACAGGTTGTAGGTGACCACGGCGAGCTGATCGCCGACCGGCAGCTCGTAGCGATGGAGTTCGGAGTTGTCGCGGATCTCGGCTTCGGTCATGGCGAGCCTCTAGAGGACGGCGAGAAGGTCTTCCAGCGCCTGCATGTCAGGTGGGAGCGCCGTCTCGAATCGCAACGCCTCGTCGGTCACCGGATGGACGAAGCCCAGCACGGCGGCATGCAGGGCCTGCCGGGTCAGGCCGGCTTCGGCGATGGCGGTCTTCACGGAGGTCGCAGGGCTCCCGGAGCCATAGACGGCATCGCCCAGGATCGGCGAACCCTTCGAGGCCAGATGCACGCGGATCTGGTGGGTCCGGCCGGTATGCAGGGTGCAGGCGACGCGCGCGGCCAGCGGCGCGGCGCCGGCCTTGGCGGGCACGGCGTAGCGGGCCTGGACGACATAGTCGGTGATCGCGTTCCGCCCCCCCGCCTTCAGCACAGCCATCTTCTTCCGGTCCGAAGACGAGCGGCCGATCTGCGTCTCGATCCGCCCGCGCTCGGGGGAGGGGGCTCCGCGCGTCAGGGCAATGTAGGTGCGTTCGATATCGTGGCAGGCGAACAGTTTCGACAGGCCCGCATGGGCGCGGTCGGACTTGGCGGCGACCATGACGCCCGAGGTGTCCTTGTCCAGCCGGTGAACGATGCCCGGCCGGGCGACGCCGCCAATGCCGGACAGGGACGCGCCGCAGTGATGCAGCAGGGCGTTGACCAGCGTCCCGTCCGGCGTGCCGGGCGCCGGGTGAGCCGCCATGCCCGCCGGCTTGTCGATGACGATCAGATCCGCGTCCTCGAACAGAACCGTCAGCGGGATGGCCTGGGGCAACGGGGTGGCCGAGGCCACTGGCGGCACGGCGATAGCATAGGTCCCGGCAGCGGCTTTCGATGAGCCGTTGGTCAGCACAACCCCCTTCAGGCTGATCGCGCCGTCGGCGATCAGCGTCTGGATTCGCGCGCGCGACAGGTCGGGAACGACATCGGCCAGCGCCTTGTCCAGACGCTGGCCGGTGACCGTCACCTCGACGGTCAGAACCTCGCCGCCGGACGCATCGTCCGGATCGGCTTCGTCGTTGAAGTCGCTCAGGACGCGGCCTTCAGCTCGCGGCCGTAGACCGGGTCCAGATCGCCCTTGGCGTAGCGCTTGGCCATCTGGGCGGTGGACATCGGACGGATCGACGAGGCCTGACCCTCGCAGCCGAACTGCTGATAGCGTTCGATGCAGAGCTTCCGCATCGCTTCCTTGGCCGGCTTCAGATAGGCGCGCGGATCGAACTCACCCGGCTTCTCGGCCAGCACTTTGCGGATGGCCCCGGTGATGGCCATGCGGTTGTCGGTGTCGATGTTGATCTTGCGCACGCCGTGCTTGATGCCGCGCTGGATCTCTTCCACCGGCACGCCCCAGGTCTGGGGCATCTCGCCGCCGTACTGGTTGATGATGTCCTGCAGGTCCTGCGGCACCGAGGACGAGCCGTGCATGACCAGGTGGGTGTCGGGCAGGCGGCGATGGATCTCCTCGATCACATGCATGGCCAAGACTTCGCCGTCGGGCTTCCTCGAGAATTTGTAGGCGCCGTGCGAGGTGCCCATGGCGATGGCCAGGGCGTCGACCTTGGTGCGGCTGACGAAATCGACCGCCTGATCCGGGTCGGTCAGCAGGGCGGAGTGATCCAGCACGCCCTCGAAGCCGTGGCCGTCCTCGGCCTCGCCCATGCCGGTCTCCAGTGAGCCCAGCACGCCCAGCTCGCCCTCGACCGAGACGCCGCAAGCGTGGGCCATCTCGGTGACGCGACGGGTGACGTCGACGTTGTAGTCGTAGTCGGCGGGCGTCTTGCCGTCCTCCATCAGCGATCCATCCATCATCACCGAGGTGAAGCCGTACTGGATGGCGGTGGCGCAGGTCGCAGGGCCATTGCCGTGATCCTGGTGCATGCAGACCGGGATGTGCGGATAGAGCTCGGCCAGGGCGTCGATCAGCTTGGCCAGCACGATGTCGTTGGCGTAGGAGCGGGCGCCCCGCGACGCCTGGATGATCACCGGCGCGTTGACGGCCTCGGCCGCCTCCATGATCGCCAAACCCTGTTCCATGTTGTTGATATTGTAGGCCGGCAGGCCGTAGTCGTTCTCGGCCGCGTGGTCGAGAAGCTGTCGCAGCGTGATGCGCGCCATGAGAGGAACTCCTGAATCTTGTTTTTTGCCGGTGTAGCGGCCGGAGGGTCTCAAGTCACGCTGTGTAACAGCCTCGACCGGTCAGGAGGCGACAGTCGCGCTTCGACCGGGTATTTCGCACAACAGGTCGTTCCACGAAGACGACGATGAAGCTCATGATCGCGGCGGTTGCCGGCCTGCTGATGCTGGCCGGATGCGAAAGCCTCAGCCCAGGCGGACTGGACGACATGTGTCGGGACGCCCGCAACTGCGCGCCGCGCTGCGGCTCGGTCGCCACCGGAGCATCGCCTGAGTGTAGTCCGGCCGAAAACGAAGGTCGAACGCGCGGCTGACGCTTTTCGATGGGGTTGAAAGCTTAAGGACGATATCGCCTATTCGGCAGGGTGGGTGCGATCCCACTCGGCGCGGCGTTCGGCTTCACGCGCCCATTTCCGCTCGTCGAGCATCTGGGTCACATACAGGACCCCGGCGACGGCGCAGAGGATGGCTATCGACATCCAGATCCATTCGATCGTCATGTCAGTCCTCCAGACTCTTCAGCAGGCGTCTCGCCAACAGGTGAAGCACCACAGATATAGCACCGCAGACGCCGACTGTCAGGGGGACTGGACTGGCCCCCGTGATGACGGGCGTCAACACGCCGAGGCCCACCAAGGTCAGACCGATCGTATTCAAGCTCGTCGCAGTCAATTTGCGACGCTCGTTCTTCGCCGCCTTGCTGATGGGACGCGGATCGAACGACCCGGTCACCCTCGCAGCGCCTCGACGCCGGGCAGAGCCTTGCCCTCCATCCACTCCAGGAAGGCGCCGCCGGCCGTGGAGACGAAGGTCATGTCGTCAACCACGCCCGCGTGGTTCAGCGCCGACACCGTGTCGCCGCCGCCGCCGACGGCGATCAGGACGCCCGCCTTGGCCAGCGCCGCCGCATGATGGGCGACCGCCACCGTGGCGGTGTCGAACGGCGGAACCTCGAACACGCCCAGCGGACCGTTCCAGATCAGGGTCCTGGACGCCGTGATCGCCTCGACCAGACGCGCGACCGTGGCGGGACCGGCATCGAGGATCTTGTCGTCGGCGGCGAGGGCTTCACCCGCCGTCACGGTCCGGCTGGCCGCGCCCGGCTTGACCTCGGTCGCCACGACGAAGTCGACGGGCAGCAGCAGCTCGCAACCCCGCGCCCTGGCTTCGTCCATGATCTCGCGGGCGGTGTCGGCCATGTCGCGTTCGGCCAGAGACCCGCCGATGTCGACGCCTTGCGCGAACAGGAAGGTGTTGGCCATGCCGCCGCCGATGGCGAGGCGGTCCAGCTTGCCGACAAGGTTCTTCAGCAGGTCAAGCTTGGTCGATACCTTGGCCCCGCCGACGATGCCGATGACGGGTTTCTTCGGATTGCCGAGCGCCGCGTCCAGCGCCTCAAGCTCGCGCCGCATCGATTCGCCGGCATAGGCGGGCAGGTGATGCGCCACGCCCTCGGTCGAGGCGTGGGCGCGGTGGGCGGCGGAGAAGGCGTCGTTGACGTAGAGGTCGGCCAGTTCGCCGAGGCTGGCCGCGAACTCGGCGTCGTTGGCTTCCTCGGCCGCGTGGAAGCGGACATTTTCCAGCAGGACCACGCCGCCCGCGTCCAGATCCTTGATCGCAGCCAGCGCGGGGCCGCCCACGCAGTCCTCGGCGAACCGCACGGGCGCTCCCAGCAGCTCGGACAGGGGCTGGACAATGGGTTTGAGACTCATCGAGGGCGTGACCTGGCCCTTCGGCCGGTCGAAGTGGGCCAGAAGGGCGACCCTGGCGCCGGCCTCGCGCAGCTTGTTGATCGTCGGCAGGGCGACGCGCAGCCGCGTGTCGTCGGTGATCCGGCCGCCCTCCATCGGGACGTTGAAGTCCACGCGAACGAGAGCGGTCTTGCCGACCAGTGAGCCAGCGTCGTCGAGGGTGCGGAAGGTCATGGGAAGCTGATCATCCATTGAGATTCTAGAATGCGTTGCACACTGGGTAGGCCATCAGCCAGTTCTGCCAAGCCGAGAAGCCGAAGGCCAAGGAGGCGAGAACGCCGAGCACGATTGTCAACATCGATCGAGGTTGGACCCGAACAAACCTGACTAGGGCGACCAACCAGAGTATGGCCAGTCCCGCCAAAACCAGAGTGATGCCGAGATCGACAAGGCCGGTCCCTGGCAGCTGAAGATTGTACTCCCCGGAAACGCCGCTTTCGCCGAGATCGTGGACAGAGTGCGGATACAGGACGAGGTTTCGGACGAAACACCCAAGGGTGATGCCCATGGAGGCGAACGGAGCCGCCATGACGATGACGACTCCTTGCAGGAATCGATCGCTGACGGCTCCGGGGAGCTTCATCCTAGAGGAACTTCGACATCACCAGCGCGGTGTCGGCCATCCGCGTCGCGAAGCCCCACTCGTTGTCGTACCAGGTCAGGACGCGGGCCAGCTTGCCGTCGACGACCTGTGTCTGGGGCAAGGCGGCGGTCGAGGACGCGGCGATGTGGTTCAGGTCCGACGAGACCAGCGGCTCGATCGTCGTGGCCAGAACGCCCTTCATCGGACCGTCGGCGGCGGCCTGCAGGGCGGCGTTGATCTCTTCGACCGTGACCTCGCGGCCGGCGACGACCTTCAGGTCCACGACCGAGACGTTCGGCGTCGGGACGCGGATCGAGGAGCCGTCCAGCTTGCCCTTCAGGGCGGGCAGAACCAGGCCCAGGGCCTTGGCGGCGCCGGTCGAGGTCGGGATCATCGACAGGGCGGCGGCGCGGCCCCGGTACAGATCCTTGTGCATCGTATCCAGCGTCGGCTGGTCGCCGGTATAGGCGTGGATGGTCGTCATATATCCGCGCTCGATGCCGAACAGGTCGTGCAGCACCTTGGCGACGGGGGCGAGGGCGTTGGTGGTGCACGAGCCGTTGGAGACGATGATGTCCTCGGCGGTCAGGGTCTCGTGGTTGACCTTGTAGACGATGGTCTTGTCGGCGTTCTCGCCGGGGGCAGAGATCAGGACGCGCTTGGCGCCGGCCTTCAGGTGCGCCTCGGCCTTGTCACGGGCGGTGAAGATGCCCGTGCACTCGAACGCGATGTCGACGTTCAGGTCCTTGTGCGGCAGGTTCGCCGGGTCGCGCTCGGCCGTAACCTTGATCTTGCCCAGGCCCACGTCGATCCAGTCGTCGCCGTGTTCGATGGTGCCGGGGAAGCGGCCGTGGACCGAGTCGTACTTGAGCAGGTGGGCGTTGGTGGACACCGGCCCCAGGTCGTTGATCGCCACCACCTCGATGTCGCGGCGGCCATGTTCGACGATCGAACGGAGGACGAGGCGGCCGATGCGGCCGAAGCCGTTGATGGCGACGCGAACGGTCATGGGAAGGTCTCCTGAAGCGGCGTTTTATTGGTTGGCGCTTCAATGGGACCGGCGGGCGCGAGGATCAACCCCGGGCGCGTCACAAGGCGTGATCGGATGTAACGGTTCAGCTTGTCAGGGGCAGGGACAGCCTCGCCTCGAGCCCGCCGCCCGTCCGGTTGGTCAGGGTCACGTCGCCGCCCGCCGCCCGCGCCGCCTGACGCGCCACGGCCAGACCCAGTCCGGCTCCGCCCGTTTCCCGACTGCGCGACCGTTCGCCGCGGTGGAAGGGCTCGAAGGCCCGCTCGAGATCGTCGTCGGACAGGCCGGGCCCGTCATCGGCGACCGTGATCACGCCCACCGCGCCATCTGACGCGGCCGTCACCCTCGCCCCGCCGCCGTACTTCAGACCGTTGTCGATCAGGTTGGCGATGGCCCGTCGCAGCGCCGCCGGGTCCCCCTCCACGGGCAGGCTCGTCTCGCCGGAAAACGTCACCGCCGCCCCGGTCTCGGCAAAGCCTGTCGCGCAGTCCGCCGCCAAGGTCGCGAGGTCGAGCCGTTCGCGGCGCTCGGCCTGTACCTCGCCGCGCACGAAGGCCATGGCCTGACCGATCAGGGCGTCCATCTCCTCTACATCGCCGGCCATCCTGTCACGCAGCGCTTCGGGCGCCTGTTCCGCGCGGAACCGCAGCCGCGTCAGGGGCGTGCGCAGATCGTGGGCGATGGCGGCGATCGTCTGGGTCCGCTGGCGCATATGGCCCCGGATCGAGGCCTGCATGTCGTTGAAGGCGGCGATGGCCGTACGCACCTCCGACGGGCCGGACGGCGTCAGGGGCTCGGCGTCCGGATCCGCGCCCAGTCGCTCGGCGGCCTCGGCGAACTGGCGGATCGGACGGGTCAGTCTCCGCGCCATCAGCCAGACCAGCGGCGCCAGCAACAGGGCGGTGATGCCCAGGGCGATCAGCAGCCGCATCTGCCACGGATCGATCAGGCCGTGCGGCGGCTCCACCGTCGCCCAGCGCCCGTCCTCCATCCGCACCGAGGCGGAGAAGGGCGCGAAGGTCAGCCGGTCCGCCGTGACCGTGAACCGCTGCGGGCCGCCGCCGGAGGCGATGACCCGCACGTCGTTCGACCCCGTCGGCGGGGGCACGCCCCGGCGCGCCAGGACCTCGCCGACCTCGGCCATGATGGCGTCGTGGTCGGGCCGGTGATCCTCGCCGGTCTCGGTTCGCCGGCTGAAGACGATACTGGAGCTGCTCTCGGTGATGCGGGCGCTCGTGACCACCGGCCCCGGACCGGGCGGACGCGGGCCGCGCGGTTGGCCGGGGCTCCAGTGCGAACGCTCCGGCGACAGCCACACCCGCACGTCGCCGAGCGGTCGCCCCAGACGCTGGGCGAGACCCATGCTGATCGCGCGTTCGACCGGTCCCGGGCCGACCTCCTGCTGGGGCGGTTCGTCCGAGACCCGCCGGACCAGAGCCCGGCCGTCGGACGTTTCGGCGGGCCGTCCGGCCAGGGCGTCAGCGGCGGCCGGGATGCTGAACCCGGCGGGGCGCGGCGGCGGCGCGGTCAGGACCACCGCGAAGACGACGATCTGGGACGCCACCACCGCGAAGACGGCCAGAAGCGCGACCTGCATCAGGACCGACATCGATGTGAAGGGCGAGACGCGCGGCCTCATGCCCGGGCGCCGGTCCGGTCCGCACGGCGCACGCGGGCGTCGAAGCGATAGCCTTCGCCCCGGATGGTGGCGATCAGTTCGCGGCCCGAGCCGTCGTCGAGCTTCTTCCTCAGCCGGCTGATCTGCACGTCCATGGCGCGGTCGAAGACGTCGGCCTCCGACCCCCGCGCGGCCTCCAGCAACTGGTCCCGTGTCAGCACCCGGCCCGGCCGCTCGGCGAAGGCGCGCAACAGGCCGAACTCCCCGGCCGACAGGGTCACGATCTCCCCGCCCGGCTGGGACAGCTCCCGCCGCACCAGATCCAGCCGCCAGCCGTCGAACATCAGGGCCGCGCCCGTCGGCGCCTCATCCTCGCGCGGACGACGCAACACGGCGCGGATCCGGGCCAGCAGCTCACGCGGATTGCACGGCTTGGCCAGATAGTCGTCGGCGCCGAGTTCCAGCCCTACGATCCGGTCGGTGTCCTCGCCCATGGCCGACAGCATGACGACCGGCGGCGTCCCCGACAGACGACGGACGACCGACAGCCCGTCCTCGCCAGGCATCATCAGGTCCAGCACGATCAGATCGGTCGGACCTTCGGCCAGGGCGCGATCCATCTCGGCCGCCGAGGCCGCGCCGCGTGCCTGATAGCCGTGCTGGCCCAGGTAGTCGCACAGGACTTCGCGAATGCCGGGGTCGTCATCGACGACGAGGATGCGAGGAGAGGGATCGCTCATGACCCCCTAAATGCCTCCAGAACCCGGCCGCGTCATTTCACGACTGAAACAATTGATCCGGAGCCTGAAATACCCCGGCAAGCCCGACATGGTCCAAGGGCGCATCAGAAACTTGAAGGAAAAGACTTCATGTCCGTCATCGCCATCGCCCTGCTGGCCGCCCTGAACGGCGCCGCACCCCAGGATCAGGCCGCGCCCCGGGTCGAGACCCGCTCCGAAATCCGCATCGTCAATGCGGGCGGCGAAGGTCCCGGCCGGCTCGACGCGGACGGCGACGGCGTGGTGACGCGCGAAGAGTTCTCGGCCCCCATGGGCAACGCCTTCGACCGTCTCGACGCCAACGATGACGGGCGCCTGTCGACCGAGGAACTGGCCGCCGGCCCGGGGGAGGGCGGTCCCGGCCATCGCGTGATGATGATGGGCGGCCCCGGTGGTCCGGGCGGCCCCGGTGGCCCGGGCGTTCACATCATCACGCGCGAAGGCGGACCAGGCGGTCACGGTGCGCCCGGCGTGATGATGCTCGGCGGCCCCGAAGGCCCCGGCGGTCCGGGCGGCGACGTCCGGGTGTTCAGCTTCCGCCATGGCGGTCCGGAGGGTGGCCCCGAGGGCGGCCCGGCCCACGCCGGCCCCGGCTCGCATCAGGTCTTCGTGCGCCGCTTCGGCGGCCCGGACGGTCCGGGTGACATGGACAAGGACGGCGACGGCAAGGTCTCGCAGGAAGAGTTCCTGGCGCCGCTGCGCGAAGCCTTCGGACGGATGGACGCCGACCACGACGGTTTCCTCGATGAGGGCGAAGGACATCCAGCGCCTCCGCCCGCCGACTGAGCCCTCCGTGGACCAGCGGTTTCGTGACTTGAGGCGCGGCGGTTCGCCGGTCTAGGCTGGTCGGGATGGTTCTCCCCGGCCGCCGCGCCTTCCTTTCCCTGATCGCAAGCGCCGTCCTCCTCGCGGGGACGGCGTTCGCCCCCTCGATCGCGGTCGCGCAGACGGTCGAGACGCTGGATTCCGTCCCGACGCCGTCCCGGGACCGCGCCCGGATGAACACGCGGGTGTTCGACACGGTCTGGAACCTCGTCCGCCGCCAGTACTACGACCCGAACCTGCACGGACTGGACTGGAACGCCGCGCGCGAGACCTATCGGGCGCAGGCGATCGCCGCGGCCGACGACCGTGACCTCTACCGGGTGCTCAGCGCCATGCTGGATCTGCTCGACGACGACCACGCCGGGGCCATCTCTCCCGCCGTTGCCCGCCGTCAGGACCAGCAGCGCACCCGGCGTGCAGTCATGGGCATCTCCCTGGCGCGTCAGGACGGTGATCAGTGGCGCATCGAAAACGTCCGCGCCGGCTCCCCGGCGGCGGAGGCGGGCCTCCAGCCCGGCTGGGTGCTTCAGGCCATCGACGGCCAGTCCTGGGGCGTCGATTTCGACGTCGAGGAAGGGCGCGCGCTGCAACTGGACCTGACCGATGAGGCCGGCGTCCTGCAGCGCGTCTCGTTGGTTCCGCGCATCATGGACCCGATCCCGGCCTTCAGCGTGGACGCGTCGCGACCCGGCGTGGTCGTCCTTCGCGTCGAGGGCTTCGAATCCGGTCTCGGTCGCTGGATGGGCCAGCAACTGGCGGCGGTGCCGCACGAGACGGATGTCGTCATCGACCTGCGCGGCAACCCCGGTGGTCTGTTGCTGGAGGCCGATGCGGCTCTGTCCTGCTTCCTGCCCGAGCGTCAGGAATGGGCGACGCGGGTGTCGCGCAACGGTCGGCCGATGACCATGGCGATCATGCCCGGTTGCGGAAACCTGACCGGTCCGGTGACCAACGACGTGGCCCTGCTCGTCGATGGCTCAAGCCGCAGCGCCGCCGAACTGACCCCCGCCGCCCTTCAGGAGTCTGGCCGGGCCCTCGTCGTCGGCGAACACACCGCCGGGGCCGTGCTGATCTCGCAGGACAGCCCCCTGCCGGACGGTGGCCGTCTGACCCTCAGCCGTGCCGACTACATCACGGCCGGCGGCGTGCGTCTGGAGAAGCGGGGCGTCGAGCCGGACATCGTCGTCGTCCGTACGGTCGAGGAACGGCGTGCCGGGCTCGATCCTGCGCTCGATGCCGCCATCGCCGCCCTGGCGCGTCAGGAGACGGCGCGGGCCACCGCGGCCCCGACCGCGTCGCCGGGGTTCTGACCTCATGACGGCCCCGCAGGCGATGCGGATGCTGCGGGCGGGGCTCTTCGCCGTCGCCCTGGCGCTCTCCGCCTGTCAGACCATCCCCTACGAGCAGGTCGGCGTCCTGCCGCCGCCCGTCGAGGTCGCCGACGGCTCGCCGGAGCGGGCGGCACTGAACGCGCGGGTCTACGACGAGGCGGTCGGCTATGTCGAACGGCTGTTCTACAGCCGCGACTTCCACGGAACGGACTTCGTCGCCGAGGCCGCGTCCCGTCGCGCCGACGCCGTCGCGCAGCCGACCGAGCTCGGGTTCTACGATCGCCTGGAACAGCTGGTCGAACTTCTCGACGACGACCATACCCAGACCCTCAGCCCCACGCGCCGCGAACGGATCGCCGCCAACGAGGCCGGCGATCAGCGGCCCTCCTACGGCATGGTCATCCTGCCGCGCGGCGACGAGCGCTGGGTTCTGCGCATCCGCCCCGACAGTCCGGCGCAGGCTGCCGGCGTTCAGCCGGGCTGGAAGGTCGAGAGCATCAACGGCGCCAGCCCGCACCTGGGCGTCGTGGCGCGCGAGGGTCGCGTCGACCGGTTCGTCTTCCTCGACGAGGATGGCGAGCGTCATACCGTCGATCTGGCCGGCGTCCCGATGGACCCCTTGCCGCGCATCGAGGCCCGACGGCTGGAAGGCGACATCGCCTACATCCGCTTCGACGATTTCGATCGCGAGACCTTCGACTGGTACAAGACCCAGTTCGACGCCCTTGCCGATGCGCCGCCCGCCGGTCTGATCGTCGATCTGCGCTCCAACGGCGGCGGCAGCCTGAACCTGACCGGTCTGATGCTGTCCTTTCTGTTCGATCGAAAGATCGATTTCGCGGTGACGACCGGCCGGTTCATCAACCGCATCTACAACACGCTTCCGCCCGCCAGGCCGTACCTCGGCCCGGTGGTGATCCTGGTCGGGCCCGCCTCGGCCAGCGGCGGGGAACTCTATCCGGCGGTCGCCCAGGAACAGGGCCGGGCGGTCATCGTCGGAGAGACCACGCGCGGGGCTGTCATCCTGTCGCGCGCCGTCGAACTGGCGGACGGCGGGGCGATCCGGATCGGCATCAGCGACATGACCACGCCCGGCGGCGTGCGTCTGGAAAAGCGCGGCGTCACGCCGGACATCGTCGTGGAGACGGACTGGAACGAGATCCGGGCGGGCCGCGATCCCGGCCTGACGACCGCTGTGGCCCAGATCGAGCGACTGCGCGCCGAGGCGGCGGCCGGGACGGTCAGCGCGCTACCGGTCTGACGCGACTGGCGGCCAGGGCCGCCCGTTCGCGCGCCTGATCCGTCGTCTCGCCTCGCGCCAGGGCCACGCCCATGCGACGCCGCTCGAAGGCCTCGGGCTTGCCGAACAGCCGCAGGTCGGCGGTCGGAACCGAAAGAGCCTCGGCCACGCCCTCGAAGGCGATCCCCACCGCATCCATGCCGCCATAGATCACCGCGCTCGCTCCGATCTCGCGCTGCGACACGTCCACCGGCAGGCCCAGAATGGCCCGCGCGTGCAGGGCGAACTCGCTCATCGCCTGGGTCGCCAGGGTCACCAGGCCGGTGTCGTGCGGCCGTGGCGAGACTTCGGAGAACCAGACGTCGTCCCCCTTCACGAACAGCTCCACGCCGAAGACCCCGAGCCCGCCCAGAGCCTCCGTCACCTTGCCCGCGATGTCCTGCGCGGTCGCCAGAGACGCCACCGTCATGGCCTGCGGCTGCCAGCTCTCGACATAGTCGCCCTTGACCTGACGGTGGCCGATCGGGGCGCAGAAGTCGGTCACGACCACGCCGTCGCGCAAAGACCGCACGGTCAGCAGGGTGATCTCGAAATCGAAGTCGATCCGGCCCTCGACGATGACGCGCGCCGTCTCGACCCGTCCCGACGACTGCGCATAGGCCCAGGCGTTGGCGGCGTCCTCATAGGCGTCGATGAAGGACTGGCCCTTGCCCGACGACGACATCACCGGCTTCACGAACACCGGCAGGCCGATGTCGTGCGCGGCCGCCGCCAGTTCGGCCGCCGACCCGGCGAAGGCGTAGGGGCTGGTGGGCAGGCCCAATTCCTCGGCCGCCAGCCGGCGGATGCCCTCGCGGTTCATGGTCAGCTGGGTCGCGCGCGCCGTCGGAATGACGCGCGCCATGCCTGCCGCCTCGATGTCGGCCAGCACCTCGGTGGCGATGGCCTCGATCTCCGGCACGATGAGGTGGGGCGCCTCGGCCATGATCACGCCGTTCAGCACCTGCGGGTCCGTCATCGGAATGACGTGCGACCGGTGGGCCACCTGCATGGCCGGGGCGTTCGGATAGCGATCGACGACGATCACCTCGCACCCCAGCCGCTGCAGTTCGATGGCGACCTCCTTGCCGAGTTCTCCGCCGCCCAGAAGCATGACCCGGACGGCCGTGTCGGAAAGGGGGGTGCCGAGGCGGAGGGGATAGGTCTGGGTCATGAGGCCAGTCGCCTACATCCGTCGCCTCGACCCTGCATCAAAATAGTGCGTCCGGGCGTCAGACGCCTTCCTGATACGGCAGCCAGTTTCGACCCTCGCCGGCTGTCGTGATGGCCGCGATCATCGCGGCGGGAACGCCGGCGGCCTGCATGTCCGCGGCGGTCAGGGAGGCGACTTCGCCACAGGCCTGGACGACATGCGGCAGTTGCGGCGAGACGGCGATGCCGCTGGTTCCGGCATCGGCCCAGACCAGGAAGCCGCTCTGGTTCAGTTGCTCGGGATCGAAGACGTCGCGACACTCGGCCAGCCACTCCTGGTCGGTGCTCGCCAGCATCCTGGCGCTGTACCAGCGCGCCAGCGCCGGGGAATGCAGATAGCCGACCGATCCAGCCGGCACGTCGGTCGTGTCGTCGACGGTCACGGCCCAGGCGGACAGCGTCCGGGTCCAGTCGACCCGACGGCCGGTCGTCAGGTCGTAGGTCACGGGCGTCTGGGTGGTGGACGGATAGGGGCCGCCGCACTCGTATTCGTCGGAGATCATGTAGGTGACATAGCCGGGGCCGGTCATGGGCTGGGTCACCGTGCGGCTGAAGCCGCCGCCCTCGCACTCGGCAGTGCTGGTTTTCGCCATGGCGTCGATCAGAGCCAGATCGGCATTGATCGCCGCGACCTGAGCGCTGTCGCCCACCAGTCGGGGCGCAGCGGCGACCGTGGCGGACAGGGGCGGCGTGTCGGCGAAGGCGACCGCGCCCGGCGACGACTGGGTGTCATCCGCGGGTGCTTGCGCGGTCGCCGCCGGTTTGCACGACATCAGAAGGAGGGCGGCGAGACCCGCGCCTGCAAGGGCTCGAAGAGGGTTCGTCTCGAAGGTCATGGTTGTCCCGATCCAGTGTCGCGCCGATCGTGCGCCTGATGCGCCCGTCATTGGAAGAGCTTCATCCGCTTTCCAGACTCAATCCACCTTACCAGAGCTGACGACGCGCGGACGAGACGGCTCCGGTCAACTGGCCGGTTCGATCAGATCCCAGCCGTTGCCGTACAGATCCTCGAACACCACCACCTTGCCATAGGTTTCGTGTCGCGGGGCCTCCCGGAACCTGACCCCGGCGGCCAGCCAGGCGGCGTGGTCGCGCAACAGGTCGTCGGTCTCCAGGAACAGCCAGACCCGGCCGCCCGCCTGATCGCCGACCTGTGCGAACTGCGCCTCGGTCGTCGCGCGGGCCAGCAGGATGGAGGTTTCGCCGCCTTTCGGCGTGACCCGCACCCAGCGCTTGCCGCCGCCCATGTCGGTGTCTTCGCTGAGGTCGAACCCCAGCTTGCCGACATAGAAGGCGATGGCCTCGTCATAATCGCGGACCAGCAGGCTGACCGCGCCGATACGGCTCATCAGAGGCGGGCCTTCGCCGCCGCCACGATGGCGTCCGTCGTGATGCCGAACTCGCGGTACAGCACCTCCGCCGGGGCCGAGGCGCCGAAGCCGGTCATGCCGATGAAGGCGCCGTCCTCGCCGATGAACCGTTCCCAGCCCTGTTTGATCGCGGCCTCGCAGGCGACGCGCACCGTGCCCCGGCCGATCACCGAGGCCTGCCAGGCGGCGTCCTGCTGTTCGAACAGCTCGAAGCAGGGAACCGACACGACCCGCGTCGGCGACCCTTCGGCCTCCAGCATTTCGGCAGCCTTCAGCGCCAGCGGCACCTCGGTCCCGGTCGCGAACAGGGTGACCTTCGCCTCGCCGTTGGCGGCCCGCAGTTCATACGCGCCGCGCGCCGACAGGTTCTCGTCCGACGCCGTCACCCGCACCGCCGCCGTCTTCTGGCGCGACAGGGCCATGGCCGACGGAGTCGCCTTGTGCTGCAGGGCCAGCTGCCAGCATTCGAACGCCTCGACCGTGTCGGCGGGGCGGAAGACCAGCAGGTTGGGGATCGCCCGCAGCGCCGCCAGATGCTCGACCGGCTGGTGCGTCGGACCGTCCTCGCCCAGTCCGATCGAGTCGTGCGTCAGGACGTGGATCACGCGAATGCCCATCAAGGCCGCCATGCGGATGGCGTTCCTGCTGTAGTCCGAGAACACCATGAAGGTGCCGCCGTAGGGGATGATCCCGCCGTGCAGCGCCATCCCCGTCATGGCCGCCGCCATGCCGAACTCGCGGATGCCCCAGTTGACGTAGCGCCCTTCATAGGACGGCGCGTCGAAGATCGGTGTGCCCTTGACGAAGGTGTTGTTCGATCCGGTCAGATCGGCCGAGCCGCCCACCATTTCCGGCACGGCGGCGAACAGGGCGTCGAGCGCGGCGCCCGAGGCCTGACGCGTCGCCTGCGCCGGCTTGTCGACGACCAGCTGGGCGATGCCGGCGTTCAGGGCGTCGAACGCCGCTTCCGGCAGGTCGCCCTTCATGGCGCGGGTGAAGTCCGCCGCCTGCGACGAGGCGGCCAGACGGGCCTCCCACGCCTTGCGGTCTTTCGATCCGCGCTTGCCGACCTTCTTCCAGGCCTTGTCGATATTCTCCGGGATCACGAACGGCTCGTGGTTCCAGGCCAGACCCAGACGCGTCGCCGCGATCTCGGCCGCGCCCAGCGCCGCGCCGTGGGTCTTGTGGCTGCCTTCCATGGTAGCGGCGCCCTTGCCGATCTTCGTCTTGCAGGCGATCAGCGTCGGCCTTTCCTGACGGGTCGCCCACTGCAGCGCCGACTTGATCGCCTTCATGTCGTGACCGTCAACGGCCTTCACCGCCCAGCCCGAAGCCTTGAAGCGCGCCTTCTGGTCCACCGCGTCCGACAGGCTGACCTTGCCGTCGATGGTGATCTCGTTGTCGTCCCACAGGACCGTCAGCTTGTTCAGCCTGTAGCGACCCGCCAGGGCGATCGCCTCCTGCGACACGCCTTCCATCAGACAGCCGTCCCCCGCGATGACCCAGGTCCGGTGGTCGACGAGGTCGTCGCCGTATTTCGCCGCCAGATGCCGCTCGGCCATGGCGAAGCCGATCGAGTTGGCCAGACCCTGGCCCAGCGGACCCGTCGTCGTCTCCACGCCCGGCATGTGGCCGTACTCGGGGTGACCCGCCGTGTTCGAGCCCCACTGGCGGAAGTTCGACAACTGTTCGCCGGTCGCCGCCTTGTAACCCGTCAGGTGCAGCAGGGCGTAGATCAGCATCGAGCCGTGCCCGGCCGACAGGATGAAGCGGTCGCGGTCGGCCCAGTCCGGCCGGCTCGCATCGAACTTCAGGAATTTCGAGAACAGCACCGTCGCCACATCGGCCATGCCCATCGGCATGCCGGGGTGGCCGCTGTTGGCCTTCTCCACCCCGTCCATCGCCAGGACGCGAATGGCGTCCGCCATCATCTGAGGGGTCGCTTTTTCGGGTGCGTCGGAGGCTTTGGCCACGGGCGGACCTTTCGTCTGGGGGCGGAAAAGGGAGGCGCGCCGCTTTACCCCGGCGTCACGGCGGGTTCTATACGAAATCTGGAGGAAACGATGGCCGACGCCTCGACAGTTGCGCGCGACAGGATCGACCGGGCCCTCGCCTTGCTGGAACGCAAGGTGCTGGAGCTGAAGGCGCGTCCCGCCACCGCCCCGCGCGTGGCCGACGACGACCTGTTCGCCATCCCCACCCCTGCCGGGCCGGAAGAGCATCGCCGTATCGCCGAACTGGAGGCCGCCGGGCGCGACGCCTCCGCCGCCCTCGCCGCCGCCGCCATGGCCGTGCGCGACATCCTTGCCCGGGACGACGACTGATGGCCACCGTCACCGTCGAGATCAACGGACGCCCCTACGCCGTGGGCTGCGCCGACGGGCAGGAGGAGCGGGTCCGCATCCTGGCCAAACAGTTCGACGTCCATGTGCGCCAGGTCGCCGGGGACGTGGGCCATGTCGGCGACATCCGCCTGTTCCTGATGGCCGCTCTGGTCCTCGCCGACGAGCTGCATGAGGTGCGCATGAACGGCGGAGCCGTCACCCCCGCCGGCGCGACCTCCGCCCCGCTGTCCGACACCGGCGTGGCCGAAGCCCTCAACGCTGTCGCGGCGCGTATCGAGAAGATCGCGTCGCTCTTGTGACCTCGATCTCCTCCCTGTTCGCCGCTTGGCGAATGGGGAGGTGACGCGGCGCTTCTTCAGCGCCGCGACGGAGGGGGCGACCGGGCAGCGCCGATTTCGCACTCGCCAACCCTCACTTCAGCCGCCGTGTCGCCCCCTCCGTCAGCTCGCAAGAGCTCGCTGCCACCTCCCCATCGCTGCGCGACAGGGAGGAGACACGGCTGCCCATTGCCCCACCCTGCGTCAGCGCCTATCTTCACCCACGGCGGGTCATGCTGTGGCTCTCGTCGAAGGCAACATATCCTCGCGGCCTTAATTCACTCGAAGGGATCTGCCCCTGTCTGACCTCGTGGGGTCGGGTACGCGGAGCCCACCTGGCTACCCAGGCTCGAGAGGATTCAAACCGTCCTTCACGGCTCTTACGGCGCCGCCAACCTTCTCTCCTTGGGCGCTACCGCTCGCGACGCGGTCGCTCGCTGCTTGAGCGCTGATCGGCGCTGACCTGGGTCGCGCGCGGGGATGACGCCATGAAACGCGCCTGGTTCGGTCCAAAGCGCTTCGGCTGGGGCGCTTCTCCGGCGAGCTGGGAAGGCTGGGCCGCGACTGGCCTCTTCATCGTGGCCATGCTCGCGACAGGCAATCTGTTTCGCGAAGCCACCTGGGTCTGGGGCGCAATGCTCGCGGAGTTCGTCGTCTATGTCCTCGTGGTCATCCTGACCTACGACAAGAACGCCCGGACCAGCGTCTGACCCCTCCGGACAAGCCATCCCTTCGCGCCGAAGCCCGAGCGACCCGCCGCAGGCTGGCCGCGATGGAACCGCTCGCCGCCGAGCGGGCGGCGTCGCACGCGGACAGACTTCCGTCCGCAAAACTCGTCGCCGTCTATCGCGCCATGGGATCCGAGCTGGACCCCGAACCGCTCGCCCACGCGCTGCTGGATGGTGGCCGCGCTCTCTGCCTGCCGGTCGCGCTGGAACGCGACGCCCCGATGATCTTCCGCCGCTGGTCTCCCGGCGAGCCCTTGGAAATGGACGCCGCCGGCTGTCCCGCGCCTCTGCCGCTGGCGGAGGTCGTCGATCCCGATCTGATCGTCACGCCCCTGCTGGCCTTCGACGATTTCGGCGGGCGGCTGGGGCAGGGGGGCGGCTACTACGACCGGACCTTCGGGGCGCGGCCGGATGTGATCCGGATCGGGTTCGCCTTCGACGGTCAGCGCGTCGCCCGGTTGCCGATGGACGCGCACGATGTCCGCCTGCATGGCGTTCTGACCGAGGTCGGCTATACCGCCGCCCGAAAGGTCTAACTCCTCATGCGTCTTGCCTTCTTCGGCGATGTGATCGGCAAGTCCGGTCGCGACGGCCTGTCCGACCACCTCCCCGGCCTGAAGCGGGTGCTCAAGCTCGACTTCGTGGTGGTCAATGCGGAGAACGCCGCCGGCGGCTTCGGCATCACCGAGAACACGGCGAAAGAGCTGTTCATGGCCGGCGCCGACTGCCTGACGCTCGGCAACCACTCCTGGGACCAGCGCGAGGCCCTGACCTATATCGTGCGCGAGCCGCGCCTGATCCGCCCGGCCAACTATCCCCGGCTGATGGATGCCCCCGGGGCCGGCGCCAACCTGTTCGAGACCGATACCGGCCGCACCGTCCTGGTCATGAACGTGCTGGGCCGCGTCCACATGGACCCCCAGGACGACCCGTTCGGCGCCGTGGACCGCGAACTGAACGCCGCCCCGCTCGGCCTCGTGGCCGACGCCGTCATCGTCGACATGCACGCCGAGGCCACGTCCGAGAAGATGGCCATGGGCCATTTCTGCGACGGCCGCGCCTCCCTCGTCGTCGGCACCCACACCCACGTCCCGACCGCCGACTGCCAGATCTTGCCCGGCGGCACGGCCTATCAGACTGACGCCGGCGGCTGCTGCGACTATGACAGCGTCATCGGCAACGAGAAGGAAGAGCCCCTGCGGCGCTTCACCACCCGCGTCTCGGGCGGTCGCTACAACCCCGCCAGCGGCCCGGCCACCATCTGCGGCGTCTATGTCGAGACCGACGACAAGACCGGCCTCGCCACCCGCGTCGAGCCCATCCGCGTCGGCGGTCGCCTCAGCCAGCACATCCCGACCGCCGCCTGAAGCGGGGCTGTTGACTGCCGCGATTACGCATGTAATCTTTCTGGCCTACAAACGTAGTCCAAGGAGACAGCCATGCCTGCTTCGCGTTCGCTTCCGATTCTGTCCGCCGCAGCCCTCCTGATCGTTCCGGACGTGGCCTTGGCGCAGAGCCTCACGCCAGTCACGATCTTCTTCGAAGCCGCCCCTTCCATTAAGGCGATCATCCTCGCCCTCGTGGTCGCCGCGATTGCGGCGGTGGTCGTGACGATCCGCAAGGTCGCCACCGGCTCTCATCTGACAGGAGGCTCCGCCTATCTGTCGGCCCTGCGTCTGGGCGCGCCGCTGCTGGGTCTTCTTGGGGCGACCTACAATGCCCTGCTGTGGTTCATCGCCATGGCTCGGGTCGGAGCCCCGACGATGCAGATTCTCGCGCCCGGCCTGGCCGAGGCGACATTCCTCGTGGTCCTGGGCCTGCTCGTCGGCGTCGTCGGCGTGGTCTGTCACTGGATCGTCGAGGCGCGCGTGGATCGCGCCGTCCTGCGGGCCTGATCGATGACGATCCCGGTCACCGAGGCGGAGAGTGTGATCCTGGCCGCCCTGTGGCGTCACGGTCCCCTGTCCTTCGCCTCGCTGATCGAGGCGGTTCGCGCCGAACAGGCCTGGGGCGACGCCACCATCAAGACCCTGCTCGGCCGTCTGATGCGCAAGGGCGCGGTCCGCTCCGAACGCGACGACGGTCGCCAGCGCTACCACGCCGCGATCGAACGACGAGACTATCTGGCCGGAGAGGTCGATGCCCTGGTCGCGCGGCTGTTCGACGGCCGAAGAGAGGGCCTCAGGGCCTTCCTCGCCGACGACTGACGATCAGGGCGCTCCGGCTGGCCGCCAGGCGCGCATTTCCGCGATCTCTCGGGTCTGCGTGTCGATCACCGTCCGGGCCATGCGGCGCACGTCGGGGTCGCGGCTGTCGCGCAGCGCCACCTCGGCCATGGCCACCGCGCCCTGATGGTGGGCGATCATCTTTGCGATATAGGCCTGATCGATCGTCTCGCCCGACGCGGCGGCCATCAGCCGGTGCATCTCGGCCTCGGAGGCGGCGAAGGCCTGATCTCCGGCCGTGGGGCCGGCTGCGACGACAGCGCCATGCGTCGAATGATCCTCGGGCCCCGATACCGTCCCTTCGACCACGGTCGCCGCCTGGTTCTTGGTCGACGCTTCGCGCATCGCCTGATCCACCGGGTCGCCGCCGCCGTCGCACGCGGCGAGCATGAGGGGCAGGCAAAGAAGCACGGCGATGCGGTCGGGTGTCATCGTAAGGTCTCGGGGCGGTCTGATGTCCGCCGACTGTGCCTCATCGCGCTTCACCCGTCTGCCCCACACGTCGCCGCACGCCGGCGCCGTTTTACGCCGCCTGCGCCAACCCCAGATCCGCCTCGGCCGCCGCGATCAGATTGCGATCATCCACCTGCCACGGATGGAAGTCCGGCTGATAGAAGGCCAGGTAGTCCCCCAGCATCCGGCGATAGAGGCCCGGCTTCAGCCACAGGAACCGGAACAGACCCCAGCGCGCCTTCAGGCCGGTGATCCCGTCCTGCGCCAGCAGCATCAGGGTCGTGTCCCGCAGCGTCCGGGTGAACAGCAGGGTGGTCAGCAGCATCGCCCAGCGCCGGATGCCCCAGCGCTTCCACTCCGACAGATCGCGCGTGGCATGCATGAAGACGTCATAGGCCACGCCCTTGTGCTCGATCTCCTCGATGGAGTGCCAACGCCACAGGCGAGCGAGTTCAGGCGGCGCACCGGCCAGGAACTGCGGATCCGCCAGCATCCGATGCGCGAACGCCGCCGTGAAATGCTCCAGCGCCATGGTCGCCGCAAGTTGCGCCAGCGGCGGCCGTTTGCGGGCGATGTCCAGCCGGCGATTGGCATAGGCCTCCACCTCGGCGACGGCGTAGCCGGACCGCTCGGTGATGGCGTTGAAGGCCATGTGCTCGCGCGTGTGGGCGCCTTCCTGAATGGTGAAGGCGCGGATGTCGGCGGCCAGCCGCGGCGGCGCGTCCTTGGCGAACCGTTTCACCGACTGGATGAAAAACCGCTCGCCCTCGGGGAAGGTCAGCGACAGGGCGTTCAGCACTGCGGTCGCCACCGGGTCGCCGCCCAGCCACCAGCGTGGCGTCGGGGCCTCGGAGTCCATATGCAGGGCGCGAGGCTTGATCTCGAGATCGAGCGGAGTGGAATGGGTCGCCATGGCGTGATCCTTTCGTTCTGCCGACAAGATAGGATAACTGACATCAATGTCAACTAATCAGCCGACAAGGCGTCGGAGCGGTGACACTGCTCGCTCGCAGGCGCTCGACGCCGCGCGCGAGCTGCTGCTCGCCGCCGGCCCTTCGGCAGTCACGCTGAAGGCGGTCGGCGAGAAGATGGGCGTCGGCCACGCCAATCTGATCCATCATTTCGGCTCGGCGGCGGGGCTTCAGGGCGCGCTGATGGACCGGATGGTTCGCGACCTGGCGGACCAGGTCACGGCGGGCCTGGCGACCCTGCAGCCCCAGGACTGGGGATCCGGGGCCTTGCTGGACGTCGTGTTCGACGCCTTCGCTGCAGGCGGGGCGTCTCAGCTGGCCGCCTGGATGGCCCTGGCGAGAGAGATGGACCGCGCCGACAGCTTCGCCCAGGTCGTCCGCGATCTGGCGGACCGGGTCGCCGATGTCGGCGGCGGAGGGACCGAGGCTCGTGAGAAGGCGCGGGCCATCGTCCTGACCGCGACCTATATGGCTTTCGCCGACGGCCTGATCGGCGGGACCCTGAAGCCCATGCTGGATGCGCCCGCCGCCCTGGCCCGCGATCTGGCCGTCGATTCCCTGGCGGGCATCATCGCAGGGGACCCGGCGATCAGGCGCTGACGATCCGGGCGCTCCCTGCCTCGACCACCAGCGACTGGCGCGTCGTCAGATTGCCCCGGCGATCCTGAACCTGATCCAGCACCTTGAAATCGGTCTGCCAGCGGTCCGGCGTCACGGTGCAGACCAGGAAGCCACGCTGGGCGTTGTGGAACTTGAGCTGCGGGTTCAGTTCCTGGATCCGGACCGTGTCGGGACGCTGATCGACCCCGTCGCCGCCCGAGCTGATCGAGGTGCCGACGAACTCGGTGGCGACCGGCTCGCCTTCGGGATTGCGCCCGTCGACGAACAGCTCCCCGGCGAAATTCTGGTGTTCGTCGCCGGTCAGGACCACGACGTTGTCGATGCGCCGTTCCTTGATATGGTTGAGCAATCTCGCGCGCGGCACGCGATATCCGGCCCAGCTGTCCGGGTTTACGCCATAGTCGTCGCCCGTGTTGCGATCCAGATCCATGACCATGATCTGCTGCGCCAACGTCTGCCACTTCGCCTGCGACCGGTTCAGCCCGTCGAACAGCCAGGCCTGCTGCGCCTCGCCCAGCACCTCGGCCTCGCGCGAGTCGATGTCCGAACACCCGGCGTTAAACCGGTCACCGCAGGGCTGGTCCGACCGGTACTGACGGGTGTCGAGCAGATGCACATCCAGCAGATCGCCATAGGTCGCCTTGCGATAGAGCTGCATCGTCGATCCGCGCGGGAAGGACGACCGACGCAGCGGCATATGCTCGTAGAAGACCTGCATCGCCGCGGCCCGCCGCAGCAGGAAGACCTCGGCCGGCGATCCTTCCTGATCGATGTCGGAGACCCAGTTGTTGTCGACCTCGTGGTCGTCCCAGACCGCGAACCAGGCCGCCGACTGGCGTGCCGACTGCAGGTCGGGATCCATCGTGTACTGGGCGTAGCGACGTCGGTAGTCGTCGACGGAATAGACCTCTCCGCCCTGATGGACGCGCAGGTTCTGTTCGGTCGAGGTCCCGCCATAGATGCGGTTGCCGCGCCCCTCGTAGATGTAGTCGCCGTAGAAGAAGACGAAATCCAGGTCCTCGGCCGCCATCTTGCGGTGGGCCGTATAGTAGCCGCTCTCGATCGCCTGACAGCCCGCGACGCCGAACTTCACCTGGGCCAGGGGCGCGCCCGCGACCGGCGCCGTCTTGGCGCGACCGATACCCGACCGCTCCGACCCCACGCGGAAGCGATAGAAATACGGCCGGCCGGGTTCCAGTCCCTCGACCTCGACATGGACCGAGTGGCCCAGCTCGGGCCGGGCGATGGCCTCGCCGGAGCGCACGATCGTGCCGAACCCGGCGTCGGCGGCGACCTCCCAGGTCACCGCCATCGCCTGACGCGGCATGCCGTAGCCGGGCTCCATCGGTCGCGGGGCCAGACGCGTCCAGATCACGAAGCCGTCGGGCAGCGGATCGCCGGCGGCGACGCCCAGCTGGAACGGCATCTCGTCGAACACGGCCTGCGCCAGACCTTCGCGCGGCAGGGCGGCGGCGGCCGAACCGGCGCCGAGGCCGGTCAGGAGCAGGCGGCGGGACAGGAACAGCGACATGGCGATCTCCGGCGTGGCCGTCTGAATACTCCGTCCATGTGACAGGAGGCGAGGGCGGCCGTCAGAAATAAGAGGGTTGTAAGGTCCGGCCCTGCGGAGTCATGTTACGCGAAGACGGCGGGGGCTGTTGACTGCGGGAGGGGAAGCCAATGATGAGCCGTCTGAGTCTCGACGCCGTGGGCGTCCTGATCGTCACCGCGAAGAGCGCGGTTGCCCCGACCGTATCGCTTTCGGCCGCCTGAAACCGGCGGCCGCCTTCATCCGGACTGATGATGCCGGGCCTGACTTTCGAGGTCAGATTGTCTCCCGGAGCCCGCCCGCCACGTCCGTCAAAATCAAAGAAACCACAAGGAAACCAGCCCATGCGTACCGTGCTTCTCGCCTCCGCCGTGGCCGCCGCCCTGATGGCCTGCGCCGCAACTTCCGCCGCCGCCCAGAACCCCAGCGCCCCCGCCACCTCGGGCGGCATGCGCGCCCGCGCCGGCTTCACCCCCGACCCGATCCGGGTCAGCATCTATTCGGGCGGTTCGGTCGACGCCTCGCGTCTCGGCGGCGCCTGCACCGGCATGATCGCCAGCGCGCCGGACTATGAGTTCACCTACACGGCCGGCTCGTTCCCGCTGAGCTTCGGCGTCGTCTCCAACGGCGACACCAGCCTGATCATCAACGGCCCGGACGGCCGCTGGTACTGCAACGACGATGCACAGGGCCTGAATCCGATCCTGACCTGGGGTCGCCCGGCGAGCGGCTCCTACGACATCTGGGTCGGCGCTGTGGGTCAGGCCGCGTCCGCGACCCTGCTGATCTCCGAGTCGAACTAGGTCCGTCCATTAGGACTGACGTCCAGCCGGGCCGTCCGAAAGGGCGGCCCGGTTTCGTTTGGGCTCAGCCCTCGATCCAGCCGGGCATCCAGCCTTCGTGGATTTCCCGCAGATGCTTGAGCGGGATGCTGAACAGATCGGTCGAGGCGAAGGCGTCGCCCTTCGCGTGGCCGACGACTGAGGCATGCAGCCCCGCCTCGCGCGCCGCCGCCAGCACCTCCTGCGGGTTGGGCACGGCGACCAGGTAGCGGGCCTGATCTTCCCCGAACAGCAGGACGTGGGCGTGGGTCGCGCTCGACGCGTCCAGAACCACGCCGCAATCCGACGCCAGGGCCAGGTCCGCCGCCGCGCCGATGAGCCCGCCGTCCGAGAGGTCGTGCACGCAGGTCAGTCGCCCGCCCTCGATCTCGGCGCGGATGAAGTCGCCGGTCTTGCGCTCCAGCTTCAGGTCCACTGCCGGCGGCGCGCCGTCTTCGCGGCCCAGCACCTCGCGCAGATAGATCGATGCGCCCAGTTCACCGTGGGTCTCGCCGATCAGGACCAGCGTATCCCCCGTCTCCATGGTCGAGAAGCCGGTCACCACGTCGTAGTTGGTCAGCAGGCCGACGGCCCCGACCGTCGGCGTCGGCGGAATCGCGACGCCGTTGGTCTCGTTGTAGAGGCTGACGTTCCCGCTCACGACCGGGAAGTCCAGCTCGCGACAGGCCTCGGCCATGCCGTCGATCGCCCGTACGATCTGGCCCATGATCTCGGGCCGCTGCGGGTTGCCGAAGTTCAGGTTGTCGGTGATGGCGATGGGCAGCGACCCGACGGCCGTCAGGTTGCGCCATGCCTCGGCCACGCACTGCTTTCCGCCCTCGTAGGGGTCGTTCTGGACGTAGCGCGGGGTGCAGTCCGAGGTGACCGCCAGTCCCTTGTCCGTCCCGTGCACCCGCACCACGCCCGCGTCTGCGCCGGTGGCCGAGTCCTGAAGCGTATCGGCCATGACGTGGCGGTCGTACTGCTCCCAGATCCAGCGCTTGGACGCCATGTCGGGGCAGGTCAGAACCTTCAGCACCGCGTCTTCCCAGACCGTCGGCGCAGGCACTTCGCCCGGCGACAGGCGCGGATGCAACTCCGGCTGGACCCACGGACGGTCGTACAGAGGCGCGTCGTCGAACAGCGGCGCCAGCGGCACGTCGCACACGACCTCGCCGTGGTGATTCAGGATCAGACGGCCGGTCTCGGTCGTCATGCCGATGACGGCCGCGTCCAAGCCCCACTTCTCGAAGATGCGATAGCCGTCCTGCTCGCGATCCGGCTTCAGCACCGCCAGCATCCGCTCCTGGCTTTCCGACAGCATCATCTCATAGGCGGACATGCCGGTTTCGCGCTGGGGAACCGCGTCCATGTTCAGCTCAATGCCCACGCCGCCCTTGCCGGCCATCTCGACCGACGACGAGGTCAGGCCCGCCGCGCCCATGTCCTGGATCGCCGCCACGGCGCCCGAGGCCATCAGCTCCAGCGTCGCCTCGATCAGCAGCTTCTCGGCGAACGGATCGCCGACCTGGACCGTGGGGCGCTTGGACTCCGACTCGTCGTCGAACTCGGTCGAGGACATGGTCGCGCCGTGGATGCCGTCGCGGCCGGTCTTGGAGCCGAAATAGACCACCGACATGTTCGGCCCCGGCGCCGCCGAGTAGAAGATCGCATCCGCCTTCGCCAGGCCCACGCACATCGCGTTGACCAGGATGTTGCCGTTGTAGCCGGCGTGGAAGTTGGTCTCGCCGGCCACCGTCGGCACGCCGACGCAGTTGCCGTAGCCGCCGATGCCCGAGACGACACCCTTGACCAGCCGCTTGGTCTTCTCATGCCCGATGTCGCCGAACCGCAGGGCGTTCAGCAGGGCCACGGGGCGCGCGCCCATGGTGAAGACGTCGCGCATGATCCCGCCCACGCCCGTCGCCGCGCCCTGATAGGGCTCGATGAAGGACGGGTGGTTGTGGCTCTCCATCTTGAAGATGCAGGCGTCGCCGTCGTCGATGTCGATGACCCCGGCGTTCTCGCCTGGCCCGCAGATGACGCGAGGTCCCTTGGTCGGGAACTTGCCGAGGTGGATCTTCGACGACTTGTAGGAGCAATGCTCGGACCACATCACCGAGAAGACGCCCAGCTCCAGCTGGTTCGGCTCACGCCCCAGCCGGTCGAGGACCACCTGATATTCGGCGGGGTTCAGGCCGTATTCGGCGGCCAGTTCGGCCATGGTCTTTTCGGGAGCGCTCATGGCCGCGCCTCATAGCGGTGATCGGCCCGACTGTCAGCCCGACTGGAACAGTTGTGCGCGCGGATCGCTGTTCTGATGCAACGCTTCACCGGAGCCCGCCATGACCGACCTCCCCATCGATCCCGCCGCGACCCCCGACGACATCGACGCCCCTGAGATCGCCGCGGATGACGCCGGCGCCTCGGGTCTGGCAGAACGGATTGGCCGCCACGCCGAAAACCACATTCTACCGCTCGGCGACAAAGACGATGAGGAAGGCGTGGACGGCGAGGGGGTCTGACCCCCTTTTAGCGTTTGGGCCGCAGCCCGAACGTGATCACCAGGCTGCCGCCCAGCACGACCAGCGAGGCGGCCAGGGCTCCGAACGCCAGAACCGCATTGCCCTTGGCCTGCTCTGCCACGAACACGCCCAACAGCCCCCAGGCGATCGGCAGCGGATAGGCCAGCACCCGCGTCCGCCACGTGACCAGCAGACCCATGCCCGCCGCCGCGACCACCGCGATCAGCGCCCAGGCCGTCGGCGGCAGGGCGGCTGGCAGGTCCCCATTCCCGGTCGCCACCGTCAGCAGGTTCACCGGCGCCGCCACCGTCAGCCAGCCGGCCAGCGCCGCCAGCGGCCAGACCGTCATCCACCGGTCCCTATCCTTGTTCGACAGCGAGCGGATGGCGTCCGCCTTCCTCAGCAGCGGGATAAGCAACACGATCAGCGACCCGAAAATCAGCACGATGGTGGCGACCTCCAGATCCCAGGCCGCCGCTAGAATCCACCAGCCGATCCCCAGCAGAGCCAGAACGGACGGCCAGCCGAAGGCGCGTAGCATCTCGGTCTCATGCGTCTTCGGCAGCAACTGCCGCACCGCATAGACGATCAGCCCAAGATAGATCGGCCCCCAGATCGCGAAGGCCCAGCCGACGACCTTGAGCGTCGCGTCGCTGTCGGCCGAGAATTCAGCCGGCGTCTGGCCGAGGTTGGCCAGCTGCTGCAACTGGCCGATGACCACAGCGAAAATCATGCAGGCGAAGACAGCGAGACGCCGTGTTGATCGCATCGTGTCCGGGGCGGCGGCGGACTGACCGCCGTTCAAAGAGGTGCTCATACCGACATTACGCATATGGCCGCGCTTGGTTCACCGGAACCGCCCGGCTCCGTGTCCGCTACCTGCACACACCCATTTCAAGGAGACCGTCATGACCGATCCGACCAAGACCCCCGAAGAGACCCCTCACTTCGAGACCGACGAGGTCGACGCCAATCTGGCCATCGAACAGGGTCTGGGCGTGGGCGCCCGCGAACTGGCCGCCCAGCGCGATCCGGGCGGCGTGGTCACCGAGGACGTCGAGCCCGGCACGGAAGAGGATGACGACGTCGATGGCGACGCTCTGCGCCGCGATACCACCGTCCAGGGTTCGCCTGACGCGGCTTAAGCCGCCGCGTAGATCGACCGGAACAGGGTCGCGCCGTCGGCGGAGCCCAACTCGGCCTCGAAGGCGCGATCCGGGTGCGGCATCAGGCCCAGCACATTGCCGCGCGCATTCTGGATGCCCGCGATATTGGCGACCGACCCGTTCGGATTATCCACATACCGGAACACCACCTGACCCTCGCCCTCGATCCGGGCGAGGGTTTCGGTGTCGGCGAAATAGTTTCCGTCGCCGTTGCCTTGGGTCATGACCACCTCGCGCTGGCCCTGATAGCCGGCAGTGAAGCGGGTCTGTCCGTTGGTCACTTCGAGGCTGATCGGCTTGCAGACGTATTTCAGCCCGGCGTTCCGCAGAAGCGCGCCCGGCAGCATTCCCGCCTCGCACAGGATCTGGAAGCCGTTGCAGATGCCGACCACGGCCACGCCATTGTCAGCGGCCTTTTTGACCGCCTGCATCACGGGCGACTGTACCGCCATCGCTCCGCAACGCAGATAGTCGCCGTAGGAAAAACCGCCCGGCAGCACGATCAGGTCGAGACCCGACGGCAGTTCGGCCTCCTGGTGCCAGACCATCTCGACCCGCTCGTTGGTCGACCGTTCGATGGCGACCTTGCAGTCCCGATCACAGTTGGAACCGGGGAAGACGATGACGGCTGCGCTCATGGCGCGGCCCTGTAGCAGGGTTCGGACCGAATGTCAGGCCGCCGCGACGGGTTCGGGCAAATGCAATCCGAGCCCATGCAGCGTCGTCCGCATCAGCCCTTGTTCTCGTAGGTCGCCGTGATCGACGCCTTGGCCAGGGTGTGGAAATGCAGGTTGAAGCCGAACACCGCGCCGGAGTTGTCCGGCGTGACCTCGAGCTTGTCGGTGTCCACGGCGAAGACGGTGAAGATGTAGCGGTGCGGACCGTGTCCGGGCGGCGGCGCGGCCCCGCCGAAGCCCGGCGCGCCATAGTCGGTTCGTCCTTCGACCGCGCCTGACGGCGCGGGGCCGCCCGCCGGAAGCTCGCTGACGTCGGCGGGGATGTTGGCCACGGTCCAGTGCCAGAAGCCCGAGCCCGTCGGCGCATCCGGATCGAACAGGGTGACCGCGAACGACCTGGTGCCTTCCGGAGCGCCTGACCAGGCCAGATGCGGCGACCGGTTGCCCTTCGCCTGCACCTGGGCGTCCGGCAGGACGTCGCCGTCCTTGAAGTCGTTGGAGGTCAGGGTGAAGGCCATCGGTCGCTCCTGCGTCGCTCGCGAGAAAATCCACACCGAAGACTAGGGTTCCTCTGTGCGAGATACATCAATCGCGTCGCAGTCGTTTCTCAAAACAAACGAGGCGTCACCGATATCGATGGATTTGATAGCCTCGTCCAACAGACCATCGCACACTAGGACTTCGCGCTCCGAAGCCCAGACAGGCGAGACTTGAGACCAGCCGGGATGGATTGCGATCTCTCGGTCCAGGCCTCGATGCTGAATTCTGAACGAGGTCGTCGTCCAACCCCCAGCGCCGCCGCCGCCCTCTTGGACCACTACCAAGGCCGCGTCCCTAGCTTGGTTGTCGTAACGAGCCTGATTCGAGACGGTAGTCTCGCCCAGCCCGAGCAATCGACCAATGACCATCAGCAGCAAGATGACGCCGATGGGCGCAGCAACGATTGCTAAGAGGCAGCCAAGCGCGAGCTTGGCGCCGTCGTTCACGCCACTTCGACCCGGTAGCTTTCGATGACCGTGTTGGCCAGCAGGGTCTCGCACATCTTCTTCGCCTCGGCGGCGGGATCGTCCACGCCTTCAAGATCGAACTCGATCAGCTTGCCGACCCGGGCGTCGGCGACGCCGGCCCAGCCCAGACCCTTGAGAGCGCCTTCGACGGCCTTGCCCTGAACGTCCAGCACGCCGGGCTTCAGGAAGACGTGAACCTTGACCTTGGCCATCAGTGCAGTCCCCCCTGAATCACGGTCGGCATGTCCTTCATGATGCCGAGGCGTTTGGCGACCTCGGTATAGCTCTCGATGACATTGCCCAGGTCGCGGCGGAACCGGTCCTTGTCCATCTTCTCGCCGGTCGCCGTGTCCCACAGGCGGCAGCTGTCCGGGCTGATCTCGTCGGCCAGGATGACGCGGGCGAAGTCGTTCTCCCACACCCGGCCGAACTCGATCTTGAAGTCCACCAGGGTGATGCCGACGGCGCCGAACATGCCCGACAGATAGTCGTTCACGCGCAGGGTCATGGCCAGGATGTCGTCGATCTCCTGGGTCGAGGCCCAGTTGAAGGCCGTGATGTGCTCTTCGGTGACCATCGGGTCGTTGAGCTCATCCTTCTTGTAGTAGAATTCGATGATCGAGCGGGGCAGGGGCGTGCCCTCTTCCTGGCCCAGACGCGTCGCCAGCGAGCCGGCCACGATGTTGCGGCACACGACTTCCAGCGGGATGATCTCGACCTCGCGGATCAACTGCTCGCGCAGGTTCAGCCGCTTGATGAAGTGGTTGGTGACGCCGATGCCGTTCAGGCGGGTCATCACGAACTCGCTGATGCGGTTGTTGATGACGCCCTTGCCTTCCAGCGTCGCCTTCTTCTGGGCGTTGAAGGCCGTGGCGTCGTCCTTGAAATACTGGATCAGGGTGCCGGGCTCGGGGCCCTCGTAGAGGATCTTGGCTTTGCCTTCGTAGATCTTCTTGCGCTTCGAATTCATCATACAAGTCCCGGATGGGGATGCGCCGTCGCCTGAAAACGGAAATCACGCGGCCAGAGTGTCGTCTGGGCGGCGCGATCCGGTCTCGAGCTAGGCGGGAAATGGGTCGGGCCGTCCTTAGCGGAATGCGCCCTGCGACACAAATGACGGTCCGAAGCCACACCTCGGAAAAGTCCGTGGACGGGAGGGGGCTGCGAGCCGTTATCCGTTGCGTTCGTTGACGCCGGGTCATAGACCAGCCCGGCGGCGCCCCCTCCTTGTCTGGCCCGCGACGGATGGACTGACGACTGATGACGACCTTCAATGATCGGGAAAAGGGCTTCGAGTCCAAGTTCGCGCTCGATCAGGAGCAAGAGTTCAAGGCCATGGCCCGCCGCAACAAGCTGCTGGGCCTGTGGGCGGCCGAGAAGATGGGACTGAGCCCCGATTCGGCCGAGGAGTACGGCAAGGCCGTTGTTCGCGCCGACTTCGAACAGCCGGGCGAGGAAGACGTGTTCCGCAAGATCGCCGGCGACTTCAAGGGCTCGGGCCTGACCGTCTCCGAGGGCGAAATCCGCTCCAAGATGGACGAACTGGCCTCCATGGCCCGCGACCAGATCCGCGCCGGGGAGTAAATCCCCCGGGCGACCTCGCCCCGTTTTCACATCGGCGACTTTTCGATCGCACCGCTGGTCCGCCACGGTGCGATTGCTCGCGCCTGGACGCTGGACAAGGAAAAGGGCCGCAGCGGGGGGTCTGCGGCCCTTCCTTGATCGGGGGCTGGGGGGATAGCCTCACCCGATGTCTTTTGCGTCTTGCGCGCTAATGAAATGCGGCAGGACGAAAAGGGTTCACCGAAAAATTCAGTCCGGCATCACGACGGTATCGATGACGTGGACCACGCCGTTCGATTGCAGGACGTCGGCCTGTGTCACGCGCGAGGTTCCGCCCTTCTGGTCGGTCAGGGTGACCGAGCCGTCCGGATTCACATTGACCGTCAGGGTGTCGCCTTCGACGGTGGTCAGCTCGACCTTGCCGCCGTTGGCCTGGGCCTGGGTGGCCAGATCGGCCGCGGTCAGACGGCCCGGGACGACGTGATAGGTCAGGATCTCGGTCAGGTCCGCCTTGCCGGCCGGCGCCATCAGGGCTTCGCGCGTGGCGGCCGGCACCTTCTCGAAGGCGGCGTTGTCAGGGGCGAAGACCGTGAACGGTCCCGGGCCCGACAGGGTCTCGGCCAGACCGGCGGCCTGGACGGCGCTGACCAGGGTGGTCAGGTTCGAGGCCTTGGCGGCGTTGGCGACGATCGTTTCGTTGGGGCTCATCGAGGCGCCGCCGACCATCGGGTCGGTCGAGACGGGCGCGGTCTGGGCCGGGGTCGCTTCGGCGGCGGGGGCTTCGGTCTCGGCTCCGTTGTTGCACGCGGCCAGGCCCAGCAGGGCGACCGAGGCGACGGTAAGGGTAAGCATGCGGGTCTTCATGGCGTCTTCTCCTGAGAACCGCCTGTGATCGGCGGCGTCGGAGCAAAGACGGGTGGGAGCGCGAAAGGATGCATGGCGACCAAAACGTCGCAGGCGTCACGGCCTTCAGGCGTCTCCGGCGACGAAGTCTTTCAGTATGGCCCAGCTTTCCGCCTTTTCCGCGAGAGTTCGCGACGCATGGGCCGGGCTGGACGAGGGCAGGTCGATCAGGGTCAGCCCTTCGACGTCCGCCAGAATCTTGCGCCCGCCCTTCGCCGCCGTCGCGCCGTTGAAGGCGACGGCCTTCAGGTTCGGCAGTCCGGCGATCAGCCCGCGCAGGTCCGCCGCCTGGGGCGACCGGATGGCGGCGTCCAGGCTGCCCCTCCGTTCCGCCGAGGCGATCACATCCCACAGACCGACGCCCGCCGCCCTCAAGGCCTCGACCCGGTCGGGATAGGCCATGGCGTGAAGGTCACGACCGATCGCCACGCTGATCAGTCGCCAGAAGCCGTTCTGCGGATGGGCATAGTACTGGGCCGCCTTCAGCGAGGCGTCGCCCGGCAGACTGCCCAGGACGAGGACGCGGGTCCGGTCGTCGGCGAAGGGCGCGAAGGCGTGTTTGAGCGTCACCGCCCCTGTTCGATGTAGGGCTTGTCGTCGCGCAGCCAGCCGGTGATCGACAGGCGCGGCGCCCCGGCATAGGGGGCGACCGTCGCGACCGTATGCCATTGCGGCGTCCTGAACAGGGTCAGGACGTTGAACCTCGGCATCAGCCCGCGCGGCACGTCGCCCGCCTCGTCGTGGAACAGAAGCTGGCCGCCCCAGTCCGTGCGCCAGTCGCGTGTCAGCCCCAAGGTATAGGCCGCCCGCCGCTCGCCCACGCCGGTGTCGTTGTGCAGGGTCAGATAGTCGCCGGGTCGGAACAGGGTCGCCTGGGCGTCGATCTTGGTGATGCCGGTTTCCCCCGCCACGGCGGCGCAGAAATCCCGCGCCTCCGGGCTGTTCAGCAGTTGCAGCAGGTCATGCGTCGGGTGTCCCGGCTCCCGCCCGGCCAGGAAGGATTCGATGATCTGATAGGCCAGGAAGCTGAACCCGAACCCGGTCCGGGCCGCGGTCATGGCCCCGCGTGCCTTCGCCGCCACCCCGTCGCGACCCAGCGCCTGCAAGGCTTCTGGCGACAGAAACTCGCCCTTTCCGGCGGCATCGGTCAGCGACAGGCCCCAGGGCGTCGCGGTCTTCAGCGCCGCCTCGAGCCGGTCGGCGCTCTCGGGCGTCAGGAAGTCCGGCACCTGGACCATGCCGTCACGCTGGAACGCCGCAGCGTAGTGGCGGGCGTCGAGCTTGGGACTAAGGCGGATCGGTTCAGGCACGCCCTATCCGAACACGCGCCTGAACACCGTGTCCACATGCTTGGTGTGGTAGCCGAGGTCGAACAGGGCCTCGAGTTCGGCGTCGGGCACGATGACCTCGGGGTCTTCCTTGAGGAAGTCGAGGAAGTTGCCCTCGCCGCGCCAGACCTTCATCGCGTTGCGCTGAACCGCCGCATAGGAGTCCTCGCGCGACTGCCCCAGCTGCGTCAGGGCGAGCAGGACGCGCTGCGAGTGGACGAGGCCCCCCAGCTTGTCGAGGTTCTTCTGCATGTTCTCCGGATAGACGAGCAATCGCTCCATCACCCCGGCCAGACGGTTCAGGGCGAAGTCGAGGTGGATGGTCGCGTCCGGGCCGATGCCGCGCTCGACCGAGGAGTGGCTGATATCCCGCTCGTGCCACAGGGCGACGTTCTCCATCGCCGGGACGACCGACGAGCGGACCAGACGGGCCAGGCCGGTCAGGTTCTCGGTCAGGATGGGATTGCGCTTGTGCGGCATGGCCGACGAGCCCTTCTGACCCTTGTCGAAGAACTCCTCGGCCTCGAGGACCTCGGTGCGCTGAAGGTGGCGAATCTCGACCGCCAGACGCTCGATCGACGAGGCGACGATGCCCAGCGCGGCGAAGAAGGCGGCGTGACGGTCGCGCGGGGTGACCTGGGTCGAGACCGGCTCGACCTGCAGGCCCATCTTGTCGGCGACATACTCTTCGACCGCCGGATCGACGTTGGCGAAGGTGCCCACGGCGCCGGAGATGGCGCAGGTGGCGATCTCTTCCCTGGCCGTGATCAGGCGACGCTTGGCCCGCTGGAACTCGGCGTGATAGCCGGCCAGCTTCAGACCGAAGGTCACCGGCTCCGCGTGGATGCCGTGCGAACGGCCCACCGTCGGCGTGTACTTGTGCTCCTTCGCCCGCGCCTCCAGCGCCGCCAGCACCCGGTCGACCCCGGCGATCAGCAGGTCGGAGGCGCGCACCAGCTGCACCGAGAAACAGGTGTCGAGCACGTCCGACGAGGTCATGCCCTGATGCAGGAAGCGTGCTTCCTCGCCGACCGTCTCGGAGACGTGGGTCAGGAAGGCGATGACGTCGTGCTTGGTCGTGCGCTCGATCTCGTCGATGCGGTCCGAATCCCAGGCGGCGTTCTCGCCCTTGGCCCAGATGGCCTCGGCGGCCTCGGTCGGGATGACGCCCAGCTCGGCCATCTTGGTGGCGGCATGGGCCTCGATCTCGAACCAGATCTTGTATTTGGTCTCGCTGGACCAGATGGCGACGGCTTCGGGGCGGGAATAGCGCGTGATCATGGGCGCGGGTAAAGGCTTTCCGGGCCGAATCTGTCAAGGACAGTCGGCGTCATCGCAGGGAGAACGACCGTGGAATTGATCGTCGGCAACATCGCCTTCTCGACCTGGTCGCTGCGGCCCTGGCTGGTGCTGAAGCGGTGCGGGGCGGAGTTCACCCTCACGGAGGTCCAGCTTTACGGCCCCGGCTACAAGGAAGAACTGGCCAGGGTGTCGCCGTCCGGCAAGGTGCCGCTGCTCAAGGTCGACGGCGAAACCATCTGGGATTCCATGGCCATCTCGGTCTTCGCGGCCGAGCGATACCCGCAAGTTCGGCTCTGGCCCGCCGACGCCCACGCCCGCTGGCTGGCGCGTTCTGTGGCCTGCGAGATGCATTCGTCCTTCATGGGGCTGCGCAGCGACTGCGGCATGGGACCGGACGCCCAAGGTGTCGTCCACACCATGGTAGGTCCCGACCGCGCGCCGCCGCCGACCAGCGAGGCGGTCGCCGACGATGTGCGTCGCCTCGTCGAGATCATCCGCACCATGCGCGGACGATTCGGCGCCGACGGTCCATACCTGTTCGGCGAATGGTCGGTCCCCGACGCCTTCCTGACGCCCGTCGCCACGCGCTTCCGCCACTACCAGATCAATCTGGCGGCCCACGGCGACGTGGATGGCGTGGCGGCCACATATGTTGCCGAGTTGCTACAGCAGCCGGACTTCCTGGAGTGGACGGAACTGGCCGTCACGGTTCGGCCTTAGGTCGGCATCACTGCCGATTAACGAGACCTGCGAACGGGCCCTTAAGGGAACGGCGTTACGGTCCCGATCGAACCCGAGACCAGACACCATGTCCGCCCAGACGCCGACCGCCCCGAATGTCACGCCGCCGGAGGCCCAGCGCCGCCCGACGCTGATGACCTACGGCGTGTTCATCCTGGTCGGCTGCTGCCTGTGCGCCTCTCTGGTCGGCAGCATCTTGTAGAGTGTTTGGCCGCCGCGAGGACGGTCTATACAAAAAACCAGATAAATCAGACTCTTGTTGGCGCTGCCTGTCGTCGGTGGTCAACGATTGGACTCTCTGGACTCGGAAAAACGGAGTCCAATCCGTCCCGTGGCTCAGCGTGTCCCCACCGGCGCCATCGACGCCACCTGAACTGGCTCGGTCGACAGCGGCATGGGCGGCGGCGCGACATAGTCCAGGCTGATCGGCACCAGGGTCTGGCCCGCGACGACGGCGTCGAGCGTGTTCAGCGGCCCGCCCGTCATGCGCTGATAGATCCAGTAGGCGGCCACGACCTTTTCGACGTACTCGCGGGCCTGGGGCACGTCGATCGTCTCGATCAGCAGCAGGGGGTCGGCGTCCGGACCCAGCCGACGCAGGGCGTCGAGCATCGGACCGGGCCCGGCGTTGTAGCTGGCCACGGCGCGCAGCAGGTCGCCCTGGAACTCGGGGCGGGCCAGCATCCGGTTCACATAGGTCTGGCCCATGCGGACATTGGTCGCGGGCGTGAACAGCCGCTGCGGGTTGGACACGAAGCTCCGGTCGCCCGTCATCTCCGCCGCCGTCGACGGCATCACCTGCATCAGGCCATAGGCGCCGACCGGCGAACGGGCCTGGGCGTTGAAGGCGCTTTCCTTGCGGGCGATCGCATAGACCAGCGACCGTTCAAGGGTCCAGCCGCCCTCGGGGACGATCTCCGGCATCGGATAGTTGGCCGCGTCGATCCGGGTCGTGTCGCCGCCGCTGCCGCCGCCCAGACGGGGGCCCAGCACGCGCGCCAGTCCGGTCCACAGGCGCCGCGTGCGATCGCTGGCGGTTCGCAGGCCGTTGCGCAGTTCGTCCCGGGCGTCGCCGGCGCGACCGATCTCGAAGAAGGCGACGGTGCGCCGCGCGCGGGCGTCGCTGTTCAGGAACTCGTCCATCTCGCGTTGATTGACGCCGATGGGGCCGTCGCTGACCGAAGAGGTGCGGGCGACCGATTCGTAGGGCGTCGGACCGCCGCTGTTCACGATCGTCGGCTCCTGGCCCAGCTGACGCAGGGCGATCTGGCCGTAGAAGGTCGCGGGCCAGCGGGCGGACAGGGTCAGGAACTCCTGAATCCGGTCCTGACGGCCGATCTGACCGGCGGCGCGGGCGGCCCAGACCCCGGCGCCGGCGCGGGTCCAGCTGTCTTCTGTCGGGTCCACGGCGACGCGCTCGAAGGCCGTGAAGGACCGCGGGTAGTCGCCCAGCCGCCAGGCGGCCAGACCCACGACCCACCAGTCGCCGATCTCTTCGCCCTGGGCCACGGCGCCCTGCAGGTCGTCGCGGTTCAGGGCGACGCGGGCGGCCTTGGCGGGATCGGCCTCGGAGTTGCCGCCGGCCGCCGCCACCTGGTCCCAGGCGCGGCTGAAATAGGCGCCGGTCGGGCGTCGCGGCGCCTCGGCGCCGTCCGGGCGGCGTCGTTCGGCCAGGGCGTAGACCCGCTGGGCGCTGGGCAGATCGGCATAATCCTGAAGCCAGGCCGCCAGTTCGTCATAGGTGGCGGTGTGGTCGGGGTGGAACAGGCGTTCGAACTCGACCTGTCCGAGCAGCACGCGGTCGCCGGCCTGGCGTGCGGAGTTGCGGGCCGTCTCCAGATCGCCGCGACGCAGGGCGTCGAACGCGCTGGTGTAGCTCATGCGGTCGGCGTTCGAGAGGGCGGTGGTGCTGATGCGGATGCCCTGCTCGCCATCCTCGGCGGCGACCGCGGAGAGGTAAGGTTCCGGCGCGGCCATGACGGGCAGGGCGACCGCCGATGCGGCCGCGATCACAAAGGCGAGCGTCGGCGCCCGAAGGACGCGGCGGCGGAAACTGAACAAGGCGGCGGCCCCCTCGTGCTGCGCGTTTCCCGTCTCGATTCGGGATCACACGCGCGGTCTGCGATCGGTCGTCAAACAAGAAGTATGCCGCAATGCGGTGAATCCCTCAATCACAACAGCGGCATGGACTCAATAACTCTGCGTCTACGGCTTTTGCGCGGCATCCAGCCTCACGGCCAGTTCCAGCAGGTCCGCCCACACCTGACGCTTGGCCTGGGGCTGTCGCAGCAGGAAGGCGGGATGCAGGGTGGGCATGACGGGAGCCGAAACGTCGCCCTCGGCCAGCCGCCATTCGCGCCACTGGCCACGCATCCGCATGATGCCCTCGTCGGTCTTCAGCACCGCCTTGGCCGCCGCCGCGCCCAGCAACAGCACCGCCTTCGGCTTCATCAGAAAGAAGGCTCGCTCCACGAAGGGGGCGCAGACCGCCTGTTCCTGCGGCGTCGGCGTCCGGTTGCCCGGCGGCCGCCAGAAGACGGTGTTGGTGATGTAGACCTTGTCCGTCAGCCCCGCCGCCGCGATCATCCTGTCCAGCAGCTTGCCCGCGCGCCCGACGAAGGGTTCCCCCGCCGCGTCCTCCTCGGCGCCGGGCGCCTCGCCGACGATCAGGATCGGGGCATGCGGATCACCGCGCCCGAAGACGCACTGTTTCGCGCCCATCCCGATCAGTTCGCAGCCCTTGAAGCTGGCGGCGGCCTCGGCCAGCGCCTCCATCGTGTCCGCGCTGTTCGCCAGCCTGCGCGCGTCCGACGTCGCATCGACCATGTCCACGACCGGCGTGACTGACGCCGTCGCCTTGGCCACGGCCTTCAGGGCGGGCGCGACGACAATCGTCCGATCGACCGCCGCCTCCTCGAAACAGGCGTCCACCCCCGCGTCGGCCCAGAAGGCGAGCAGGCTTTCGATGGCGGCGGTGTCGTGGGGCTGGGCGTTCATGCGTGTGGCTCGCAGGGATAAGCCTTGACCGCCCTCGCGTCACCTTCCGATAAGTAGATAACCCCACGACGCACGAGGAATAAGAAACGACATGGCCGAGGAAGCGATCGAAGGCGGCGTCGAAACGGCGGCCCAGGAAGCCATTCTGGACAACCTCCCGCCGCTTGAAGCCCTGCAGGGCGTCGAGCGCGAGGTCATGGAATACGACGTCCTGATCGTCGGCGGCGGCCCGGCCGGCCTCGCCGCCGCCATCCGCCTGAAGCAGCGCGCCGAGAAGGACGGCAAGGAGATCGCCGTCGCCGTGCTGGAGAAGTCGGCCGAGATCGGCGGCCATATCCTGTCGGGCGCCGTCATCGACCCCAAGGCGCTGAACGAGCTTTTCCCCGATTGGAAGGCCATGGGCGCGCCGCTGGAGACGCCGGTGACCACGGACCGGTTCATGGTCCTCGGGCCGATGGGCCAGGTCAGCCTGCCGATGGCGATGCTGCCGCCGATGATGCACAACGACGGCTGCTACATCGCCTCGCTCGGTAACGTCACGCGCTGGCTCGGCGAACAGGCCGAAGGCATGGGCGTCGAGGTCTATCCCGGCATGGCCGCCAGCCACGTCGTCTGGGACGAGCCGTCGGGCCGGGTCAAGGGCGTGGTCGCCGGCGTCTTCGGCATCGACAAGCACGGCGCCCCGACCGGCGATTTCCAGCCCGGCATCGAACTGCACGGCAAATACGTCTTCATCGCCGAGGGCGTGCGCGGTTCGCTGGCCAAGACCATCACCGCCCGCCACAAGCTGCAGGCCGGAAAGTCGCCGCAGAAATACGGCATCGGGCTCAAGGAGCTGTGGCAGGTCCCGCCCGAAAAACATCAGCCCGGCCTGGCCCAGCACACGACCGGCTGGCCGCTGGACGAGTTCACCGGCGGCGGCTCCTTCATGTACCACTTCGGGGACAACTACGTCGCCATCGGCTACGTCGTGCACCTGAACTACAAGAACCCCTTCCTGTCGCCCTTCGACGAGTTCCAGCGCTTCAAACACCACCCCGCCATCGCCGAACACCTGGAGGGCGGGACCCGCATCTCCTACGGCGCGCGGGCGATAACCGAGGGTGGCTTCCAGTCGGTGCCGAAGCTGTCGTTCCCCGGCGGCGTCCTGATCGGCTGCTCGGCCGGCTTCGTGAACGTTCCGCGCATCAAGGGCAGCCACAACGCCATGAAGACCGGGATGCTAGCCGCCGACGCCGCCTATGACGCCGTCATGGCCGGCCGTTCGGGCGACGAACTGGTCGAATACCAGACGGCCTATGAAAACAGCTGGGTGGCGAAGGAGCTCAAGGCGGTCCGCAACGCCAAGCCCTTCCTGTCGAAGTTCGGCACGACCCTGGGCGGGGCGCTCGGCGTCTTCGACATGTGGTTCGGCACGGTATTCGGCGGCCTGTCGGTGTTCGGCACCCAGAAGCACGCCAAGACCGACGCGCAATCGACCGAGCCGGCTTCGAAGCACAAGCCGATCGCCTATCCCAAGCCGGACGGAAAGCTGTCGTTCGACAAGCTCTCCAGCGTGTTCATCTCCAACACCAATCACGCCGAGGAACAGCCGGCCCACCTGAAGCTGATCGATCCGACCGTGCCGATCCGCGTCAACCTGCCGAAATACGGAGAGCCCGCGCGCCTCTACTGCCCGGCCGGAGTCTACGAGGTCGTCTACGCCGACGAGGCGGCGAAGACCGATCCGAAGTTCGTCATCAACGCCCAGAACTGCGTCCACTGCAAAACCTGCGACATCAAGGATCCGTCGCAGAACATCGTCTGGACGACCCCGGAAGGCGGCGGCGGCCCGAACTATCCGAACATGTAGACCCGCCGGGGAGGCGAGGGGCCTTGTCGTCGCCGCATAAGCCGGTGAATGTCGGCGAATGCGTCACGCCTCCCTCCGTTCGATCCTCATCGCCTTCACCGCCCTGACGGCGGCGCCCGCTTTCGCGCAGGAGGCGCCGCCGGTGGCCGACCCGGCGCCGCGGATTCAGGATGTCATTCCCGAACCGCGGATCCCGGCGCCGCCCGTTGCGCCGCCGCTCGCGCCTCTGATCGTGGTGGGGGAGAATGCCGACTCTCCTGCGCCGACCATCGAGGCCATTCCCCGGATCTGGTCCCCCGCTCCGCGCGATGAGGAGGGCCGCACGGCCTATGGCCTCTATCTCTCGGGACGATCCGCTCTGAGCCGCGGCGAGGCCGGGACCGGCGCCGACTATCTGAGCGCCGTCGAGAGCCTGACACCGGAACAGCCGGCTGTCCGCGACCAGGCTTTCACCGCCGCCCTTCTGGCCGGGGATCTGGACGTCGCCGCGCGCATCTCGCCCGATTCCGGGACCTCGCCTGCGGCCTTCGCCGAGGCCGGCGCCCTGGTGTCGGTGGTGCAGACCTTCGTCGCCGGCGATGCGCGCGCGGCCAACGAGGCGCTGAAGACACGTCCCGTTCTCGCCCCCCACGCCCGCGCGGCCGCCCTGATCGGGCCGTGGGTGGCGGCCGCCGCCGGGGACTGGGACACCGCCCTGGCCGAGCCCAACCCGACCGGCGATCCGATCACCGTCCTGTTCGGCCGCTATTACCACGCCCAGTTGCTGGAGCATCGCCGACGCTTCGACGAGGCGGAGACCGAGCTTCACGCCCTCGCGTTCGACGCCCGCGCCGCCCCCCTGTTCCGCGCCGCCTATGGCGAGTTCCTCGAGCGCCGCGGCAAGCGTGCGGAGGCTCTCGCCTTCTATGACTCCACCCTGGCCGCCGGCTCGCAGGATCCGGCGATCGTTTCCGCCAAGGCGCGTGTCGAGGCCCGGGCGCGGCCGCCGGCCCTGCCCGACTATCGCGACGGCGCCGCCCGCGCCCTGATCATCGCCGCGCGTCAGGCGACCAGCGAGAACGCCAACGAGTTCGCGGTCGTCTATCTGCGCCTGTCGTTGAATCTGAAGACGGAGCCGGAGAGCCTGTATCTGCTGGGCCAGACCCTGGCCAAGGCGAACCTCGATACCGCCGCCCGGGCCGCCATGGCCCGCGTGCCGCGCAGCGACGCGCCTCTCTATGCCGCCGCCCAGGTCGCCATCGGCCTGAGCCTGGCCGAGGAGCTGCGGCTGGACGAGGCCCTCGCCGCCTTCCAGTCCGCGCGTGAGGCCAGCCCGAACGATCCGGCCATCGCCTTCGTCACCGCCGGTCAGCTGCTGCAGATGCAGCGTTATGACGAGGCGCTGGCGCTGCTGAACAGCCCGCTTCTCGACACGGAAAACCAGGGCGCCCAGGTTCGCTTCATGAGAGGCGCCGCCTATGAATCCCTGGGCCGGATCCCCGAGGCGGAGGCCCAGCTTTGGGCGGCCTTGCAGGCGCAGCCCGAGGAGCCGTCCTATCTGAACTACCTCGGCTACCTCTGGGTCGACTCGGGGACGCGCGTCGAGGAAGGCGCCGCGATGATCGCCCGCGCCCATGCCGCCCAACCCGGCGATGGCAATATCCAGGACAGCCTCGGCTGGGCCCAGTATCGTCAGGGTCAGTACGACACCGCCGTCGAAACCCTCGAACAGGCCGTCGCCAAGGAACCGGCCAACGCCGAGATCAACGACCACCTCGGCGACGCCTACTGGCAGGTCGGACGTCGGCGCGAGGCGGGTTTCCAGTGGAACCGCGTCCTCACCCTGAACCCCGACGACGAGCGTCGCGCCGAGGTCGAGCGCAAGCTGACCGAGGGGCTTGAGCTCTGAGCACGCCCCGGCCCGATACGCTCTCGGCGCTCGCTCCGGCAAAGGTCAATCTGTTCCTCCATGTCGGTGCGATCGACGCCGACGGCTACCACCCGCTGTCCAGCCTGGTGGCCTTCGCCGATGTCGGCGACCGGGTCCGGATGAGCCGCGCGGATCGCCTGTCCCTGACGGTCACCGGCCCGTTCGCGAGTGCTCTGGAGGGGGAGGGCGACAACCTGATCCTTCGGGTCCTGCGCGAGCTTGGGCAGGTGGCTGGCATCGGCGAGCCGTGCCTTGCTGTCACACTGGAGAAGAGCCTCCCGATCGCGGCGGGCCTGGGCGGCGGGTCGTCGGACGCCGGCAGCGCCCTGAGGCTGGCGGCGAGGGCGCTGGAGATCGACCTGCCCGATGCCGAACTGGCGCGGATTTCACGCGTCGTCGGCGCCGACGGTCCCATGTGCTTCGCGGCGCGATCCGCTTGGGCGGAGGGTGTCGGCGACCGCCTGACCTTCGAGCCCGCGTTTCCGCCGTTGCACGCGGTTCTCGCCAATCCCGGCCGCCCGTCGCCGACCGGAGCCGTCTATCGCGCCTATGACGCCGGAGCGCCCAAGACAGCCGCCCGTCCCGCGCCGGCCGCCGACTGGTCGACCGCGACCGTGATCGACTGGCTGGCGTCGAAGAGGAACGACCTTCAGGGACCGGCCGTCTCTCTGGAGCCGGAGATCGGGGTGGCCCTGTCCGCGATGGCGGCGACCGGGGCGCGGCTGACGCGGATGTCGGGATCGGGCGCCACCGTCTTCGGCCTGTTCGAGGACGCGGAGGCCGCAGCCCGCGCCGCCGCTAACCTGCGCGGCGAACACGGCAATTGGTGGGTCGAGGCGACAGTCTTAGGCGACGATGCGGCGCAAGCGGCACAATAAGGCCGAGTAAAGTCACGCGCGGGACGACTGTCGAGAGATGGCCCAGAGATCGCCCAAAGCTACGCCTTGTCGCTGCAAATAACGACACGATGTGGAACCTGCACGGTGTGAGAAGCTTTCATTGGCTTCGTAACACTGAGTAACGGGCCGCGAGCGTATCCTCCCCGGCGGCCTGTGCAGCATTGAAAGGATACTGTCATGCTTCGCACCCGTCTTTTGAGCGCGACCGCCGCCGTGGCCCTGTTCGCCGCCGGCTCCGCCTTCGCCCAAACCGCCCCGGCCTCGCCCATGGCGCCCTCCACGACCCCGCCGGTCGCCGCCGAGGAACCGGCCGAAACGCCGGTCGCCGCCCCGGCCCAGGATGCGGCCACCGCAGCCTCCGCCACGCCCGCCCCGGCTGCGGCTATCCAGAACAATGTCGTCGATGTCCTGCGCGCCAACGGCCAGTTCACGACCCTGCTGGGCGCCCTCGACGCCGCCCAGCTGACCGAAACGCTCAGCACCCAGCCGGCGATCTCGATCTTCGCCCCGACCGACGCGGCCTTCGCCGCCCTGTCCGAGGCCGACCGCACGCGTCTGCTGGACCCGGCCAATGTCAATGAGCTGCGTCAGCTGCTGCTGTATCACGTGGTCGTCGCCGACGTTCAGTCGAGCCAGATCGAGGGCGCCAAGGGCGGCGTCCAGACCGCCGCCACCACCGAAGTCCAGCTGGACGGCACCGGCGACGCCATCAAGGTCGACAATGCGACCGTGACGACCGCTGACATCGATGCCGGCAACGGCGCCGTCTTCATCATCGACCGGGTGCTCAACCCCGCCGATTCGCTGGTCGCCAACGGCGATGCCGAAGAGGCGACCACGGCCACGCCTGCCGCCGACGACACGGCCACGGCGACCCCGCCGACCGATGAAGTGACCCCGCCGGCCGCCGACTCGGCCACCGCCGACTCCATGGGCGCCGACAGCGCCATGGACGAAGGCGCCGTCGCCCCGCCGCCGACCACGCCCGCTGCCCCGGCTCCGGCCGCCGCCGCGCCGACCGTTCCGACGATGACCCCGGCCCCGACCACGCCCGCCGTGCCGTCGCCCACGACAGCCTCGCCGACCGCCACGACGACCACGACCCGTCCGGCGACCGGTGTGAACGCCCCGAACGGCCAGCCGGCCGCGACCACCACGACCCTCGCCTCGCCGACCGTCCCGAACCCGACCGACGGTCAGGCCGATGACGAGGACGCCGACGAAACCCCGACCCCGGCTCCGGTCCCCACGCCGCAGGCCTAATCAGCCTTACGCGTGTTGAGTTGAGAGGCGGCAGACCCTAGGGTCCGCCGCCTTTCTCTTTGCCCAAAAAGACTCCCCGTGGCCGCACCGACCGAACCGCTCGCCTTCCAGGACCTGATCCTGACCCTTCAGAAATACTGGGGCGATCGCGGCTGCGCGATCCTGCAGCCGTATGATGAACAGGTCGGGGCCGGCACGCTCCACCCCGCCACGGTCCTGCGCGCGCTCGGCACGAAGCCGTGGAAGGCCGCCTATGTCCAGCCCAGTCGCCGCCCCGGAGACGGCCGCTATGGCGAGAACCCCAACCGGCTCCAGCACTACTACCAGTTTCAGGTCATCCTGAAGCCGAACCCGGCGGACCTGCAGGACCTCTACCTCGGCTCGCTGCACGCCATCGGCATCGATCCCAAGCTGCACGACATCCGCTTCGTCGAGGACGACTGGGAGAACCCGACCGTCGGCGCCTGGGGTCTGGGCTGGGAGGTCTGGTGCGACGGCATGGAGGTGACCCAGTTCACCTATTTCCAGGGCGTCGGCGGCATCGAATGCGACGTCGTCTCGGGCGAGCTGACCTACGGGCTGGAGCGCCTCGCCATGTACGTCCAGGGCGTCGACGACGTCTATGACCTCAAGTTCAACAAGGACGGCCTGACCTATGGCGAGGTCTTCCTTGAAAACGAACGCCAGCAGTCGGAAGCCAACTTCCACGGCTATGACGTCGAGGGCCTGAAGCGCCGGTTCGAGGACATGGAGGCGGAATCGACCCGCCTGCTCGCCATGACCGGCCCGCAAGGTCAGCAGCTTGTCCTGCCGGCCTACGACCAAGTCCTCAAGGCCTCCCACCTGTTCAACCTGATGGACGCCCGCGGCGCCATCGCCGTCGCCGAACGCCAGAGCTACATCGGCCGCATCCGCGACCTCTGCAAAGCCTGCGCGCTGGCCTACGTCGAACAAGAGCGGAAAACCGCCTGATGCCCCAACTCCTCCTCGAACTGTTCTCCGAAGAGATCCCCGCCCGCATGCAATCGGGCGCCGCGCGCGACCTCGAACGCATGGCGACCGAACGGCTGAAGGCCGCCGGCTTAACTTGGGACGCCCTGACGACATACGCCGGGCCACGCCGTCTGACGCTCGTCATCGAAGGCCTGCCGACCGCGACCCCGGATCGCTCCGAAGAACTGAAGGGCCCGCGCGCCAACGCCCCGGAACAGGCGCTGGAGGGCTTCCTGCGCAAGACCGGCCTGACGCGTGAGCAACTGACCGAGCGCGACGGCGTCCTGTTCGCCGTCATCGACCAGAAGGGCGTCGAGACGACCGCCGTCGTCGCTGAGACGGTCGAGCACGTGATCCGGAACTTCCCCTGGCCCAAGTCGATGCGCTGGGCCGACGCGACCCTGCGTTGGGTGCGGCCGCTGAAGCGGATCGTCTGTCTGTTCGACGGCAGCATCGTGCCGTTCGCCATCGCGGACGGGTCTCCCGGCGCTGGAAGCATCGTCAGCGGCGACACGACCGAGGGGCACCGCTTCCTCGGCTCCGGCCAGCCGTTCGCGGTCAAGGATTTCGCCGACTATCGCGCGAAGCTGGAACAGCAGTTCGTCATCCTCGACGTCGCCGACCGCAAGCTGAAGATACTCGAGGCCGCCCGCGCCGCCTGCCACGCCAAGGGCCTCGAACTGGTCGACGACGACGGCCTGCTGGAGGAGGTCGCCGGCCTCGCCGAATGGCCGACGCCCATCCTGGGCGACATGGACCCGCAGTTCCTCGACCTGCCGCCCGAGGTGGTGCGCCTGTCGATGAAGGTGCACCAGAAATACTTCGCCGTCCGCGATCCGAAGACCGGCAAGCTGGCTCCGAACTTCATCGTCGTCGCCAATGTCGAGGCCACCGACGGCGGCGCCGCCCTGGCCGCCGGCAATAGCCGCGTCCTGTCCGCCCGCCTGAACGACGCCCGCTTCTTCTGGGACGAGGACCGCAAGGTCGGCTTCGACGCCTGGCTGTCGAAACTCGGCGGCGTCACCTTCCACGCCAAGCTGGGCACGATGGCCGAGCGTGTCGAGCGCATCGCCGCCCTGGCCCGCGAGATCGCCCCGCTGGTCGGCGCGAACCCCGACGAGGCCGAACGCGCCGCCCGCCTCGCCAAGGCCGACCTGGCTTCCGGCATGGTCGGCGAGTTCCCGGAGCTTCAGGGCGTGATGGGCGGCTACTACGCCCGCGCCTTCGGCGAGCCCGACGCCATCGCCGACGCCATCCGCGACCACTACAAGCCGCAGGGTCCGGCCGACACGGTCCCGACCGCACCCCTGACGGTCGCTGTCGCCCTGGCCGACAAGCTCGACACCCTCGCCGGCTTCTTCGCCATCGACGAGAAGCCCACAGGCTCGAAGGACCCGTTTGCGCTGAGGCGTGCGGCGCTGGGCGTGATCCGGCTGGTGCTGGAGAGCGACGCGCGCTTTTCCGCCTCTGAGCTGTCCGAGTCCCATCGCGTAGCGGACATATTGCGAACCGACCCTTCTGCCCGGGTCGAAGAAGCCTACTTCAACCCCTTCGGGAACGGCCCGCACGCCATTCCTATGCCGAGATGGCTAGAGCCTTTTGCCGACCGCGTGATTACCTATCCCGAGCTGAAGACCTTTAAAGGTAGATTGGTTGCCGAAGATCGTCGGACCCCCGGCAACGACGTGGCTGACTTCATAATCGAGAGACTGAAGGTCAGCCTCCGCGACCGGGGCCTATCACACGATCTCATTGATGCGGGTTCGTTCTCTGGGGTCGACGACGACCTCGTGCGCATCGTGCGTCGGGTGGAGGCCCTCGACGCCTTCCTCGCCACCGACGACGGCGCCAACCTGCTGGCCGGCTACAAGCGCGCCTCTAACATCCTCAAGGCCGAGGAGAAGAAGGGCGCCGTCCCGACCGGCATGGTCCAGACCGGCCTGCCGAATCAGCCCGAGGCCGAGACGAAGCTCGCCTTCGCCGCTGAAGCCGCTCGCACGGCCGTCGATGCGGCCTTGGACGCCGAGGACTTCGCCGCCGCTATGACGGCCTTGGCCGCCCTGCGCGCCCCGGTTGACGCCTTCTTCACCGACGTCCTCGTCAACTCCGACGTGGCCGCCGAGCGCGACAACCGCCTGAAGCTGCTGGGTCAGGTCCGCACGGTCATGGGCAAGGTCGCCGACTTCGGACAGGTGGCGGGGTAGGGGCCAAACGTCGCCGAACAGACAGATCGACCTGTCTAGCGGCTAAGCTGAGACCTTGAGGATAACGGCGCGTTCTGACCGCAACCCGCAGTCAGGACGCTCGCATGCCCACCGCCAAGACCCCCACGACCCTCGGCAATGCCGGGGAGACCCATCAGACCGCTTCGACACCCGAGACACGGCTGACGACCAACCACGGGGTCCCGGTCAGCGACAACCAGAACACCCTGTCGGCCGGTCCGCGCGGGCCGCACCTGCTGGAAGACTTCGTCCTGCGCGAGAAGATCCAGCATTTTGACCATGAGCGGATCCCCGAACGGATCGTCCACGCGCGCGGCTCGGCCGCCCACGGGGTGTTCGAACTGACCGAAAGCCTAGCCGACTACACCACCGCGAAAATCCTGACCGAGGTCGGCAAGCAGACAGAATTGTTCACCCGCTTCTCCACCGTCGCCGGAGGTGCGGGATCGGTCGATACCCCGCGCGACGTTCGCGGCTTTGCGGTCAAGATGTACACGTCCGAAGGCAACTGGGACCTCGTCGGCAACAACATCCCGGTCTTCTTCATCCAGGACGCGATCAAATTCCCCGATCTGATCCACGCGGTGAAGATGGAGGCGGACCGGGGCTATCCGCAGGCGGCGTCGGCTCACGACACCTTCTGGGACTTCATTGGCCTGATGCCCGAAAGCACCCACATGGTCATGTGGGCGATGTCCGACCGGACTATCCCGCGCTCCCTGCGCATGATCGAGGGCTTCGGCGTCCACACCTTCCGCCTGATCAACGCGGCGGGCGAGGCGACGCTGGTGAAGTTCCACTGGCGGCCGCGTCTCGGCACCCAGTCGACCTGCTGGGACGAGGCGGTCAAGATCGCGGGCGCCGATCCGGACTTCCACCGTCGCGACCTGTTCGAGGCCATCGACGCGGGCGACTTCCCCGAGTGGGATCTGGCGGTTCAGCTACTGACGCAGGATGAGGCCGACGCCCTGCCGTTCGACGTGCTGGATTCGACCAAGCTGATCCCGGAAGAACTGTATCCGCTGCGCGTCATCGGCAAGATGACCCTGAACCGCAACCCGGACAATTTCTTCGCCGAGACGGAGCAGGTCGCCTTCCTGCCCACCAACATCCCGCCGGGCATCGATTTTTCCGAGGATCCCCTGCTGCAGGGCCGGCTGTTCTCGTACCAGGACACCCAGCTGTCGCGCTTGGGCACGGTCAATTTCCATCAGCTGCCGATCAATCAGGCCAGGGGCTGCCCGTTCCAGAACATGCAGCGCGATGGTCACATGCAGATGCAGGTCCCCAAGGGCCGCGCCAACTATGAGCCCAACAGCCTGTCCCAGGCGGGCGAGGACGGTGGGCCGCGCGAGGACTCCAAGGGCGGCTTCCGCTCGTTCGAACAGCCTGTGGAGGGAACCAAGGTCCGCATCCGCGCAGAGACCTTCGCCGATCACTATTCGCAGGCGCGGCTGTTCTTCCAGAGCCAGACAGAGATCGAACAGGCCCACCTGGCCAGCGCCCTGGTGTTCGAACTGTCCAAGGTGACGATGGACCACGTCCGCGACCGGGTTCTGGGCAATCTCCAGAACGTCGATGCGACCCTAGCCCAGCGCGTGGCCGACGGCCTGAACGTCAAACTGCCCGCCGCCAATCCGGCCGCGAGCGAACCCTTCGACATGGACGCCTCGCCCGCTCTTCGCATCGTCGGCAAATATCCCGACACGCTGAAGGGCCGCGCGGTCGGCATTCTTGTCACCGACGGCGCGGACGGCGCGGTCATCGATGCGGTCAAGGCGGCGGCCAAAGGGGCGGGCGCGACGGTCAAGATCGTGGCTCCCAAGATCGGCGGCGTGACCCTGAAGGGCGGCAGGAAGCTGAAGGCCGATGGTCAGTTGGCCGGCTCCCCGTCGGTGGTGTTCGACGCGGTCGCCCTGGTTCTGTCGGAGGCCGGCTGCGCCGAACTGACCAAGGAGGGCGCGGCCATCGACTTCGTCGCCCACGCATTCGGCCATCTGAAAGCGATCGGCTTCACCGCAGAGTCGCAGCCGCTGCTGGACAAGGCCAATGTCGAGCCGGACGACGGCGTGGTCGATCTGTCCGGCGGCGCCGACGCCTGGCTGCCGGCGGCCGCCACGAGACAGTGGGCCCGCGAGCCCAATGTCCGCATGCTGGCCTGATCGCCCGATCCGGCGTTTCCCGCGCAGGAAACGCCGGAACCGAAACAACCCATCACCCTTTGTTACAGGCCGGCCTCGCCTTCGCGTCCGCAGCATTGTAGTCAGGGCCGCACGCGAGCGGGGGCAACCCGCCGGCACGATCCGACTTCAGGGGACTACCGATGACTCAGTGGGTGTACGGCTTCGGTGGCGGTTCCGCCGACGGCGATGCGTCGATGAAGAACCTCTTGGGCGGCAAGGGCGCGAACCTGGCCGAGATGGCGAAGCTGGGCCTCCCGGTGCCCCCCGGCTTCACCGTCACGACCGAAGCCTGCGTCCACTATTTCTCCAACGGCAACGCCTATCCGGGCGACCTCGCCGAACAGGTCGCGACCGGTCTGAAGGCCGTCGAATCGATCGTCGGCAAGACTTTCGGCGACGCCTCCAACCCGCTCCTCGTCTCCGTCCGCTCGGGCGCCCGCGCCTCCATGCCGGGGATGATGGACACGGTCCTGAACCTCGGTCTCAACGACGAGACGGTCGAGGGTCTGGCGAAGCTGTCTGGCGACCGTCGCTTCGCCTTCGACAGCTACCGCCGGTTCATCACCATGTACTCCAACGTGGTTCTCGGCCTGTCCCACGACGACTTCGAGGAAGTCCTCGACGACCACAAGGATCGCCTGGGCGTCACCGTCGACACCGACCTGTCGGCCGCCGACTGGGAAAAGGTCGTCACCGAGTACAAGGCCGTGGTCGAACGCGAACTGGGCCGCGCCTTCCCTCAGGATCCGAACGAACAGCTGTGGGGCGCCGTCTCGGCCGTCTTCGCCAGCTGGATGAACGACCGGGCGAAATTCTATCGCCGCATGCACGACATCCCCGAAAGCTGGGGCACCGCCGTCAACATCCAGTCGATGGTGTTCGGCAACATGGGCGAGACCTCGGCCACCGGCGTCGCCTTCACCCGCAACCCCTCGACGGGCGAAGCGAAACTTTACGGCGAGTTCCTGATCAACGCCCAAGGCGAGGACGTCGTCGCCGGCATCCGCACGCCCCAGTCGCTGACGAAGGACGGCCGCGAGGAGATGGGCGAGACCGCCCCCTCGATGGAAGAGGCCATGCCCGTCGTCTTCGGTCAGTTCGTCGACGTCGTCGGCACGCTGGAGCGCCACTACCGCGACATGCAGGACATCGAGTTCACGGTCGAACAGGGCCGGCTGTGGATGCTGCAGACCCGCAACGGCAAGCGCACCGCCAAGTCGGCGCTGAAGGTCGCCGTCGACCTCGCCGCCGAGGGCGTTATTACCCAGGAAGAGGCGATCAGCCGCGTCGAGCCGTCGGCTCTCGACCAATTGCTGCACCCGACGCTGGACCCCAACGCGACCCGCAACGTCGTGGCCGCCGGACTTCCCGCCAGCCCAGGCGCCGCGACCGGCAAGATCTGTTTCGACGCCGATGAGGCCGAGCGCCTCAACCAGCTCGGCGACGCCGTGATTCTGGTGCGCGAAGAGACCTCGCCCGAGGACATCCACGGCATGCACGCGGCGCGCGGCATCGTCACGGCGCGCGGCGGCATGACCAGCCACGCGGCCGTCGTGGCGCGCGGCATGGGCCGTCCCTGCGTCTCCGGCGCCGGCGAGATCCATATCGACGAACAGGCCCAGACCTTCACCGCGCGCGGGCGCACCTTCAAGGCCGGCGAGGTCATCACCATCGACGGCTCGAAGGGCGAGGTGCTGGACGGCGCCGTGGCCATGATCGAGCCGGAACTGACCGGCGACTTCCAGACCCTGATGGCCTGGGCCGACAAGGTCCGCCGCCTAAAGGTCCGCGCCAACGCCGAAACCCCGCTCGACGCCCGCACTGCGCGCGGCTTCGGCGCCGAGGGCATCGGCCTGTGCCGCACCGAGCACATGTTCTTCGACGAGGCCCGCATCGCCGCCGTGCGCGAGATGATCCTGGCCGACGACGAGGCCGGCCGCCGCACGGCGCTCGACAAGATCGAGCCGTTCCAGAAGTCGGACTTCGTCGAGCTGTTCACCATCATGGCCGGCCTGCCCGTCACGGTCCGCCTGCTCGACCCGCCCCTGCACGAGTTCATCCCGCACTCCGACGAGGACATCGACGCGCTGGCGGCCACCTCGGGCATCGACGCCGCCAAGCTGAAGCGTCGGGCCCGCGAACTGCACGAGACCAACCCGATGCTCGGCCACCGCGGCTGCCGTCTCGGCGTCGCCTATCCCGAGATCTACGAGATGCAGGTCCGGGCGATCCTCGAGGCCGCGCTGGAGGTCAAGAAAACCGCTGCCGAAGCCCCGATCCCCGAGATCATGCACCCTCTGGTCGCCATGGGTCTGGAGATGAAATACCTGCGCGAGCTGACCGACCGCACTGCGCGCGACGTCTTCGCCAAGACCGGCGACAGCGTCGAATATCTGGTCGGCACCATGATCGAACTGCCGCGCGCGGCCCTGCGCGCCGGCGATCTGGCCGAGCATGCCGAGTTCTTCTCCTTCGGCACCAACGACCTGACCCAGACCACCTTCGGCATCAGCCGCGACGATTCGGGTCGGTTCCTGCAGGCCTACATGGACAAGGGCATCTTCGAGACCGATCCCTTCGTCCGCCTCGATCAGGAAGGCGTCGGCGACCTGATCCGCATCGCCGCCGAGCGGGGCGGGGCGGTCCGTCCCGATATCAAGATGGGCATCTGCGGCGAACACGGCGGCGACCCCGCCTCGATCGCCTTCTGCGAGGAAGTGGGCCTGGCCTACGTCAGCTGCAGCCCCTATCGCGTGCCGATCGCCCGTCTGGCGGCGGCGCAGGCGGCCCTGGTCACCCGCGGCGGCGAGGCCCGCGAAAAGGATCGGTGATCGCGTTGCGGGGGCGCGGGGCAGGGCATAAGTCCCGCTGATGACCTCTCCCGCAAAGCTCTCTATCGCCGTCGTCGGCCCCGGAGCCATCGGCGGCACGGTCGCGGCCTGGCTGTCGCACAGCCCGCTCGTGTCGTCGGTCACCCTGTGCGCCCGTACGCCGCTGGACCGTCTGGTGGTCGAAGCACCCGACGGCCGCCTGATCGAGGCCAGCCCCCGCGTGGTCACGGATCCAGCCGAGATCACCGCCCCCGTCGACTGGGTCCTCGTCGCGACCAAGGCCTATGACGTCGCCGCCGCCTCGCGCTGGCTCGCGCCTCTGGTCGGGCCGAACACCCATGTCGCCGTGCTCCAGAACGGCGTCGAGCACGTCGAACGGTTCGCTCCCTTCGTCGCCCGCGAGCGAATCGTCCCGGTGGTCGTCGACATTCCAGCCGAACGCAGCGCCCCCGGTCGCATCCAGCACCGGCGCGATGGCACGATCGTGGTCCCGGCTGGCGAGGCGGGCGAGACCTTCGTCGCCCTGTTCGCCGGGAGCGTCATTGACGCCTCGACGACCGGGGACTTAACCACCGTCGCCTGGACCAAGCTCAGCCTGAATTGCGCCGGGGCGGTCAACGCCCTGACCGGCCTCCCCGGCGGCGTGGTGCGTGAGGCGGGCGTCGCCGCCTTGATGCGGGCTATGGTGCGCGAATGCGTGCTCGTCGGCCGGGCTGAGGGCGCGGATCTCGGCGACCACATCCCCGACTGGGTCGTGGAGCGGGCCGAGACCTCACCGCCAGACTCGGTCAACTCGCTTCTCGGCGACCGTCTCGCCGGCCGTTCGATGGAGTGGGACGCCCGCAACGGCGTCATTGCCCGCTTGGGCGCCGTCCACGGCATCGCCGCTCCGCTCAACGGAATGGCCGCGACCCTGCTGTCAACGATGGAATAGGGCGACAAGGCGGCGAGTATAACGCCGTCTGTGCTTCGGCACGCACAGTCTCCAGTCTGTAATCATCCGGCCATGGAACGACCCGGCGGAGTACATACTTGTGCACTCGCTGGATGGGGCAGGGACAACGTTCCCACATCTAGGAGTTATAGAAACTATGCGTAACATTCTTCTCGCGACCGCCGCTATTTCACTGTTCGCCGTGCCTGCGATGGCTCAGAAGATCTCGACGCCGCAATGGTCGGGCTCGGCCGGCTATACCGCTCTGGACGCCGACGGCGCCGATCTTGGTGCGATCACGGGTCGGGCCACGGCTCGCCTGCATCCGAACTTCGCCGTGGAAGGCGAGGCCTCAATCGGCGTCCGTGACGACAACGTCACCGTCGCCGGCGTGAACGCCAAGGTCGAACACGACTATGACGCCGCCGCCTACGCCGTCGGCATCCTGCCGGTGTCGCCGAACCTCGAACTGTTCGGCCGCGTCGGCTACGGCACGACTTCGATCAAGGCTGAGGCCGCCGGCGTCCGCGCCGAGGCCGATGGCGAGAGCGTCAACTACGGGGTCGGCGGCAACTACTTCTTCGACGCGCAGAACGGCGTACGTGCGGACTGGACGCGCCGTGACTTCACCGACGACAACGGCAGCGAGGTCGACACCTACGGTGTCAGCTACGTGCGTCGCTTCTAGAAAATGAGATGGAGCCCCGTCCGCATCGCGGGCGGGGCGCCCCTTCAGCCGGGCTCGGCGATCAGGGCCCAGCGTTTGGAGCCCGCGCCGAACGGACGGGCAAACCATTCGGAGAATTCCTCGAAAGCCTCGACGATCGCCTGTTTCAGGTCCTGCGTCACCGGCTCTCCGCGCGTACGCCTGAGCGCCGCCACGCAATCGATGACCGTGTCCTGATGCGCCGAACCGCCGAGCGATTTCAGCACCATCGCGACGTCTCGTGCGAGGGATTCGAGGAAGTTGGGCTTGGCGGGCGCTTGGCTCATCCGGGGACTCCGTTCCGGGCGGCGTCTGGTGGCGAAGTCCTCCCAGAGACAGCCGCCGGACGCAAGCTAAGCCGGTGTTTGTCGGGTCATCAGTTCGTGATCAGGCGCGTTTCCGCACGAAGACCGTCCCGGCCGAATATCCCGCGCCGAAGCTGCAGATCAGCCCCGTATCGCCGGCCTCGAAGCCGTCCTGATGCAGGTGGAAGGCGATGACCGAACCGGCCGAGGAGGTGTTGGCGTACTCGTCCAGGATGATGACGTTCTCGTTCGGCTCCGGGTCGCGGCCCAGCACCTTGCGGCCGATCATCTGGTTCATGTTGATGTTGGCCTGGTGCAGCCACATCCGCTTCAGGCCGGTTGGTTCGATGCCGAGGTCGCCCGCGTGGTCCACGATCATGTCCGACACCATCGGCACCACATCCTTGAAGACCTTGCGACCCTGCTGGATGAACAGCTTGTCGTCCTGCTGGCCGGCTGCGCGTTCGTCCGGACCCGCGCCCGTTTCCTGAGCCCAGCGGTTCAGGAAGCCGAAGTTGTTGCGGATGTTGTTGGAGAAGACCGTCTTCAGTCGCGTGCCGAGGATGTCCCAGCCGCCGGGTCCCGCTGTCTCGGAGCTCTCAACGATCACGGCGGTGCAGACGTCGCCGAAGATGAAGTGGCTGTCGCGGTCGGTGAAATTCAGGTGGGCCGAACAGACCTCCGGGTTGACCATCAGCACGGCCTTGGTCGGGTCGTTTGCGATGAAGTCCGCCGCGGTCTTGATGCCGAAGGTGGCAGAGGAACAGGCGACGTTCATGTCGAATCCGAAACCCTCGATGCCCAAGGCCTGCTGGATCTCGACAGCCAGGGCCGGATAGGGGCGGGGCATGTTGGACGCGGCACACAGGACCGCACCGATCTCCGAGACCGGCTTGCCCCAGGCCTCGATCGCCTGACGTGCCGCCTTGACCGCCATCTCGGCCATGATCGACAGCTCGTCGTTGCCGCGTTCGGGGATGCGTGGCGCCATCCGTGAGGGGTCGAGCACACCGGCCTTGTCGAGCACGAACCGGCTCTTGATGCCCGAGGCCTTCTCGATGAACTCGACGGAGGAGGGCGTCAGGGCCGCGACATCGCCCTCGGCGATCTGCAGCGCGTGATCCCTGTTCCAGTTCTCGGCCCAGGCGTTGTAGGCCTCCACCAGTTCGGCGTTCGAGATCGACTGTTCGGGGGTGAACAGGCCGGTGGCGGCGATGACGGCGTGTGGCACTCTTTTTTCGTCCCTATCGCTCGGCTCGCGGAGCCTCGCTGCTTGAGGGACGGTTTGGTGCGTCCCGTTCGAGGGATGTCATTGCCCCCGTTGATGGATTCAATAGGCCGGTGGCGGGCGGCGGTCGAGACTGGCGAGCATGCCCTTCCACCAACGCGCGATCTGGTGAGGCGGAGCCTCGGGCGGAGGGTCGTTGCGCGCGGCGATCAGGGCAGCGACCAGATCCTCGGCCTCGCAGGGCCAGCCTTCTGGCGTGACATAGATCGGGTACTCGATCAGGGCCGCGGCCACCAGCGCATCGAGGCTCGCCCGGCGCGTGCGGCGCTCATAGGTCATCCGATCCTGCGTCAGCCCCCAGCCGCCGTAGAAGGGCCGGCCATAGGTCGCCACCGCCTTGCCGCGCAGCAACGCCTCGAACCCCGACAGGGAGGTCAGGGTCGCCAGCACGTCGCAGGCCTCCAGACAGTCGATGATGTCGAAATCGTCGGCTATCGCGTCCACCGCATGGATCGCCGAGGCGTCGAGCATGCCCGGCCGGTTGCCGCTCATGACATCGGGGTGGTTGCGGTAGATCAGGAAGGCGTCCGGATAGTCGGCCCGCACCGCCTCGACGAGACCCGAGTTGGTGCGGATATCCCCGCAGCCCTTCAGGATCGACTTGTCGTTCTCGACCTGGCCGACGACCAGGACCTTGCGGGCGCCGCCGGGCCAGTCGGGGCGGCGTCCGGCTCCGGCCAGATTGTATTTGGACAGACCGGCGTCGACGACGCGTGCGCGCACGGCCTTGGCGCGCGCCAGCATCTCCGGTGTCTGCGTCCCGCCCTCGATCAGGCTTTCCAGCAGTGAGGGTTTGGTCGGGTCGTAGTAGACGCCCTGGTCGTCCAAGGCGACGCTGAGCGCCCCGAAGAAGTCCGAGCCCAGGCCGCGCGAGCGGATGAAGCCGTCCTCCATCCGCACCACCGGCGCGGAGGTGGTCGCGGCGACGCCGGCGATCTCCGCCGTCTCCTTGCCGGCCCAGTAAATCAGTCGGCCGCCGGTCTCCTCAGCTTTGGCCGCAGCGCGGCTGGCGGAGGCGAAGTACTTCATGGTCGTGCGCGGGCCGTTCAGCAGCCGCCGGATCGGCGGGCGTTTCGCGGGCGAGAAGCCGACCCCGGCCCAGTATCCCGCGAGGCGCTCGGCCCGGTCCCGCAGTGAGATCAGCCGGTCGATCGCCGCCTCGGCTTCGCAGCGCAGTCCGGTCACCGGATCGACATAGCGGGGATAGGCGATCAAGGCGGCGGCGGCGACGGTCTCCAGATCGCGCCGGACGCCGCGTCGGCCGGTCTGCACCTCGTCCGTCGTCAGGCCCCACCCCGAATAGAAGGAGGCGCCGAAACAGCGGACGGGCAGGCGGCGCAGCAGGGCCTCGAACCCGAGCGCGGAGGTCACGCACCAGACCGCATCCACCTCGGCCAGCAGCTCGGCCGGACGCACGTCGGCGTCCAGCAGGGTGACGCCCTTCAGGTCCGCATCGGCGATACAGCCCTTCTTCTTGCCCGCCGCCACAGCCGGGTGACGTTTGACGATCAATTGGGCGTCGGGATGCTCGGCCTTCGCCGTCCGGACCATCGCCGCGAAACTCTCAGGGCCGGCCAGACCGTTGCCGATCGAGGCGTCGCCCGCCGTCTGGTCGACCAGCAGGATGCGCGGGCCGGGCTTGAGGATCGACCGGTCGAGGAGGCCGCCCATATTCGTTTTCGACAGGCCCGAGGCGACCACGCGCGCGATCAGGGCGGCAGCGCGGGCGTGCATAGCGGGGTCGCACCAGTCAGGCGCGGTCTCGATCAGCTGTTCCAGCCGCGAGGGGCGAGTGGCGTCATAGTAGACGCCGATGTCGTCGACGATCAGGCTCAGCGAAGCGGCGCCGGTCTCGCCCAGCCCGATGGATCGGAGGAACCCGTCCTCCAGCGCCAGATAGGGCAGGTTTTTCGCCACTGCCCTATTTCGTCCCGCCTTCGATGTCGGCTTCAGACCCCAGCCGACAACCGCATCGACGGCCGCGAAAGGGCTGGCGACCAGCTCCAGTTCGGGCAGGAAGGTCCGCAGGAACGGGACCTCCAAGATCCCCGGAGAACACACCCAGGCTCGCCGGGGCGAACCGCCGGGCTCATCCGTGCTGAGGAGGACAGGGTGTTGCAACCGTTACGCTTTCGCCGAGCTCGGCTGACGGTCTATCGGCTCGCAGCGGCGCGCGCCAGCAGGGCCTGTGCGCGTGCGAGATGAAGCCGTTCGACCATAGCGCCGGCGACCCGGATCGCGCCCGATCCGTCCGCCTCCGGAGCGGCGAAGGCATCGACGATGGCCTGAGCCTGTGCGAGCTCGTCCGGGGTCGGAGAAAAAGCCTCGTGGGCCGCCTCGATCTGGTTCGGATGGATCAGGCTCTTGCCGTCGAAGCCGTAGAGCCGCCCCTGTGCGCACTCGGCGGCCAGCCCGTACGGATCGGTCAGCCCGTTGAACACGCCGTCGATGGCCGCCAGCCCGTTCGCCCGCGCCGCCGCAACCGTCGCCGCCAGCCAGGGCTTCAGCGGTTCGCGATCCTTCGATGCGCCCGTCCCCAGTGTCGCCGCCAGGTCGTTGACCCCCAGCATGAGCGCCCTCAGAGGCCCTCCTGCGCCTGCGATATGTGAGAGATCGAGCAGGGCTCTGGGCGTTTCGATCATGGCGCAGAGCCGCACGGATTCATCCATGCGCGCGTCATAGGCGTCGATCAGGCCCGGCTCCTCGATCTTGGGCGCGACGATCCAGTCGAGCGGCAGGCCTGCCAGCGCCTCCAGGTCCGCCTCGCCCCATTCGGTCCCCAGCGCATTGACCCGCACCCCGACCGATCCCCTGAAGCCGCCGGCTTGAACGGCCGCGACCGCCGCCGCCCGGGCCCCGGCCTTCATCTCGGGCGCGACCGCGTCCTCGAGGTCCAGCACGGCGAGGTCGCAGTCCAGGCCCCGCGCCTTCTCGATGGCGCGGGGGTTGGAGGCGGGCAGGAACAGGAGGCTGCGGGGGATATCCATCTTCAGACGCGACCCGTGACGGGGATCAGGGCGCCGGTGATCGCGCGCGACGCCGGCGAGGCGAGGAACAGCATGACCTCGGCCAGATCCGACGGCTGGACCCATTTTGCAGGATCGGCGTCCGGCATGTCCTCGCGGTTCTGCGGTGTGTCGAGGATCGAAGGCAGGACGGCGTTGACGGTCACCGAGGTCGATTTCAATTCCTCGGCCAAGGCCTCCGTCAGGCGATGCACTGCCGACTTGGACGCCCCATAGGCTCCCATGCCCGCCGCGGCCTTCAGCGCGCCATTGGCGCCGACGTTGACGATCCGGCCCTCGGTCGACGCCCTCAGATGGGGCAGGGCGGCGCGGCTGGCGTTCAGCGCGGTGGTCAGGTTCAGCGCGAACATCCTGTCCCACGCGGGTCTGGCGTCGTCGGTCGTCTGCCAGACGAAGCCGCCGGCGATATTCAGCAGGGCGTCGATGCCGCCGAACCGCTCGACGACCTTCGCTATGGCGGCTTCGGTCGCGCTCGCGTCGGTCAGGTCGACCCCGCCGATCTCCAGCGCCCCATCTGGCGCCGCCTCGCCCGTGGCATGGTCGATGAGGGCGACGTTAAGGCCTCTGGCCAGCGCCGCCTCGACGACCGCCTTGCCGAGAACGCCGTGGCCGCCGGTGACGACGAGGGTGCGAGTGGTCATGGGGTGTCTCCTTGAGGTTCGTCCAGCGGCCACAGCCGCGCCGCGCCGCGCACGCCGGAGGCATCGCCCCAGACCGCCGGCGCGATCCGGCCCGCCCAGTGATCGGAGAAGGCGTAACGCTCGACCACGGCGGGTAGCCGCTCATACAGCTCCGTCACGTTCGACATCCCGCCGCCCAGAACGACGACATCGGGATCGACGAGGTTCGTGATCATGGCGATGGCCCGGCCCAGCCGGTCAACATAGCGATCCAGACTTTCGACCGAGGCCGCCTCACCGGCGCGCGCCCCGGCTACGATCCCCTGCGCGTCCAGCGCCTGCCCTGTCCGCTCAAGATGATCGCGCTGCAGGCCCGAGCCCGACACCCAGGTCTCCAGGCATCCGTGCAGGCCGCACCAGCATTTCGGACCCGGCGCTTCCCCGGCGGCCGGCCAGGGCAGGCTGACGTGGCCGATCTCGGCCGCGACCCCGCCGACGCCCTCGACCAGCGAACCGTCCACGACCAGTCCGCCGCCGCAGCCCGTGCCGATGATGATGGCGAAGGCGACCTTCGCTCCCGCCGCCGCGCCGTCGGTCGCCTCGGACAGGGCCAGGCAGTTGGCGTCGTTGGCCAGCCGGATCGGCCGCCCGAGCCGCGCCTCCAGATCGTCGCCGAACCGCCGCCCGTTCAGATAGACGGAGTTGGAGTTTCGCATGAGGCCGGTGCGCGGTGACTGCGACCCGGGCGTGCCCATGCCGACTGTGCCGGTCCGCCCGCTCTCCTGCTCGACGAAGCCGACCAGGTCGGCGACTGCGTCGATGGCGGCGTCATAGGCCCCGGGATTGGGCACGCGCTTGCGAGCCAAGACGCCGCCGTCGGCATCCAGGCCCACGGCCTCGATCTTGGTTCCGCCGAAGTCGATACCGATGCGCATCGGAGACGCTTAGCTGGCGAACACCTTGCCCAGCAACCGCTCCAGCGCCTCGGCGTCCACCGCGTCGAACGCGGCCTTCCGCGTCGCGTCCACGTCGAACACGGCAATCAGGTCGCCCCCGCCGTCCAAGACCGGGACGACGATCTCGCTTTCGGACCTGCCGTCGCAGGCGATGTGGCCGGGGAAAGCGTGGACGTCCTCGACGAGTTGGGTCGTCCGCGTCTCGGCCGCCGTACCGCAGACGCCGCGACCGAAGGCGATTCGCAAGCAGCCGAGCGTGCCCTGATAGGGGCCCACCACCAGCTCACGCTCTTTGGCAGGGTCAACGACATAGAAACCGGTCCAGAAATAGTCCTCGAAGGCGTCGGCCAGCATCGATGACACCGTCGCCATACGGGCCGTCACATTCGGCTCGCCGTCCAGAACCGCCAGAATCTCGGCCTCGACCTCGGCATAGCGGGCGGCCTTGTCGGCGGGGCGATCGTCGCGGGCGACGTAGGACATGCGGGCTCCAGAGCTTCGACAGGCGAGCGCGGCATATAGGCCGCAGGGCCGCCGGGTGCGAGGGACCGTTCGCCTCACAAGCGTAAACCGCTGTTTTCTGTGGATTAAGCTTGGCCGCGCCCGATTCTGGCCATCTTGCGGCAACGCTTTGTCGTAAACCGGCGTTAACCATGATCGGAAGTTCACTGGACCAAACCGTTGGTTTGGGAAATGGTTAACGCCGAGCCGCTGCAGGGCTTCCAGTTTGTTGGTTTGGGGAACGGGGTGAGGGGAATGCGCGATCGCGACGCCAGAGATGACGACCGCTCGCGAGGCTCCCGCCTGCGGGGGCCGATCATGGCCGTCGCTGTCATCGCCGCCCTGGCCCTGACCGCCGGCGCGGTCGCCAGTTGCAGCGATCAGGGCGTGGCCTTCTGGCGCAAGGGCGACAACACCGCGGCCAACGCCTGCCCCCGACCCCAGTCCGTCACCGGCTCTGAGTTTAATGCCCAGGAAGCCGGTCTGCGCCAGCTCCGCCGCGCGGCATTCCGCGGAGATTTCTTCGCCCAGCTCGAACTCGGCGCTCGCTATGCGGCGCTGAGGGCGACCGACAAGAATATCGAGGACCCGATCGAGAGCGCGGTCTGGACCGGCATGGCCCTGGCCAATGATGAGGGCTACGCCCCGATAAACCGGGCGGACCGCGGCGGCCTGTTCGGCGGTCTGCGCAACGTGTCGCGGTACGACGACTGCCGGGCCTGGGAGCGCCACGTCGCCTATCGTCGCCTTGACGAGCAGCTGTCGCGGATGACGATGGAGGAGCAGTCCGAGGTCCGGAACCGCATCATCTACGTCCTGTCGACCCAGGATGCGGACGGCTTCCGCGCCCTGGCCCGGCTGCACGACGCCCTCTACGGTCCGTTCGGCGAGCCCGAGGACAATGCCCAGGCGCGCGAGGCCTGGGGTCGCAATCCGGGCGGCCAGCCGGATCGCCGTCGCGCCGGCTACTATGCCGCCGTCAGCCTGTTCCCGAGGAACGACGTCGACGCCTACCTGTACAACTACCTGGCGGTTCAGACGGGCGATGTCGGCGCCTATGTCCTGCTGAAGGACTTCGAGCGGTCCTCGCCGGGGCGGTCGCGCTACGGCGCCTTCGTCGAGGCCAAGGCGCGCCAGTGGGTTCCGCCTTACGAATTCTATCCGAACGAGGCCCCGGCCTCGGGCGTGCCCTTCTCGGACGAGAGCCGTCCGCGCGGTGACGCCTATGAATATGCGCTGGGCCGGATGACGGAACTGCCCTTCGTCCACGTTGGTCGCGCCCTGCGCTACCTCGGCGTGACCGAAGACGTGAAGACCGCCCCGAACGACCTCTCGGCCCGCCAGATCCAGACGCTGGAGGCCATGCTCGGCCACAACATGGAATCGCGACTCTCCTATCTGGAGATGGTCCGCGCCATTCAGCTGGCGGCGGTCAACGGCTCATCGGAGGCCCAGCTGGTGCTGGCGGTGATGTATTCCGAAGGCATCGGCGTTCCGCCCGACTATGCCCGCGCCTTCCACTGGTATTCCCAGGCCGACAAGCAGGGCTCGCCCGAGGCCAAGTTCGCCGTATCGACCTATTTCGCGCTCGGCGTCGCCGGGGTCGCGGATCAGGACAAGGCGGAGGCCGTCGCCTCTCGCATCGATTCGGCGCTGGCCGGCTTCGGCCCGTCCGCCTCTCGCCTGCAGGCCGTTCTGGCCCAGGTTTCCCGTTCGCAGCGCCGCTAAGGAGGGGCCGGACCGATGAAGACGATCACGCTCACCCTATCGGCCCTCGCCATCGCCGCCGGCCTGACGGTCGCGGCGCCCGAGGCCCAGGCCCAGACGGCCGCCCGGGTCGAAAGCCAGACGCGTCCGAACTTCGGCCTGCTGCTGGACCCGCCCGCAAGCCAGAGCCGGCGTCAGAATCGGCCGCGCCGCTGGAACTACGGCTCCCATAATCCGAACTTCCGTTCCGGCTATCAGCCCCCCTATGGCGGCCCGATCACCCCCGGCGGCGAGGAGATCGTCCTCGTCGACTGCGGCGGCAATCCCGGCACGGGTGGAGTCGAGGCGGCGGTCCAGCGCGTCCGCCCCGGCGGCACCCTCGTCATCCGGGCGCGCGGCGGCGCCTGCGTCGGCTGGCTGAATGTCGACAAGCCCATGACCATCATCGGCGAGGGCGGCTTCGATCCCCGTCGCTGGGGCGAGGGCTCGGCCATCACGCTGCAGGCTCCCGACGGCCTGCCCTGCATCACCGTGGCGTCCGGGGTTCGTCTTGAGCTGCGCGACGTCGTCCTGGCCTCTCCGCGCGGCGGGGACGCGGCCTGTATCGTCAGCTATGGCGGCCAGATCATCGGCAACCGCGTCGGCATCCGCCACGCCGGCGACGAGGCCGCCATCTTCGCCGACGGCGGCACGGTCGATCTGCGCGACACCATCATCGACGCCCGCACGATCGCCCCGGCTATCGTCGCCGAGGGTGCGACTCTCAATCTGTGGGAGACCGTCATCTCGGGCTCGCAGTCGGGCATCGAGATCACGCCCGGAGACGGCGAACCTTCGCGCATCGATTCGGTCACCCTGACCGGGGTCGAGTCGCCCAACAACTATGGCCCGCGCGCCATCGGCCTGTCGGTACGCTCGCGCCGCGACTACGGCCGCGTCGAGGTGGTCAATACCAAGATCTGCGGCTTCTCCGAAGGCATCGCCGTCGAGGGCGCTTCGGTCACCGTCTCGGGATCCAAGATCTGTCGGGCCGACAAGGGCGCGGTCCTCTACAACGGCGAGCTCAGCCTGACCGACAGTCGTGTCCGTGCGACCTCGGTCGGCGTGGCCGTCCAGTCCGGCCGGGCCATCGTCCAGAACAACACCTTCGTCGGCATGCGCGAGGTCTTCTATCGCGAGTATCGCGCCACCCTGGACGCCTCGGGCAACCGGGTCTGGTCCGACGAACTGTGTCGCCCGCGGTGGGAGGCGCGCTATCGGGACCGCTATGCGCCCCAGTGGTACCAGCGCCCGGACCAGGGCTACGACTGCCAGTTCACCGCCTACCCGCGCGACTGGTGGGATGAGATGGACGGGGCCTACGGCGATCCCTACGACGACTATTCGTACATGCCGGACAACTACGGCCGCTTCCAGCAGGGCGACGGCTGGTATGATTCCAACGGCCGTTATGTCGATGGCGGTCGAATCCGGGGGGACGATCGCTGGCGCAGGTAGCGGCGGGTTGTCGCACCGGCGGCAAAAATCCGGCCGCAATGCGTCCATAACGGCCTAGCTGCGTATTTCCTTCTGTCAGGCCCTCTCCGGCCCCTTGAAGGAATACGTTGATGATCAAGACCTTCGCCGCCGTGAGCGCGGCCGCCCTCGCTCTGGTCGCCGTGCCCGCTTCTGCCCAGGACTGGTCCGGCGCCTATATCGGCGGCTACGCAGGCTATCTGATGCCGTCCCAGGATGAGGACGAGCGCATCCTGTTCGACACCAACCTGGACGGAACCTACGGCGACACGGTCCGCACCACAGCGGCGGCCGACGCCTTCTCTCCGGGCTTCTGCGACGGCCGCCCGAACGGCAACAACGCTGCCGCCGGCTGCTCGGATGACGAGAACGGCACGGGCGAGGTCGGCATTCGCGGCGGCTATGACTGGCAGTCGGGCGCCCTGGTCTTCGGCATTGTGGGCGAAGTCGGCATCACCGGCGTGGAGGACGCCGTCACCGCCTTCTCGACGACCCCCGCCAGCTACACCTTCGAGCGTGAGATCACCTCGACCGCAGCCGTCCGCGCCCGCGTCGGTTACGCGATGGGGACCTATTTGCCCTACGTGACCGCCGGCTACGCCCGCGCCAATGTCGAGCAGAACTACTACACGTCCAACGCAGCCAACAGCTTCACCCCGACCCGCGACACGACCGACGCCGACGGCTTTCAGGTGGGCGCGGGCGTCGAGAAATGGCTGACCAGCAACATCACCGTGGGCGTAGAGTATCTGTACTCCGATCTCGACGTGAACGACGCTCTGGTCGTCCGCACCGGTCCGGGCACGGCCCCGGCCACCAATCCTTTCCTGCTGGTCAATCCGGCCGGCACGAACCAGATCCGGTCCAGCGACTCGATCGAACTGCATTCCTTCCGCGTGACGGCCTCCGTCCGCTTCTAGGTATCCGGTTGAGCGCCTCTCCCCCCGGAGCGCTCCCGACGGCCCGGTTCTCCCCGAGAGAGCCGGGCCGTCATTCTGTCGGGGAGGGTGGTAGGCGCGGAGGGACTCGAACCCCCAACCAGACCGTTATGAGCGGTCGGCTCTAACCATTGAGCTACGCGCCCCCAAACCGCACGACCTGGGGCGGAGGACCCGCCTAGCAGGGGGCGGAGCGCCGGGAAAGAGCCCCGAGCCTGTCGGCGATTTCATTCCGATGAACGGTTTCTGGCGATGCGACCATCCCCGCCGTTCAGGCGTTCAAGGCCAAGGTTCGGCCACGGCCTGCGCAGAGAACGGGGGCCGTCGCCAGTTTCGTTCTCGATGAGGATCCCCATGACCCGCACCTTCAAGGCCTTGATGGCCGCCACCGCGCTGACCGTGTTCGCCGCGCCCGCCGCCTTCGCCCAGTCCGCTCCCACCACTCCGATGCAGGTCCACGCCATGGCCGCCCAGCCCGCCCTCAACCTGTCCGCCTATGGCGAGGTCCGGGTCGCGCCCGACATGGCCACCATCACCTTCGGCGTACAGACCGAGGCCCCGACGGCCCAGGCCGCGATGGCCGACAACGCACGGCGCATGCAGGAAGTCTTTGCCGCCCTCAGCCGCGCCGGCATCGCCGACCGCGACATCCAGACCTCGGGCCTGAACCTGTCGGCGCAGTATGACTATGTCGAGAATCAGCCGCCCCGCCTGCGCGGCTACCAGGCCTCCAACCAGGTCACCGTGATCATCAACGACCTGACGAAGGTCGGCACGACGGCGGACGCGGTGGTTGGCGCCGGGGTCAACCAGATCAACGGCATCTCCTTCGGCCTCAAGGATCCCAAGGCGGCCGAGGACCAGGCCCGCGTCCTGGCCGTCCGCGCCCTGCAGGATAAGGCGCGTCTCTATGCCCAGGCTCTGGGCGTCGAACTGGGTGGCGTCCGCTCGCTGAATGAAGGCGGCGGGTATCAGCCCCAGCCTCCCGTCATGTTCACGGGCGCCCGTATGGCGATGGCCGACAGCGCCTCGACCCCGGTCGCGGCCGGCGAGATGACGGTGCGGATCGACATCACCGGGACCTACGACCTGGGCCGGTGACCTTTGACCCTCTCCCCGGTGGGAGAGGGCTTGAGGCTCGCAGAGCGCAGCGATGCGCGAAGCCGAAAGGATGAGGGTCGGGTTTCCACGGTGACGCACGGCCCTCACCCGCTCTCCCTCTCCCACCGGGAGAGGGAGTCATCATTATTCGTCACTGCTGCTGTTGCGGTTCTCTCCCGGCCCCTTATGTTACCGTCCGAGCAACAGCGCTGCGGGACGTCCTGCGGCCGGAGAGACTTCAATGATCGAGCGCAGACCGTTCGAGAGCCTGGGCGGCGCCAACCACGGCTGGTTGAACGCCAAACACCATTTCTCCTTCGCCAACTACTATGACCCTGCGCGCATGAGCTGGGGCAATCTGCGCGTCTGGAACGACGACGAGATCGCCGCCGGCTCGGGCTTCCCGCCCCATCCGCACTCGGACATGGAGATCATCACCTACGTCCGCGAAGGTGCGATCACCCACGAGGACAGCCTGGGCAACAAGGGCCGCACCGAGGCGGGCGACGTCCAGGTGATGAGCGCCGGCACGGGCATCCGCCACGCCGAGTACAATGCCGAACCGGGCACCACGACCCTGTTCCAGATCTGGATCGAGCCTACCAGGCGCGGCGAGAAGCCAAGCTGGGGCGCCAAGCCCTTCCCCAAGGGCGACCGCTCGGGTCAGTTCGTCGTTCTGGCTTCCGGTTTCGACGGCGATGGCGACGCCCTGCCGATCCGCACCGACGCCCGTCTGGTCGCCGCGACCCTGAAGGCCGGTGAAAGCGCGACCTATGCCTTGGGCGCCAACCGTCGCGGTTATCTGGTCCCGGCCATCGGCGCGGTCGAGGTCAACGGCGTTCGCCTGAACGCTCGCGACGGCGCCGCCATCACGGACGAGGCGACGATCACGGTCACGGCCGTCAACGACGCCGAAATCGTTCTGGTCGACGCAGCCTGATACCCAAGGCTGACTTGCACTTCGGCCCGTGCGGCGTAGCGTCGCTGTACGGGCCGCACGTCTTCAACGCGATCCTTCACAGACAGGGGTGGAAACACATGAATTTCTTCAACGGCGCTTTCAGGTATCAACCGCAGGCTCTGGCCATCCTCCGCATCGTCACGGGCCTGACCTTCCTGGCCCACGGCGTCATCAAACTGTTCGGCTTCCCCGAAGGCGCGATGCCGGGCCAGCAGGAGATCGCTTCGCTGATGGGCGTGGCCGGCATTCTTGAGACCGTGGGCGGCCTGCTGATCATCCTGGGTCTGTTCACCCGTCCGACCGCCTTCGTTCTGTCGGGCATGATGGCCGTGGCCTATTTCATGGCCCATTTCCCACAGAGCTTCTATCCGGCGGTGAACGGCGGCGACGCGGCCATCCTGTTCAGCTTCGTCTTCCTCTATCTGGTGACCTCGGGCCCCGGCGCCTGGAGCCTGGACAAGCGCTGAGAGCGCCAGGCCACAGGCTGAAATGAAGAAGGCCGGCGGATCCTGCGATCCGCCGGCCTTTTCCTTGTCCTGTCGGTGAGGTCAGAGGACCCCGATCATGCTCGCGACCAGCGGGTGCCGGACGATATCCCCCTCGGCCAGACGCACCACCGAGATTTCCGGCACCGCCTCCAGACGCTGGGCGATGTCCGCTAGCCCTGACAGCGAGGGCAAGAGGTCCGTTTGGCCCGGGTCGCCGGTCACCACCATCGTGGAATGCCAGCCCAGCCGCGTCAGCAGCATCTTCAGCTGCACATAGGTGCAGTTCTGGGCCTCATCGATCACGATGAAGGCGTTGTTCAGGGTGCGGCCGCGCATATACCCGACCGGCGCGATCTCGATCAGCCCCTCGGCCATCAGCGCCCCGACCCGCTTCATAGTCAGTCGGTCGGACAGGGCGTCGTAGAGGGGCCGCAGATAGGGGGCCAGCTTGTCCTCCATCGCGCCGGGCAGGAAGCCGATCGATTCGCCGGCCTCGACGGCGGGGCGCGACAGGACGATGCGTCCGACCTTGCCGGCTTCCAGCGCCTCGACCGCCTTGGCCACCGCCAGATAGGTCTTGCCCGTGCCTGCCGGGCCGAGCGCCACGCACAGGTTGGAGGTGTCGATGGCGTTCAGCAGCGCGGCCTGGCCCTCGGATTTGGGTTTCAGCGTCTTCAGATAGCCCTGTTCCCGATCGTCGTTGGATGGATGCGGCGACCAGGCGCTCCGGGTGTGCGGAGTGGGCAGGCGGCGAACTTTCGCATCCTGTCCATAGTCGGGTCCGTCGAAGGCTCCGCCTTCGCGGGATTGACGCTTCAGGGCTGCACGCTTGGTCATCAGTGCCTCCAGGGCATGAAAAAAGGCGATGCTGCGAAAGCATCGCCTCGAACGAGGGTGGGGAGGAGAAAAGAGGCGCAGACAGCGCATCCGGGGTCGGAGATGTATCCCACATCCGGCGGGCTTGCCCGCCGCGGACCCGAACGCTTCACTGACGTCCCCCGACATCTGACCGGACCGGGATTGATCCGGTTTCGGACTCGGGGCCGAAATGGCGACCTCGAATCGCATCAACAGAGTGATGCTATCGTGGTTAGCGAAGTGTTAAAGCCCTCATTTGCTTGAGAATAAGGTGATGTTTCGATGACGATCTATTCGCTGGCGGACAAGAAACCGCAGCTTCCGCCAGAGGGCGAATACTGGATCGCGAACAATGCTGTCGTCATAGGAGACGTGATTCTGAGGCCCGGCGCCAGTGTCTGGTTCGGGGCTGTGGTCCGCGCCGACAACGAGACGATGACCATCGGCGAGAACACGAACATCCAGGACGGCAGCGTCCTGCATTCCGACCCCGGTTCGCCCCTGACCATCGGTCGCGACGTGACCGTAGGGCACAAGGTCATGCTTCACGGGTGCACGGTCGGGGATAACAGTCTGATCGGCATCGGGGCGGTGATCCTGAATCGCGCGCAGATCGGAAAGAACTGTCTGATCGGGGCGAATACCCTGATCCCCGAGGGCAAGATCATCCCCGACGGCTCCCTGGTCATGGGCCAGCCGGGGAAGGTGGTGCGCGAACTGGACGAGGGGCAGATCGCGGCGCTGACGGCCTCGGCGCACCACTACGTGCAGAACTGGAAGCGGTACGCGGCGGATTTGAAGAAGGTCTAGGCGATCCTGCGCCCATCCAGCGCCGCCAGGGTCAGGGGCGCACGGCTGGGCAGTCCCACGCCGATCGACAGGCGGGCGGTCAGGGGGCCGACCGCTTCCGAGCGGCGCTCCTGTTTGGCGACCGGCTGATAGAGGCCGATCAGGCGGTCGGCCGTTCCGTCAGGCTGGCGCATGGGCGCGATGACGATCTCGAGCACGCCCCTCAGCCGGGCCGCCTCGGCGACCATCACGACAGGGCGGGCCTCGCGGAAGGTCTGCACCACAGCGCTTGCTACAAGCGGACGGCTCTCCGGAGCCCACAGCTCCAGCCAGGACACGCCGCGCATCGGACGCGCATGCAGGGTCTCGATCCAGGCGCCGGCCAGACGGAAGGTCGCGCCCTCGCTGACCCGGTCGGCGGTGAAAAGCTGCGGCACCAGCCGGCCCATCCGCATCGGCTCGAACGTGGCGCGCGCGGGAATCCGGCCGGCCTCGGGCAGGGCCGCCCAGTGGTCGATCAGATTTTGCGTGCCGGGATGGAACATCGCCCTCGCCTTCGAGCGATTCGGCGCAAGGCCCGGACCAACCGCGCCACGAGCGACAGGGCGAAAACCCGCCCTCAAGCAGCAAGCGGCCACGCCGCGAGCGGTAGGGCGAAAACCCGCCCTCAAGCAGCAAGCGGCCACGCCGCGAGCGGTAGGGCGAAACCCCGCCCTCAAGCAGCGAGCGGCCGCGCCGCGAGCGATAGGGCGAAAAGCATCCGACTAACGGAAACGAAAGACCTTTGCCGCCAGATGTCAGGCTGAACCGGCCCGCGCTCCGCGCGACGCCGCTTGTTGTTTGCAGGAGCCCAGCCCATGCGGGTGCGGATCAAGACCTGGCTGGTGGCCGCCGCCGCCGGCATCGGCCTCTGGGGCCTGGCCAGCGCGGCCGGGTCGGCCCAGTGCACCTCGGGCTGCCAGCCGCCCCCGCCGCCGTGCAACATGGGGTGCAACCCGCCCCCGCCTCCGCCCCCTCCGCCGCCACCGCCGGATTGCTGCACGCATCCCGGACCGCCGGACTATCCACCGCCGGGCGACATCAACATCAACGTCAACGTCAATGCGAACGCCAACGCCAGTGCGGCGGCGCGGGCCGGAGTCAACGCGCGTGTCGGGGGCTACGGCAACCTGCGCGGGGGTGGCGGCGGGTCGGCCTATTTCAGCGTCGAACAGCCGTATCCCACGGTCATCCAGAACCTGAACGTCGAGGCCGGGGCGGTCGCCCAGGTCGTGCGCGTGCCCTACGAAGCGCGTCGTCGCTGGGAAAAGCGCGTCGTCATTCAGGCCTTCTGCATCGATGATCGCGACATCCCGCATCCGGCCTCGCAGGTCATTCCCGACCGCGACATCGCCGACAGCTATGAGGGCGAACTGTTCCGCTGCATCGCCGGCACCCATCTGCAGGTCACATGGTCCGAGTGGTCGGGTCAGGTCAGCAACGACAACCAAGGCGGCGAGACCTTCGCTTGCGAGAAGGGGAACGCCCTGTGGCGCGACCGGTCGGGCGAGATCACCTGCCGGGTCCAGCGCCCGGAACGCGACTGCAACGAGCGGTCCCTGCTGCGTCGCTACGGCGCGGGTGTGAAGGTGGTCACCTGGATTCGCGAGGAGGTCTACACCGAGTACCGCGAGGAGACGGTGATGGCGCAGGGCGCCTCGATCGTCGGCGCGACCATGATGCTGGACGGCGGGGTCGGCGGACGGGTCTTCTAGAGACCTGAACAGTCACCTGAATGGGGGACAACAGGCCGTTCAGCCTGGGCGCATCCTCCGAGGCGTAATGTTCGATCGTCGGTCATCGCCGGCGATCCTGAGTGAAGACTTGGCCCCGGAGCGAAAGCCCCGGGGCCATTTTTTATCCTACTGGGCGGCCGGGGCGTTGGCCGAGACCACCGAGGCGCGCCAGGCTTTGGATGGGACGAGGTAACGCTGGGCCATCGCCTGGATGTCGGCCGGGGTGACCGCCTCCAGATCCGCAATGTGGCTGGTGATCTCGCCCGGAGTATTCGATCGGCTCGAGATCTCACCCAGCATGCCCAGCCAGTATTCGTTGCCGGCCTGGCTGCGACGCAGAGCCTCGAGCTGGGGCGCACGAGCGCGGGTCAGCTCGTCCTCGGTGATCGGCGTATCGCGCAGCGAAGCGGCGATGGCGTCGATCTCGGTGAACAGGCGGGCCTGGTTCTCCGGCGTCGTCTGGGCTGTAACGAAGATCGAGCCGTAGCCGGTATAGACGTCGGAGGCCGAGGAGCCCGAGCCGGGGCTGTAGGCGAGGGCCAGTTCCTCACGGATCCTGGCCAGGACGCGCAGCTCCATCACGGCGGACAGCAGGTTGACGCGACGGGCCTCGGTCTCGTCCTCGACAGAGTCCGTCGTCGGCCAGGCGACATAGCCCAGCGCCTGCTCGGCCGGACCCGTGTGGGTCAGGCGGATCGGCTCGGGCGTGCCGGCAGGGAAGCGCAGGATATCGGCGCCCGGAGCGGCGGCCGGGGCCGGGGCGCGCGGGGGCAGGGCGGCCAGCGTCGACCCGACGGCGGCGATGGCGTCATCGACCGTGGTGTCTCCGACGATGACGACCTCGATCGGACCCGAGGCCAGACCGGCGGTGACGCCGGCCTTCATCTGGTCGTTGGTCCAGCCGGCGATGTCGGCGGCCGAAGGGAAGGCCTGACGCGCGTCGCCCGAAGCCAGCAACGCCGACGACTGAATGGCGAAGGCGCCGCCAGGCGTGGCCATCTGCTGGGCCAGAATCTGCGGGAAGAAGGCCTTTATCTGTTCGAACGGGGCCGGACGCAGGCCCGGATCGGTCAGATAGGCGGTCAGGACCTGCATCTCGAGCTGCAGATCCTGCGGCCGGGTGGCGCCGTTCAGCTGGTACGCGTCGCCGCCGACGGAGAAGTTGGCGCTGTAGATGCGACCGCTGAGGACCCGGGCCAGTTCGTCGGCGCTCAGACGGCCGAGGCCGCCGGCGGCGAAGGTGAAGCCGGCCAGGGACTGGACGTCGGGCTTGTCCGTCGGCAGGCCTCGCTCGCCGATGCCCGTGCGCACGCTGACCAGGATCTGCTCGTCGCGGAAGTCGGTCGGCTTGACCACCAGACGCGTGCCGTTGGCGAAGGTCACGACGGTCGTGCCGATTTCCGGGATTTCGCTGCGGCTGGTCGGCTGGGCGGCGGCGCCGAAGTCGGCATAGGGCCATTCCAGAGCGGCCTGCTCGGCGCGAGGGGTGACGGGGACGGCCTGGGAGGCTTCCAGCATGGCCGTGACGGCGGCCTCGCCTCCCTCGATGGGTTCGGGCGTGACGACGAGGGCCAGCGGGCCCTGGCCTTCGAACACCGCCCGCACGGCGGTGTCGACGGCGGCGGGCGTCAGACCTTCGACCGCGGCGTTGAAGATATCCAGATTGGTCTGGGGCGTGGTGAACACCCGGTCCTCGTTGATGCTGTTCAGCAGGCCGGCGGCGAGGCCGGTCGTGGTCCGCGTGGCGGCGGCGGCGACGGCGTTCTGAATGGCGGTGCGCGTATCGGTGATCTCACGCGCCAGCTCGCTCGGAGTGACACCGAACTCGACGAGGCGGCGCTTCTCCTGCTCGATCGCTTCCAGAGCGCGCTGCAGGCCGCCCGGATTGAAGTTGGCCGAGATCGTTCCGACGTCGAAGCTGTCGACCCAGGCCGATGCGCTGCCGGAGCCGCTGATGAACGGCGGGTTGTCGGCGCGGGCCAGTTCGCCCAGGCGACGGTTCAGGACCGCCAGGCCCAGACCGCGGCGGATGCGCGACGCGCGCTCGGCCACCGTGTCGGGATCGAGGTCGGGCGACTGGATCCAGTTGATCTGGATCGAGGACTGCACGCCCGGCTCGACCAGGATGCGGGTCTCGGCGCCGCGCTCGGCGACCCGGCCCAGATCAGGCTCCGGACCATCGGCCGCGGTCGGCTCCCAGCTTTCGAAGGCCCCGCGAATCTTGGCCTCCATCTGATCGACATCGAAATCCCCGACGGCGATCATCGTGGCTCGCGAGGGGCGGTAGTAGGCGTTGTAGAAATTGACGAAGCGCTCGCGCGGCGCCGTTCGGATGACTTCCATGTCGCCGATCGGAATGCGCGACGACACCCGCTGGCCGGGCGCGAGCAGGGCCAGCTGGGCGATCAGGGACCGCAGGCCCGGCGAGTTGCGGGTGCGCTCCTCCCCCTGGATCACGCCGCGTTCGGCTTCGATCTGGTCGGGAGCCATCAGGGCTTCGGACACCTGTTCACGCATGATGCGCAGGCCGGTGTCGACCGTCTCGTCGTTCGTGCGCGGCAGGTCGAGTTGATAGAAGGTCTGGTCAAAACCGGTCTGGGCGTTGGTGTCGGCGCCGAAGGCCAGACCCAGCCGCTCCAGGATCGCCAGCAGCTCGTTCTCCGGGATATTCGTCGTCCCGTTGAAGGCCATGTGCTCCATGAAGTGGGCCAGACCGCGCTGGTTCTCTTCTTCCATGAGCGAGCCCGCGGCGATTCGCAGGCGCAGGCTCGCCTGGCCCGGAGGCGTGGCGTTGCGCAGGATCGCATAGCGCATGCCGTTGGGCAGGATGCCGAAGCGAACGTTCGAATCGGCGGGAATGTCGCTCGCCGCCTGGGCCCAGGGCGCTGAGGGCTGGGCCGTCTGCGCAGCGGCGGGCATCGCCGCAAGAAGCGCCAGCCCGGAGGCTGCGACGAGAAGAAGGCGACGGGCGTTGGACATGCAGGCTCCGGTGGAACGGTCGCCGCACCGGGGCGGGCGCGGCCGAACAGAGATGACGACAGAAATCCGACGGCCCCCCGCCGGTTGTCGTCACCTTCGCCCCGAACCGGCGCGGGTGTAAACTAAACTTTACGTCAGGTTCCGGGACGCGAGACGTAGAAGGTCGCGCTGTTGCCGATGGCATTGGCCCCCGCCGCCACCGAACGGCCGTTGCCGCGGATGGTCGTGGAGGCGGTGACCGAGACGTTTCCGGAGTTCGTCTGGGCGTTGGTGACGTCCATCGTGCCGTCGCAGGCGGAGCAGGCGTAGCCCGTGACCGAATTGCCCACGGCCTCGGCGGCGACATAGGCGTCGTAACCGTTCGTGCCTTCGAAGGTCGAGGAGACCTCGACGCCGCCGGAGTTCACCTGGGAATTGTCGATCTCCAGATAGCGATCGTTGTTGCCGATCGAGACCTCGTTGCCGGTCCCGTAGGCGTTCGAGGTCGCCGCGCCGAAGTCGTAGCTGGTCACGCGGCTGGCGGTCTGGATCCGGGACAGGTTCGACTGGTCGGTCGTCACGACGGCCGAGCCGCCCTGATTATAGAGGATCGCCTGGTTGCCGGTGGCCCGCGCCCGGCCGGCCAGGTCCCAGGCGTTGCCCGAGTTGGCGCTGGTCGAGGCGGTGACCTGATCGCCGGACTGACGCTGGCGGATGGTGAGGTTCTGGCTGGAGGCGAGGCCGGAGTTCGCCAGGACCGAGTTGCCGATCGACTGGCTGATGAACTCGCCGGTCTCTGGGATGTACTGGGTGCCCGCGAAGTTGGAGGCGCGGACGCCGGCGGCGGAGTTCTGGATCACCGTGCCGTCGACACGGGAGCCGCTCGCTCCGATGGCCGTGGTGTTGGCGATGGCGGTGACGCCGACGGAGGCCCCGCCGATCAGGCGTGCGGACGATCCCGTGATCGTGGAGGAGGCTGTGACCTCGGACGGGTCCACGGTCTGGCTCGACTCGATCGTCAGGTCGGCGCCGTAGGCCCCGGCGGCCAGATAGTTGCCGCGCGCCTGGGTCGTCGCATTGACCGGACCTTCGGTGTCGCCGGTCAGGGTCAGGGTGGTGGTCGCGCGGGTATTGCCGCGCATCGTCTGGGTCGAGGTCAGGGCCAGGGCGTCGTTCTCGACCGAGCCCGACAGGCTGTTGCCCTGGGCGGCGTTGTTGACGCCGACCTCTTCGTCGGCGCCTTCGACGTTCAGGGTCTGGCCCGCGATGACGTCGCCGAGCTGAAGCTGCTGGTTCAGGACGATCGAACGGTCCTGATGCGCGTAGGCCTCAGTAGCGGCTGCGACGCACATCGCCGTCGCGGCCAGCGTGCCAGCGAGACGGTTCGGCGCGAGTCTGGCCATTGTTCGTTCCCGTGTTGTCGTAGGCGGCGTAGTAGCCGCCGGTCGCGCCCACCGTGTTCAGGGGGTCGTTGGACGCGTTAAGGCAGACTTCCGGACCCGGCGCGCCGTACAGGTTGGCCATCATCTCCACGGTCGCCCGCTCGATCAGCGCGCGGACCGCCAGCTGGACCGGCTCCATGCCGCCCGTGCCGGCCGAGACGTCGAAGACGTTGCCGTTCAGGAAGTCGAACACCCCGGCGGAGATTTCGCGGCCGATGATCTGCTTCTGGTAGGAGATGACATCGACGACCTCGAGCGTGGTCGTCTGGACCAGGCGCAGGTCCATGGCGATGTTCATCACATAGATCTTGCCCTGCAGGATGCCCGACCCAGGGACGTCGGTGTCGGTCTCGCCAACGGCGGCGTCGAAGCCGGCCGAGCGGATGTTGTAGTTCACCTCGGTGATGCCGCCGACGATATAGAAGTCTGAGCCCGGCACCTGACCCGCGAGGATGCGGCGATAGTTGGCGTCGGCGGGTTGATCCGGACCTTCGTCGCCGATCAGACGGTTGTTAGCGTAGCGCAGCTCCATCTCGGAGATGGAGGTGTCGTAGCGCTCGACCATCCGCGCCCCGGCCTTCGCCAGGGCGGAGAAGGCCATCAGCGAGGCGCCGCCGGTGATCTGGCGGCCGCCGTCGGCCGAGACCGTGCCGGTGTAGTCGCTGATCCGGCCGATCGCCATGCGAGGCGAGGGCAGGTTGTAGCGGCGGGCGTAGTCGGCGAGGCAGTAGAGCGCCGGGGAGTAGGGGGTCGGGTTCGAGGTCACCGGCGCATTGCCGATCGGCCGGGCGTAGAGGCCGCCGGGGCCCGCCACGGGACTGACGCAGGCGGACAGAAGTGCGGCGGCCGCGAGCGCGACGACGCCGCTCCTCAGCCGGGGACGAAGCGTGCGCGCGATCATTCGAAGCCTGTCAGTGTGCCGGTCAGATCCGTTCGGGCGCTGACATTGCCCGTATTGGTCTGACGCGAGTTGACGATGACCGTGTTGTGGCTGCCCTGGACCACCACGTTCAGATTGTTGCCGATGGCGGTCGAGCCCGCGATCGTCGTGCCCTGCGAGTTGCCGACGCCGCCCGAGTAGGTGTTCGACACCCCGCCGGACTGGCGGGAGTAGGCAGAGGCGCCGGCCTGGATGATCCCATCGACGATCAGGCGGTTGCCGTTCTGGTCGCGGGTCGATCCGGTCTGGGCCGCGCTCACCGATTGCCGCGCGCCGCCGTAGCCGTTCTGCATGGTCGACAGTCCGGCCGAGCCGCTCGACTGCGCCATGGCTGCGCCCGGAGCCGCCAGAGCGACGATCAGCAGGGCGATGGACGTCCTCTTGAAGGGCATTTCGGCCAATCCCACGCGAACACGGTTAACGGCCGCAAGGTCGCGGTCCGCGTCCCAAAGTGAGTTATGGTTATTAAGAAGCGCTTGAGATTGGTTAGGCCTTTCCGCATTTGAGTCGGATGGAGCCGATGCCCGACCGATTCGCCGGTCCGCCCCCGAAGGAACGCATCTTCAATGCCCCGCTTCTGGCGGTGCTGCTGGCCGCCTCGATGCCGGCGCTGTACTTTTTTCAGGAGCGGTCCCGCGACAACTGGCTGGGGCTGGCCTTCGCGCCGATCGACCTCACCGATGGACGGTATGCCGGCCTGTTCACTTCGATGCTGGTGCACGGCGGATGGGTGCACGCCCTGATGAACGCGGTGGCGGCCCTGACCTTCGGCGCGCCGGTGGCCAGACTGTTCCGCGGACCGGTCGGCGTGGGGGTGTTTCTCGCACTTTATATATGCGCCGGAATCTTTGCGACGTTGGGCTACGGTCTGGTGCACTGGGGCAGCGCCGATCCGCTGGTCGGTGCGTCCGGTGCGGTGTTCGGCCTGATCGGCGCCGCGACTCGTCTGCTGGGCGGGGGAGGGCGGGTCCTGCCGCTGACCCGTCGGGCCGTGATCACCACCTCGATGGCCTGGATGGCCGTCAATGCCTTGGTCGGCCTGATCGGCTTCGCGCCCGGCGTCGAGGGCGCGAGAATCGCCTGGGAGGCCCACGCCTTCGGCTTCCTGTTCGGCATCCTCGCGATCGGGCCGCTGGCCCGGGTGTTCGCGCGGCCGGACGAAAGGTTTGATTCGTCGGGCGGTCTGGGCGATCCTCTGCGCTGAAGCGGCTCCAGGTCCTTCGGGCCGGCGGCCGCTCCCAAGAACACAAGGGAAGGAACCGCACTGTGCTGGTCGCTGAAATCCTCAAGAACAAGGGAGGCGACGTCTTCAGCGTCGCGCCCGACATCACCCTCTCACAGGCCTGCGCCGAGCTGGACACGCGTCGGGTCGGCGCCCTGATCGTCTGTGACGGCGATCGCGTCGTCGGCGTCATCTCGGAGAGAGATGTGGTCAAGGCCGTCGCCGCCGACGGGGCCGCCGGCCTCGCCAGGCCCGTATCCGCCTATATGACCCGGGAAGTGGTCTTCGCCGAACCCGGAGAGACGGTTGCAATTCTCATGGGACGGATGACCGATCGCCGGATTCGCCATCTTCCGGTTCTGAAGGACAGCCGATTGAGCGGCGTTATCTCCATCGGCGACGTGGTGAAATGCCAGATCGCCGAGGCCACACAGGAAGCCGAAAGCCTGCGGACCTATATAGCGGCGGGCTGAGCCACCGGGCGACAAGGCTCGCCGAACCGAACTCCTTGTGAATTTTCGCCCGCCACGAAAATGCCGCTTGCGGACGAAGATGGCCCTACGTATATCGCCCCCTCGCTCGGAGACGGGCTGGCCGCCGGGGCCGCGGGGACGCAAGTCACCACGGATCTGGAGGGGAAAGGGAGCTAAAAACTCCTTGCTTCCCTGGCCGGTTCCACATAGTCTCCGCGCTCCAATCGAATCGCCTCGGTAACGAAACGGGGAAGCCAATGAGGCTTTCGCGGGTGGTTTTTTGCGGACTGGAAGCTTCGGTTTTCACCTCCGGAAAATAGCTGAAAGGCTCGTTTGACACGGAGTTTGGCCTTCTTTAGGAAGCCGCCTCCGCCGCCCTCCAGGGGGTCGGAAATGCAGAAAGAAGTTCTTGTAAAAGAGCGACTTGACGCAGAAATCGGAGGCGACTAAGACGCCGCCTCCGCCGAGCCTCACGGGGTTCGGAACGGCATCAAGAACGTTTCCTAAAAGACGTTCTTGACACAGACTTCCGAGGCGACTAAATCGCCGCCTCCGCCGTAACCGGGCGCTAAACGGTCGGACCGGTTCGCCGGTCTCTGACGGTCTTTGACATTGTAGATTTGGAAAGAGAAACGCAGGCGGCGGTGTCCTAGCGATGGCCAGTGATGGTCATTACGACGATACTGACACTCTGCGGTCTTTTTGAAAGATACAACCATGTCGGTTGGCCTTCGGGTCGATCGAAGTGGTTCTCGTCAAGAATACGTAGAACTTATGCCAACCGGTTTACGGACCGGGGATGCTTAGGTCAGATAGTCAACTCAACCTGAGAGTTTGATCCTGGCTCAGAGCGAACGCTGGCGGCAGGCCTAACACATGCAAGTCGAACGGACCTTTCGGGGTTAGTGGCGGACGGGTGAGTAACACGTGGGAACGTGCCTTTTGGTTCGGAATAGCTCCTGGAAACGGGTGGTAATGCCGAATGTGCCCTTCGGGGGAAAGATTTATCGCCATTAGAGCGGCCCGCGTCTGATTAGCTAGTTGGTGAGGTAAAGGCTCACCAAGGCTACGATCAGTAGCTGGTCTGAGAGGATGACCAGCCACATTGGGACTGAGACACGGCCCAAACTCCTACGGGAGGCAGCAGTGGGGAATCTTGCGCAATGGGCGAAAGCCTGACGCAGCCATGCCGCGTGAATGATGAAGGTCTTAGGATTGTAAAATTCTTTCACCGGGGACGATAATGACGGTACCCGGAGAAGAAGCCCCGGCTAACTTCGTGCCAGCAGCCGCGGTAATACGAAGGGGGCTAGCGTTGCTCGGAATTACTGGGCGTAAAGGGAGCGTAGGCGGACATTTAAGTCAGGGGTGAAATCCCAGAGCTCAACTCTGGAACTGCCTTTGATACTGGATGTCTTGAGTGTGAGAGAGGTATGTGGAACTCCGAGTGTAGAGGTGAAATTCGTAGATATTCGGAAGAACACCAGTGGCGAAGGCGACATACTGGCTCATTACTGACGCTGAGGCTCGAAAGCGTGGGGAGCAAACAGGATTAGATACCCTGGTAGTCCACGCCGTAAACGATGATTGCTAGTTGTCGGGATGTTTACATCTCGGTGACGCAGCTAACGCATTAAGCAATCCGCCTGGGGAGTACGGTCGCAAGATTAAAACTCAAAGGAATTGACGGGGGCCCGCACAAGCGGTGGAGCATGTGGTTTAATTCGAAGCAACGCGCAGAACCTTACCACCTTTTGACATGCCTGGACCGCCAGAGAGATCTGGCTTTCTCTTCGGAGACTAGGACACAGGTGCTGCATGGCTGTCGTCAGCTCGTGTCGTGAGATGTTGGGTTAAGTCCCGCAACGAGCGCAACCCTCGCCATTAGTTGCCATCATTTAGTTGGGAACTCTAATGGGACTGCCGGTGCTAAGCCGGAGGAAGGTGGGGATGACGTCAAGTCCTCATGGCCCTTACAGGGTGGGCTACACACGTGCTACAATGGCGACTACAGAGGGTTAATCCTTAAAAGTCGTCTCAGTTCGGATTGTCCTCTGCAACTCGAGGGCATGAAGTTGGAATCGCTAGTAATCGCGGATCAGCATGCCGCGGTGAATACGTTCCCGGGCCTTGTACACACCGCCCGTCACACCATGGGAGTTGGTTCTACCCGAAGGCGATGCGCTAACCGCAAGGAGGCAGTCGACCACGGTAGGGTCAGCGACTGGGGTGAAGTCGTAACAAGGTAGCCGTAGGGGAACCTGCGGCTGGATCACCTCCTTTCTAAGGATGCGTCTCCAGTGAAGCTCTCACGAGGTTCATTATTGACGCTCCAATAAACTGCGGGATGCCGCCGTCTCCGTTTCTCTTTCCTATTTCATGCCTCGCGGCGTCAGACATTCGGTCTGATCTTGTGAGGCATGCGATCGCGAGCCTGGTCTTATGGACCGGCTGTCGTGCGGCCATAGGCCCGTAGCTCAGCCTGGTTAGAGCGCACGCCTGATAAGCGTGAGGTCGGCAGTTCGAGTCTGCCCGGGCCTACCAGCCCAGGCTGGACCTTAGCCTACGACGCGTACCGACAAGCTCTCCTGAGCTTCGCACTGTTCCTGTTGGAATGGGGCCATAGCTCAGTTGGTAGAGCGCCTGCTTTGCAAGCAGGATGTCGTCGGTTCGACTCCGTCTGGCTCCACCAGGTACCGCAGATCGTACAGAGATTGCTTCAGCCGCTTCGGCGCTGAAGCATTGATATTGTGAAGGAAGAATTGGTCCGGCCCCTCATAGGCTTTGAGGACCTGTTCGAGAGAAGACATTGTCTGACAAAAATCAGGCAGGGACCCGCCGGCATTTCTTTCCAGTCGGCTGGATCATCCCTGCATGAGTTTTGCTGAGAAACGATCAAGCGTTGAAGGGCTTCTGACGGATGCCTTGGCGTAGAGAGGCGATGAAGGACGTGGCAAGCTGCGATAAGAACCGGGGAGGCGCTAGCACCCTTTGATCCGGTTATTTCCGAATGGGGAAACCCACCTTTACAGTCTTCCAACTTTGTTCTCCCCCATTCCTTCTGGAGTGTGGAGGGCAAGGATTGGCGGATTGTTCAAAGGTATAATGACCTGAATACATAGGGTTCATTAAGCAAACCCGGGGAACTGAAACATCTCAGTACCCGGAGGAAAGGACATCAACCGAGACTCCCGTAGTAGTGGCGAGCGAACCGGGACCAGGCCAGTGCTCTTGTGATATAAAGCCGAACGATCTGGAAAGGTCGGCCATAGCGGGTGAAAGCCCCGTAGGCGTCAAATAGCAAGAGACTCGAGTAGGGCGGGACACGTGAAATCCTGTCTGAACATGGGGGGACCACCCTCCAAGCCTAAGTACTCCTCTACGACCGATAGTGAACAAGTACCGTGAGGGAAAGGTGAAAAGCACCCCGACAAGGGGAGTGAAACAGATCCTGAAATCGGAAGCCTACAAGCAGTCGGAGCCCCCAAGCGGGGTGACGGCGTACCTTTTGTATAATGGGTCAGCGACTTCATGTGTCGAGCAAGCTTAAGCCGTTAGGTGTAGGCGCAGCGAAAGCGAGTCTGAACAGGGCGCTAAGTTCGACGTATGACGACCCGAAACTAGGTGATCTATCCATGAGCAGGATGAAGGTAAGGTAACACTTACTGGAGGTCCGAACCCGTGAATGTTGAAAAATTCTGGGATGACTTGTGGATAGGGGTGAAAGGCCAATCAAACCTAGACATAGCTGGTTCTCCGCGAAATCTATTTAGGTAGAGCGTCCGACGAATTCCTCAGGGGGTAGAGCACTGGATGGTTGCGGGCTGCGCGAGCGGTACCAATACTAACCAAACTCCGAATACCTGAGAGAACTATCGGGCAGACACACGGCGGGTGCTAACGTCCGTCGTGAAAAGGGAAACAACCCTAACCATCATCTAAGGCCCCCAAGTACTGGCTAAGTGGGAAACGATGTGGGATTGCTTTGACAATCAGGAGGTTGGCTTAGAAGCAGCCATCCTTTAAAGAAAGCGTAACAGCTCACTGATCAAGCGATCCTGCGCGGAAAATGTAACGGGGCTCAAGCCAGTCGCCGAAGATATGGGTTCACGTAAGTGAGCGGTAGCGGAGCGTTCCGTAAGCCGGTGAAGGTCAGGCGTGAGCCTGGCTGGAGGTATCGGAAGTGAGAATGCTGACATGAGTAACGATAAGGAGTGTGAGAGACACTCCCGCCGAAAGACCAAGGGTTCCTGCGTAAAGCTAATCTGCGCAGGGTTAGTCGGCCCCTAAGGCGAGGCTGAAAAGCGTAGTCGATGGGAAGCAGGTAAATATTCCTGCACCAGCCAGAAGTGACGGATGGCGCAACTTGTCAGGGCTTATTGGATTGTCCTGGCAGGGAAGTTGTCCCTGGAAATAACTCTGGCAGAGACCGTACCCGAAACCGACACAGGTGGTCAGGTAGAGCATACCAAGGCGCTTGAGAGAACTGTGCTGAAGGAACTCGGCAAATTGCACGCGTAACTTCGGAATAAGCGTGACTCTGCTTAGGGCAACCTTTGCAGAGTGGCACAAGCCAGGGGGTAGCGACTGTTTAGCAAAAACACAGGGCTCTGCGAAGCAGCAATGCGACGTATAGGGTCTGACGCCTGCCCGGTGCCTGAAGGTTAAAGGGAGTTGTGAAAGCGACGAACTGAAGCCCAGGTAAACGGCGGCCGTAACTATAACGGTCCTAAGGTAGCGAAATTCCTTGTCGGGTAAGTTCCGACCTGCACGAATGGCGTAACGACTTCCCCACTGTCTCCAGCACAGGCTCAGTGAAATTGAATTCCCCGTGAAGATGCGGGGTTCCCGCGGTCAGACGGAAAGACCCTATGAACCTTTACTATAGCTTCGCCTTGGCGTTAGCGACCGTATGTGTAGGATAGGTGGGAGGCTATGAAACCGGGGCGCCAGCTCTGGTGGAGCCATCCTTGAAATACCACCCTTACTGTCGTTGACGTCTAACCGAGGGCCGTTATCCGGTCCCGGGACATGGCGTGGTGGGTAGTTTGACTGGGGCGGTCGCCTCCTAAAGTGTAACGGAGGCGCGCGATGGTGGGCTCAGACCGGTCGGAAATCGGTCGTCGAGTGCAATGGCATAAGCCCGCCTGACTGCGAGACTGACAAGTCGAGCAGAGACGAAAGTCGGCCATAGTGATCCGGTGGTCCCGCGTGGAAGGGCCATCGCTCAACGGATAAAAGGTACTCTAGGGATAACAGGCTGATTTTGCCCAAGAGTCCATATCGACGGCAAAGTTTGGCACCTCGATGTCGGCTCATCACATCCTGGGGCTGGAGCAGGTCCCAAGGGTTCGGCTGTTCGCCGATTAAAGTGGTACGTGAGCTGGGTTCAGAACGTCGTGAGACAGTTTGGTCCCTATCTGCCGTGGGTGTTCGAAGCTTGAGAGGATCTGTCCCTAGTACGAGAGGACCGGGATGGACATACCTCTGGTGGACCTGTCATGACGCCAGTTGTGCAGCAGGGTAGCTAAGTATGGAATAGATAACCGCTGAAAGCATCTAAGCGGGAAACTAACCTCAAAACAAGGCTTCGCTGAGGATCGTGGAAGACTACCACGTTGATAGGCCAGGTGTGGAAGCGCGGCGACGCGTGAAGCTTACTGGTACTAATAATCCGATCGGCTTGATCGTTTCTCAGCAAAACTCATTCGATTTTTCGAATACGACAATGTCTTCTCATACAATCTGATATCCGCTTGGTTGACCTGGTGGTTATGTCGGAGGTTCCCCACCCGATCCCATCCCGAACTCGGTCGTTAAGCCCTCCAGAGCCAATGGTACTATGTCTCAAGGCATGGGAGAGTAGGTCGCCGCCGGGTCTACCAAGCGGATATCGGATTGTATGTCTTCTCGAACATCTTCCTTCACAAAGCCGCTCTTGCCGCGGGATGGAGCAGCCCGGTAGCTCGTCAGGCTCATAACCTGAAGGTCGCAGGTTCAAATCCTGCTCCCGCACCCAAGATCATAAAAGCCCCTCAGATATCCCCTGAGGGGCTTTTTGCTGTCCGGAGCGCCGTTCTGGCGACTTCACGACCCTAACCGGCCGCATCCCGCGCGCGAAAATCGCCCGGGCGCAGGCCGTGGCGGCGGAACTTGTCGTACAGCGTCTTCCTCGGAAGCCTCAGGGCGTCGGTGATCGCGACGATGTCGCCGGCATGGCGATGCAGGGCCTCCTCCAGCACCGCCTTCTCGAACCGCTCGAGCCGGTCGACGAGACCGGACGCCGGTTCCTCGCGCGAACCGATCGCCACAAGAGCGTCGATGTCCAGGGCGACCTGGTCGGCGAAATGCGCCAGTTCCCGCACATTGCCCGGCCAGTCGTGCTCCATCAGGGTCCGCCTGACGGCCGTGCTCATCGGCGGCGGCGTTCTCTGGTGCTCGCCCGAGGCCCGCGTCAGGAAGTGGGCGAACAGCAACGGCACGTCCTCGCGCCGTTCCCGCAACGGCGGCACGCGCAGCTTCAGGACATTGAGCCGGTAATACAGGTCCTCGCGGAACTGGCCGCGCTCCACCGCGAGCTTCAGGTCGATCTTGGAAGACGCAAGGATGCGCAGGTCCAGCTGACGCGGTCCCGAACCGCCGAGCGGCTGGATTTCGCGTTCTTCCACCACCCGCAACAGGGCGACCTGGGCGGGGATCGGCATGCTCTCGATCTCATCGAGAAACAGGGTGCCGCGATGGCTCTGTTCGATCAGTCCGACGCGCCGTTTGACCGCGCCGGGAAAGGCGCCCGGCTCGTGGCCGAACATCTCGCTCTCGATCAGGCCGGCGGGCAGGGCGCCGCAGTTCACGGCGACGAATGGATGCACGCGACGCCGGCCGCTGTTGTGCAGGGCGCGGGCGACGACCTCCTTGCCGACGCCCGTCTCGCCCTCGATCAGGACGTCCATGCCGGCGTCCGCAACCTGTTCGATGACGCTCCGCAGGCGGGCGATGGCGGGGCTGGACCCCAGCAGAGGCAGGTCCGGGCTCGCGCGGCCGACCTCCGCCGCCAGCGCGCGGTTGTCGAGAACCAGTCCGCGCTTCTCCAGGGCCCGGTTTAGGCTGTCGGCCAGACGGCCGAAGTCGAACGGCTTGGCCACGAAATCATAGGCGCCGTTGTGCAGGGCATCGACAGCGTCGGCGATGTCGCCGTGGCCGGTGATCATCACGACCGGCAGCCCTTCGTCGAGCGCCTGAAGTCGCGCCAGCAGTCCGCGCCCATCCATGCCGGGCATCCGCAGGTCCGAGACGACGACGCCCGGATAGTCGGCGCCCAGAACTTTCAGAGCCGCCTCGGCCGAGGCGAAGGCCTGGACCTCCAGGTCCTCGAGTTGAAGTCGTTCAAGGAGGGCGCCCCTGAAGTCATCGTCGTCGTCGATCAGGGTGACGCAGCGGGGTCGGGAAAAGTTCACGCGGCGGCCTTCAGCGTAACGACGAACCGGGCGCCCGACTGGCCCGGACGCAGGCTGAGCTCGCCGCCGAAGCCGGCGACGATGTCACGGCAGATGACGAGGCCGAGGCCCAGCCCCGCCGGCTTGGTCGTGACGAACGGGGTGAACAGGGCCGCGGCGATGGCCGGATCGACACCCGGGCCGTTGTCGTCGATGACGATCTCGACCCGCCGCGCCTTCCGCGCGACATCGATGGTCAACCTGGGGGCCGGCGTGCCGGCGTCGGTCATGGCCTCGAAGGCGTTCTGGACCAGGTTGACGATCACCTGTTCCAGCCGGATCGGCTCGGCCTGAACCTGCAGATCGGCGGCGCCGGTGCGGACCAGTTCGACCCCGCCTTCCCGCAGCCGGCCACCGATGAGCAGGAGAGCGCCGTCAATGGCGGCGGAGGGAGAGACCGCGGAGACCCCTTGGGTGCTCTTGCGCGAAAAAGCGCGGAGTTCGTCGGTGATGGCGCCGATGCGGCCGGTCAGTTCAGCGACACGACCGAGGCTGCGGCGCGCGGCGTCCGGATCGTCGCGGTCGAGATAGGCGGTCGCTGTGTCGGCATGGGTGCGGATGGCCGCGACGGGCTGATTGATCTCGTGCGCCACGCCGGCGGCGATCTGGCCGAGCGTGGCCAGTTTGTTGGCCTGGACCAGTTCTTCTCGGAGGACCTCGCGGCTGGCCTCGGCCCGGCGGCGCTCGTCGATCTCGCGGCTCAACCGGCCGTTGGCGGCCCGCAGTTCCAGCGTGCGTTCGTCGATCCGGCGCTCCAGTTCGGCGCGGGCCTGTTCCTCCGCCTCGGCGCGCGCCATGGCCTGTTGCCGCCGACGCAGCAGGACGCCGGCGCCGACGGCCAGAAGGGTGACCAGAAGGCCCGCGACCGCCCGGGCGCTGAGAACATTGGCGACGATGGCGCCGCCGATCGGATCCAGCAGATGCAGGGTCCAGCCCGGCGTGTCCGTCTCGGTGTGGGCCAGAATCCACTCGGTCGAGGGGCCGCCCGCAGCGGCCCGGACGATCCGGTGCGCGCCGGTCGCCTCGCTGTCGAAGGGGAGGGGGGCGAGCGCCTGACCGGTCAGGGTCTGGTCGTCGAGGATGGCCTTGCGCTCGGCGGCGGTCAGGTCGCGGCTCCGGCGGAACCGCCATTCTGGCACGCTGGTGACGAGGACGACGCCTCGGGAATCCGTGACATAGGCCGGCTCGCCAGAGCCGCGCCAGTCGGCTTCGAGGGCGTCGAACTCGACTTTGACCACCACCACGCCGATCGGCGCCGAAGCGGCGCCGATCCGGCGGGCGAGGTAGAGGCCGGGACGTCCGCTTACGGTGCCGAGGGCGAAGAACTCCGCCTGCCCGTTCTCCATGGCGCCCCGGAAATAGGGGCGGAAGGCGTAGTCGGATCCGACGAAGCTGGTCGGTTGGCGCCAGTTGCTGGCGGCGCGGGCGACGCCGTTTCGGTCCAGAACATAAATGGCGGCGGCGCGGGTCCGGGCGGCGAGGGTTTCCAGCTTGGCGCTGACGATGTCGGCCGCCTGACGGCCCGGGCCAGCGACAAGGCCGACGACTTCGGGGTCCTGGGACAGGACGACGGGGAGGGAGCGGTGCTTCTCCAGCTCACTCCGCAGGACGGCGGCGTGCAGGGCGGCCGCGGCATCGGCCTGCCGCGCCAGATCGGCCCGGGCGTCTCGCCGGGCCAGTTCTCCGGCGGCCGCCATGGCCAGGATGGTGGCGATCAGCCAGCACGACAGCAGGACCAGCCACGGTCGGGACAACCGGGTGGACAGGAGGCCGGATAGCCGATCAAGCGCTGACGCCGTCATCCGTAAAGCATGCGGAATTCCGCACAGAAACGCCACATGCAAGGCTGGACTTTCGGACAAACTTTGAGGCCGATTTAAATTAGCTATTTCAAAACAGCACCTTGTTCTCTCTCCTGTCTCATTTGGTTGCAGACGCAATCGCGGCCAAACTGGGGCCTTGGGACACGGCGTCAGACCGTGACGGAAACGGCGCGAACCGCGCAAGGGAGGTCAAGTGCAGCTTTCGAGCGATCAAGGTCCTGCGTCCGGCGCGCCGCGCGCCTGGTATCGACACCTGTATGTCCAGGTGCTGGGCGCGATCCTGCTCGGCGGGCTGATCGGTCACTTCTGGCCCGAGTTCGGCGAGAGCCTGAAGCCGCTGGGCGACTCCTTCATCAAGCTGGTGAAGATGGTCATTGCCCCGGTGATCTTCCTGACCATCGTCACCGGAATCGCCGGGATGCGCGACCTGGGCCGGGTCGGTCGGGTCGCGGCCAAGGCCTTCGGCTATTTCCTCGTATTCTCGACCCTCGCCCTGATCGTGGGTCTGGTGGTCGGCAATCTGGTTCAGCCGGGTCGCGGCCTGAACATCGACCCCGCGACGCTCGACGCCGGCGCGGTGGCCCAGTACTCGACCGCCGCGCACGAGACGTCGATCATCGGCTTCCTGATGGGGATCATCCCCGACACCTTCGCCAGCGCGTTTTCGACCGGCAACATTCTTCAGGTCCTGTTCGTCTCGGTGATGTTCGGCATCGCCCTGGCTTCGGTCGGCGACCTCGGCAAGCCGGTCCTGACCTTCCTCGAATCGGTCAGCGCCGCCTTCTTCAAACTGGTGGCGATCGTGATGAAGGCCGCGCCCATCGGGGCCTTCGGGGCCTTCGCCTTCACCATCGGCGCCTATGGCATCGAGACCATCGGCAACCTGATCGCCCTGATCGCCACCTTCTATCTGACCGCGGCGATCTTCGTCGTCGGCGTGCTCGGCGCGGTCGGGATCGCCAACGGCTTCTCGATCTTCAAGCTGATCCGCTACCTGAAGGAAGAGCTGCTGCTGGTGCTCGGCACCTCGTCGTCCGAGGCGGCCCTGCCCAGCCTTCTCCAGAAGATGGAGCGGGCCGGCGCGTCCAAGTCGGTCGTCGGCCTCGTCGTTCCGACCGGCTATTCGTTCAATCTGGACGGCACCAACATCTATATGACGATGGCCGCCCTGTTCATCGCCCAGGCGCTGAACATCGACCTGACGATGGAGCAACAGATCCTGCTGCTGCTGGTCGCGATGCTGTCGTCCAAGGGGGCGGCGGGCATCACCGGCGCCGGTTTCATCACCCTGGCCGCGACCCTGGCCGTCGTCCCGACCGTGCCGATCGCCGGCATGGCCCTGATCCTCGGCATCGACCGCTTCATGAGCGAGTGCCGGGCCCTGACCAACTTCATCGGCAACGCCGTGGCGACCATCGTGGTGGCGCGCTGGGAGGGCGAACTCGACCGCGACGCCTTGCGCGAGGCCCTGAACGGCTCGCCCCGACCACTGGCCGCCCTGGCCGACCCGGCCGCCGGACCCGGCGACGACCTGGTGGTCGCTCGCGACTGATCTCTTTTCACGTGCCTGAAAACAAAAAGACTTTGGGAGGATGACCATGAACACCAACAGGACCGCGATGCTGGCGACCACCGCCGCAGCCGCCCTTCTGAGCCTGGCGCCCGCCGCCTTGGCGCAGTCGACCACGCCACAGACGCCGGCCCCCGTGCCGTCCTCGACCCAGCTGTCGCAGGCCGCCCAGTCGATCGCCGACCAGGCGGAGCAGGACGGCGACGCTTCGTCGGTCGATGACATCGTCGTCGTCGGCTCTCAGATCCGGGGCGCGGACGTCACCGCCGCCCTGCCGGTCACGGTGCTCAGCGAAGAGCAGATCCTTGCCACCGGCGCGGTCAACGGCGACGATCTGCTGCGCTCGATCCCCCAGATGGGCGACGTCCTGTTCTCGGCGGCCAACAACCCCCAGACCTCGAACGCGGCGCGCGGCGACGTGAACTCGGTGAACCTGCGCTCGCTCGGCGTCGGCAACACCCTGGTCCTGCTGAACGGCCGCCGCATCGTGCAGCACCCGACCAGCCAGGGCACGTCGGACACCGGCACCGTCCCGGTCCTCAGCTACAACTCCAACGCCATCCCGGTGACCGGGTTGGAGCGCCTTGAGGTCCTCCTGGACGGCGCGGCCGCCATCTACGGCGCCGACGCCGTGGCCGGGGTGGTCAACACCGTGCTTCAGGACGACTTCGACGGCCTGAAGATGAACGCCCAGTACGGCGGCGCGGAAGGCACCCATCTGAAGGAGTTCAACCTCGGCGTCTTCGCCGGCAAGGACTTCGACCGCGGCAATATCTCAGCCTACATCGACTACACGGACCGTGCGGCCCTCCGCGCCGAGGACCAGGAGTATACGGCGACCGACAACCTGCGCTTCCTGTTCGCGGGGAATGAGGCCTTCGCCTCCAGCCTGACGCCCGACTTCCGCAACACGCGCGGCGCCTGGGGCAATTTCGCAGTCGTCGGAGCGACCACGGCGATCCGTCGCGGCACGACGTCGCTGACCACGGCCGCCGGCGCCTTCCATATCCAGCCGACGACCCTGACGGGCTGTCTTGTTCCCAACGCGAATGACGCCAACGTCTGCCTGGGCTCCGGCGCCCTGACCTTCAACGGGGTTCAGCGCGACCTGCGTTTCGACACGGCGCCCGGCACCACCATCCTGCCGGACACCCAGCGCCTGAACGTCTTCCTGCAGGGCCACTACGACATCAACGACAGCGTCACCGCCTTCGGCGAGCTCGGCTACTATACGGCCGACACCCAGCGGGTTCAGCCGCCGGTGATCAATCTGAACACGCTGACGATCCCGACGACCAACTACTGGAACCCGTTCGGCCCGGTCACTTTCGCCAACGGCCAGGTGAACCCCAACCGCATCCCGGGCCTGACCAATGTGCCGGTCACGGGCCTGGCCATCACCCTGAACCAGTACCGTTTCGTCGACGCCGGCTATCAGAAGGTCAACGTCACCAACTACCAGGCCCGCGCCCTCGGCGGCCTGCGCGGCGAATGGCGCGGCTGGGACTGGGAGACGGCGCTCCTCTATTCGGAAGCCGAGGCGGTCGACGAGTCCCTCGCCGTGAACACCCAGGCGCTGCAGGCCTCGCTCGCCCTGTCGACGCCGGACGCTTACAACCCGTTCAGCGGCGGCTGCATCGCCCAGACCAGCTTCGGCGATTGCACGCCCAGCTCGCAGACGGCGCTCGACGCCATCACCTTCACCCTGAAGCGTGAGAGCAAGACGACGCTGGCGCTGTACGACTTCAAGGTCTCGCGCGGCGATCTGTTCAGCCTGCCGGCCGGCGACGTCGGCGTCGCCTTCGGCTTCGAGGCGCGCAGGGAAACCCAGGACGACGACCGCGATTCCAACCTGGACGGCTCCAACCCGTTCCGGGACACGGTCACCGGCGCGGTCCAGCTGTCAAACGTCATCGCCGTCAGCCAGAACCCCGACACCCACGGCGAGCGGTCCGTGACCTCGGCCTATATCGAGTTCGCCGTGCCGGTCGTATCGCCGGAAATGAACATCCCGCTGGTCCACAATCTGGAGATCCAGATCGCCGGTCGCGCCGAGCACTATTCGGACTTCGGCGACGTCGCCAAACCCAAGATCGCCGCCGCCTGGGACATCGTCGACGGCCTGCGCATCCGCGGTTCCTACTCGGAAGGCTTCCGCGCGCCGAACCTGGAACAGGTCAACACCGCCACCTACGGCCGCCTTTCGACCAACCCCGACTACATCCGTTGCGAGGCGGATCTGCGGGCCGGACGGATCGCGACCTTCGGCGCCTGCTCGCGTTCGATCGGCGCCTCCCTGCTGGTCTCCGGCAACCCGGATCTGGAGCCGGAAGAGAGCCAAAACCAGTCCTATGGCGTCGTCTTCCAGCCCCAGTTCATCCCGGCGGAGTGGGGTGATTTCACCTTCACCGTCGATCGCTGGAGGATCCAGCAGGAGAAGATCGTCGGCCTGTTCGGCGGTCCGAACGCCGTGGTTCTGGATTACGCAGAACGGGTCCAGGGTCGCTCCAACCCCCTGGTCACGCGCGCCCCGGTCAACGCCGACGACATCGCCCTGTTCGCCGGCACGGGCATCACGCCGGTCGGGGTGATCACCTCGATCTCGGACCGGTTCGTGAACCTCTTGCCGCAGGACGTCGAGGGCATGGATATCGGTTTCAACTGGCGTCTGCGGAACACCCCGCTGGGCAGCTTCCGCGTCAACATCGACGCCGCCAAGCTGATCAAGTTCAGCCGTGAAGCGGGTCCGGCCGTCGACGCCCTCTATGCCGCCCGCGCGGCCGGCACGATCAACGCCGCCACGCCTCTGCCCGACTCCAGCAACCTGCTGGCCCAGAACGGTCGTCCGGAATGGAAGCTGTCGGGCTCCCTGACCTGGAGCCAGGGCCCGTGGCAGGTCGGCGCCTTCACCCAGTACATCTCGGCAGTGAACGACACGAACCTGCTGGACACGGCCGGCAACGCCTGGGAGGTCGAAAGCCAGGTCACCGGCAACCTCTACGCCCAGTACGAGTGGGAAGAGAACAACGGCTTCGCCTCCAACAGCCGCATCCGCTTCGGCGCGCGCAACATCACCAACGAGCGTCCGCCGCTGTCCTCCTCGGGCTACCTCGGCTCCCTCTATCGCCCTTACGGGCGCTACTGGTACGTCTCGATGGCCAAGGAGTTCTAGACAGCTTGCGACGGAGAAGGACGATGCGTTCAGTAGTTTCGATCCTGACCGTTGCAGGGGCGATCTGGGCCGGGGCGGGTTTCCATGACCCCGTTTCGGCCCAGGCCATCGCGCCCGAGCCTGCGACCTGCCTCGCCAGCCTGCCCGAAGGGACGACCTGTTCGTCCGGCCGGTCGGCGGACGGGGCCTGGTTCTGGACGGCGTATCCACGTGACTGGAACGGAACCCTGATCGTCCACGCCCACGGCGGCCCGCGCACGGCCGAGCCCCAGCGCGCCGATCCGGTCGAAGACCTTGAACGCTTCTCCGTCATGGTCAGCGAAGGCTATGCATGGGCCGGCTCGACCTATCGCCGGGGCGGCTACGGCGTGCGGATGGCCGCGGCCGATACCGACGACCTGCGCCAGATCGTCTGGGACGCGTTCGGCAAGCCGAAACGCACGATCCTTCACGGCCAGTCCTGGGGTGGCAACGTCGCCGCGAAGGCGGCCGAACTCTACGCCGTCTCGGCGGATGGGGAGCGCAACTACGACGGCGTCATCCTGACCAGCGGCCTCGTCGCCGGCGGCACGCGCGGCTACACATTCCGCGCCGACCTGCGCGCGGTCTACCAGTTCTACTGCCACAACCACCCGCGCCCGACCGAGACCCAATACCCCCTTTGGCAAGGCCTGCCCGAGGGCGCCTCAATGCCCCGGGCCGACATCGCCGCCCGGGTCGAGGAATGCACAGGCCTCAGCCTCGCGCCCGAGGCCCGCACGCGCGCCCAGGCCGATGCGCTGCGGAACATCCTGTCGGTGATCGGGGTGACGGCCGACAACCTCGTCGCCCACCTCGCCTGGGGCACCAACCTGTTTCAGGACATGGTCTGGAAGCGGCTGGACGGAGGCAACCCGTTCTCAAACGCAGGCACGACCTACCAGGGCTCCGACGACGACGTCGCCCTGAACCAGGGCGTCGAGCGGTTCGAGGCCGACCCTGCCGCGGTCGCCGCGCTCGCCTACGACGCGGACCTGACCGGGAACATCGTCCTGCCAACCCTGACGATGCACGCCCGCTATGACCCGACAGTCTTCGTTGGCCACGAGGCGATCTACGCCCGCACCGTCGCCGGGGCGGGCCGGTCGAACCTTCTCAGCCAGGTCTTCACGACCGAGGCGCTGCACAGCCAACTCAGCATCTCCCAGTACGCCGGCATGCTGATCGCCATGACCCACTGGCTGGACACGGGCGAGAAGCCGGATGCGGCGGATGTGCTGGAGGCGTGTCGGTCGCGAGCGGAAGCCTACAATCAGCCCTGCCTGATCGACCCGGACTTCGTGCCGAACTAGCTTCCCCTTCTCCCCTTGCGGGAGAAGGTGGCCGAGCGAAGCGAGGTCGGATGAGGGGTGACTCCCGGTCTGGCCAGTGAGGACTCGACCAGCGCACGGCCTGATGCCGAGTGTCACCCCTCACCCGACCGCGCCAGAACGACGGCTGCGCCGTCGTGCGCGGGCTCCCTCTCCCGCAAGGGGAGAGGGCAGGTCAATTGCGATTCTTCACCAGATCATCCACCACCGATGGATCCGCCAGGGTCGACGTATCCCCCAGCGACCCGAGGTCGTTCTCCGCGATCTTCCTCAGGATCCGCCGCATGATCTTGCCCGACCGGGTCTTCGGCAACCCGGGCGCCCACTGGATCACGTCGGGCGCGGCGATCGGCCCGATCTCGTGCCGCACCTGCGCCACCAGCGCCTTCTTCAGGTCGTCGTGCGGCTCGACGCCCTTGTTCAGCGTCACATAGGCGTAGATGCCCTGACCCTTGATGTCGTGGGGGAAGCCGACCACGGCGGCCTCGGCCACGTCCTCGTGCAGCACCAGGGCGCTCTCGACCTCGGCCGTGCCCATCCGGTGGCCCGAGACGTTGATGACGTCGTCGACCCGCCCGGTGATCCAGTAATAGCCGTCCTCGTCCCGCCGGCAGCCGTCCCCGGTGAAATACTTGCCGGGATAGGTCGAGAAATAGGTGTCGAAAAACCGCTGGTGATCGCCCCAGACCGTCCGCATCTGACCCGGCCAGCTGTCGGTGATGCACAGATTGCCCGACGCCGCGCCGTCCAGCACCCCGCCTTCGGCATCGACCAGTTCCAGCTCTACCCCCGGCAAGGGCTTGGTCGCCGAGCCCGGCTTCAGGTCCGTGGCGCCGGGCAGAGGGGCGATCAGCGCCCCGCCGGTCTCGGTCTGCCACCAGGTGTCGATGATCGGCAGACGCCCTTCGCCGACCACCTCGTGATACCAGCGCCAGGCCTCCGGATTGATCGGTTCGCCGACCGTACCCAGCAGCCGCAAAGACTTGCGGCTCGACGATTTCACCGGCTCGTCCCCGTCGCGCATCAGGGCCCGCAGGGCTGTGGGCGCCGTGTAGAAGATCTCGACCTTGTGTTTGTCCACCACCTGCCAGAAGCGGCGGTTGTCCGGATAGTTGGGCACGCCCTCGAACATCAGGGTCGTCGCCGCATTCGCCAAGGCGCCGTAGACGACGTAGCTGTGCCCCGTGACCCAACCCACGTCGGCCGTGCACCAGAAGACCTCGCCGGGCCGATAATCGAACACCAGCTCATGCGTCCACGACACCCAGAACAGATAGCCGCCGGTGGTGTGCAGCACCCCCTTGGGCTTGCCCGTCGAGCCCGAGGTGTAGAGGATGAACAGCGGGTCCTCGGCGTTCATCGGCTCGCACGGACAGTCGTCCGACACGCCGGCCACCGCCTCCTCGAACCGCACGTCGCGACCCTCGACGATCGGCACGTCCGCGCCGGTGTGGGCGATGACCAGAACCTTGTCGACCGCCACCCTGGTCAGGGCCTCGTCGACATTGGCCTTCAGCGGGATCTTCTTCCCCGCCCGCAGCCCTTCGTCGGCCGTGATGACGATCTTCGAACCGCAGTCCTCGATCCGCCCGGCGATGCTGTCGGGCGAGAACCCGCCGAACACGACCGAATGAACGGCCCCGATGCGCGCACAGGCCAGCATGGCCACCGCCGCCGCCGGGATCATCGGCAAATAGATCGTCACCCGGTCGCCCTTCGCGACGCCGAGGTCCTTCAGCACATTGGCCATGCGGCAGACCTGACGGTGGAGCTCCGCATAGGTGATCGCGCCCGAGACCGACGGATCGTCGCCCTCGAACAGGATCGCCGTCTGGTCGGCGCGCTCGGCCAGATGCCGGTCGATGCAGTTCCAGGCGACGTTCAGCACCCCGTCGGCGAACCAGCGGATGCGGAAGTCGTCCTTGTCGAACGACACGTCCTTGATGACCGTCGGCGCCGTGATCCAGTCCAGCCGCTTCGCCTGTTCGGCCCAGAAGGCGTCCGGCGTCTCTCGCGCCGCGGCCCGTGCGGCCTCGTAGCCGGCGGCGTCCATATGGGCTCGTTCGGCCCAGTCGGAGGGAACGGGATACAGGTCGCGGTCGGTCATGAGCATCTCCTGGGTCCGAACCTAGCGAGGTCCGCGAGCGAAGGGGAGCCAATCGCAAAGAACGGCGTTAACCTTGAGCATTCACCGGGGATCATCATGAGCCTGAACCGCCTTCTCGTCGCCGCCGTGATCGGCGCGATGTCCGTGTCCGCCTGCACGCGCGAGGGCGAAGCGCCCGCCGAACCCGTGAACCAGACGCCGCCGGTCGCCCAGCCGACGGCGCCGACCGCCCCGCCCATCGGCTATGCCTGCGAGAGCGGCCAGACGGTGACGGTCCAGTACCCCGACACGGCCACCGCAAGCGTCGCCTACAAGGGCCAGACCTACGCCCTTCGGCTCGTCCCGTCCGGTTCCGGCGCTCGCTATTCCGGCTCGGGCCTCGAATGGTGGATCGCCACCCGCGACGGATCGGAAAGCGCAACCCTGAGCCGCCTGGGGCCGAACGAGGACGTCGGCGTCGCCGTGCTGGAACGCTGCAGCCGCCCGTCGGCCAATCCGGCCCTGCCGGTTCCGGGCGCGCCGACGACGCCGCAGCCGGCGCCGGGCGGCGTCCTGCCGGCCTCGACGCCTTGCCGCGCAGCCCAGCTGCGCCTGAACTCCGAGACCGGCGACGCGGGCGCCGGCAACCGGGTCAATGTCTTCGGCGTGACCAATGCCGGGACCGCGCCGTGCAGCGTCTCGGGCTATCCGGCCGTCAGTCTGCTGGACGGTCAGGGGCGCGCCCTGACCACGATCCGCTCCGACCAGAACCCGCAGACCGCGACGCCGGTGAACATTCCGGTCGGGGGCAAAGCCTTCTTCGACATCGCCTGGAACGTCGTGCCCAACGAAGGCAATGGCGAACGGGTCTGTCCGTCGGCGGCGCGGGTGCGGGTGCTGATCCCCGGCGACACGGCGGCCTTGGCCATCCCCCTGGCCTTCACGCCCTGCGGCGGACGTATCCGGGTCAATCCGTTCCGCGCCGCCGTGGAGCCGGGTCCGGCGCCTGAGCCCGTTCGAGCGGCGTCAGCGACCTGATTTCCTTCCCCCGCAAGCGGAGAAGGGACTTGGTGGTGCTGGAAACCATCCGCGAAAGGGCGTAGCCACCCGCCATGCAAACCACAGGCTTTCACGACCGCGTCGCGGCCGAGCTTTCCGATATCGATGCGCAGGGGCTGACCAAGCCCGAACGAGTGATCGAATCGCGCCAGGGACCGGTGATCGAGGTCGGGGGCCGCAAGGTCCTCAACTTCTGCGCCAACAACTATCTGGGCCTCGGCGGCGACGACCGCGTTGTCGCGGCGGCCAATGCGGCGGCCGAGAAGCGCGGCGCCGGCACAGCCTCGGTCCGGTTCATCTGCGGCACGCTCGACATTCACAAGGAGCTGGAACGGGCGATCGCCGACTATCTCGGCTTCGAGGATTCGATCCTGTTCGCCGCCGCCTTCGACGCCAACGGCGGTCTGTTCGAACCCCTGTTCGGGGCAGAGGACGCCATCGTTTCCGACAGCCTCAACCACGCCTCGATCATCGACGGCGTGCGCCTGTGCAAGGCCAGGCGCTACCGGTTCGCTAACTCCGACATGGCCGATCTGGAAGCCCAGCTGAAACAGGCGAGGGCCGACGGCGCGCGCGACATCGTCATCGCCACCGACGGCGCCTTCTCGATGGACGGCTATATCGCGAAGCTGGACGAAATCCGCGCTCTGGCCGACCGGTACGGCGCCCTGATCATGGTCGACGACTGCCATGCGACCGGCTTCCTGGGTCCGCAGGGGCGGGGCTCCTATGCCCACCACGGGGTCAAGGTCGACTTCGTCACCGGCACCTTCGGCAAGGCGCTGGGCGGGGCCATGGGCGGCTTCATCTGCGCCACGACGGCGGTGGTTCAACTGCTGAAGCAGCGGGCGCGGCCCTACCTCTTCTCCAATGCCCTCGCGCCCAGCGTCTGCGGCGCGTCGCTCGAAGCCATCCGCATCGCCCAGGGCGAAGAGGGCGACAAGCTGCGCGCCCAGCTGATCGCGAACGCCGCACGCTTCCGCAACGCAATGAGCGACGCCGGCTTCGACCTGCTGCCCGGCGAACACCCGATCGTTCCGGTCATGCTCGGCGACGCCAGGCTGGCCCAGACAATGGCGGCGCGGATGCTGGAGCTCGGCGTCTATGTCATCGGCTTCTCTTTCCCGGTGGTGCCGCGCGGCGCGGCGCGGATCCGGACGCAGATGTCGGCGGCGCACACCTTCGAACATATCGATCAAGCGGTCGCGGCGTTCACGACGGCCGGCAGAGAACTGGGAGTGATCAAATGACCACCACAATGAAGGCCCTGGCCAAGATGCGCCCTGAGGTGGGCCTCGAACTCATCGATGCCCCCATCCCTGTGGCGGGACCCGAGGACGTGCTGATCCGCGTGCACCGCACGGCCGTGTGCGGCACCGATATCCACATCTGGAACTGGGACGAGTGGTCCCAGAAGAACGTGCCGACGCCGATGATCACGGGCCACGAGTTCTCGGGCGAAATCGTCGCCATCGGCTCTGACGTCCAGCGTCCGCTGAAGATCGGCCAGCGCGTCTCTGCCGAAGGGCATGTCATCGACCTGAACTCCGAGGCCGCCCGCGCCGGCCATTTCCACCTCGACCCGCACACGCGCGGCATCGGCGTGAACCGCCAGGGCGCCTTCGCCGAGTTCGTGGTGGCCCCGGCCTTCAACGTGATCGAGCTGCCCGACGATGTGTCCTACGAGGTCGCCTCGATGCTCGACCCGTTCGGCAACGCCGTGCACACGGCCCAGCAGTTCGACCTGCTCGGCGAGGACGTGCTGGTCACAGGCGCCGGGCCCATCGGCATGATGGCCGCCGCTGTCGCCCGCCACGCCGGCGCCCGCACCGTGGTCCTGACCGACATCAACGACTTCCGTCTGGAGCTGGCCCAGAAGGTCGCGCCGGGCGTGCGCACGGTGAACACCACCAAGGAAGACCTCCGCGACGTCATGAAGGAACTGGGCCTGAAGGTCGGCTTCGACGTGGCTCTGGAAATGTCGGGCTCGCCCATCGCCTTCAAGCAATGCGTCGACACCTTGATCATGGGCGGCGGCATGGCGCTGCTGGGCATTCCGTCCAAGCCGATGGAGACCGATTGGGGCGCGATCATCCTCAAGGCCCTGACCATCAAGGGCGTCTACGGTCGCGAAATGTTCACGACCTGGCGCAAGATGCTGGGCCTGCTCAAGGCCGGTCTCGACCTCGAACCGCTGATCACCCACCGCCTGTCCTATGCCGATTACCGCGAGGGCTTCGACGCCATGAAGTCGGGTCAGTCGGGCAAGGTCATCCTCGACTGGGACAAGGCAGCCTGACCCCGATTGTCGCCTTCCTGACAGGCGAGGGGACGGACGGTGCGGGGCGGGATGTCTTCGAGGTCATCCGCTTCGACGACGTCGCCCTCGAGCAGGCGCACGACTTCATCCAGTGGCTGTTCCCCTTGCGGGAGCGGTCGGGTGCGCAGCCGAACGCGCCGACTCTTACGGACGAGGATATAGAGGCGATCCGCGAGTCCCTGTCGGCCCAGGCCGCGCTGGCCGCGGCGACGGACCGGCTGGCGATCTTCTACTACCGCAACGGCCACTGGCTGACGGCGAGCGATCACAACCATCTGAGGATCACCCGGATCATCAAGTCCCTGCGCCTGCTGCGCGGCGACGAACTGGCCGATGCCTTCAGGACGCTGATCCTCGCGCGAGTGGAGGAGGCGGGCTCCCCGATCGGCAAGCCCACGCTGGGGTTCTGGTCCCGGGCCTAGGCTTTCAGGGCCTTGATCAGGGCCGCCTCGAAACTCTTCGCTTCCGGCCCCGGCAGGACGTCGCCAATGCGGCCGGTCTCGTAGAGTTCGAACACCGACGGGTGGACATAGGACGAGCGGCACACCGTCGGCGTGTTGCCGAGGAGGCCCGCCACAGCCTTCACGCAGACGGTGATCTTGCGCTTCGCATCCGTGGCCGAGGTCGGAGGCTCCATGTCGCGCAGGGCGCGGGCGGCGGAGACGGTGCCGGCCCAGGTGCGGAAGTCCTTGGCCGAGAACTGCTGGCCCATGGCGTCGCGGATATAGGCGTTCACGTCGTCGGAGGTGATGGGGCACAGGTCACCCTCGGCGTTGCGGTACTTGAACAGTTGCTGGCCGGGCAGCTCCCGCATGGCCCTGATCACGGTCGCCAGACGGCGGTCCCTGACGCTGACCTTGTGATCGACCCCGCTCTTGCCCCGGAAGGCGAAGCTGAGGCCGGCGCCATCCACTTCGAGGTGGCGCTTGTGCAGCGTGGTCAGACCATAGCTGCGGTTGGCCTTGGCGTACTGTGCGTTTCCGACGCGGATCAGGGTGATCTCGAGCAGGCGGACTGCGGTCGCCAGCACCTTCTCCCTGCCGGGTCCGCGTGACGACAGGTCGTGGTCGACGCGGGCCCTCAGCTTCGGCAGGGCGCGGGCGAAAGCGGGCAGCTTGTCGAACTTGTTCTCCGACCGGTGGTGGCTCCAGTCGTCATGATAGCGGTACTGCTTGCGGCCCTTCAGATCGCGGCCGGTGGCCTGAATGTGGCCGGAGGCGCGCGGGCAGATCCAGACGTCGGTCCAGGCCGGCGGGATGGCCAGCATTCGGATGCGGTCCAGCACCTTGGCGTCCTTGATCGCCTTGCCGTCGGCGTCGCGAATGGAGACGCCCGCGCCGGACTTGACGCGAGTCAGGCCGGGATGAGCGTCGCTGCAGTAGGTCAGGCCCTTGGGGATCACGCGTTCGGCGTCGTGAGCGGCGTCGTAGGCCATCACGATGCCTTGTCGAGCTTGGCGTGGAGGCCGTCCACCCAGGTCCGGCCGGGCTCTCCGCCCCACAGCAGCCAGGCGATATAGCCGGCGGACGGCTGGTCCTTGTTGGCCCAGTTCTTCCCGCGCTTATCGACGTTGTGGCGGGCGAAATAGGAATACATCGACTTGATGTCGCGCTCGGATACCGTCTCCCGGTTCCTGAGCTGGCTGGCCCGTCGACGACCAACCTCGGTGCCGCTCCGGCCGTGTTCCTCGCGCAGCTTGAGGCCCTTCTCGGCCTCTTTCGCAACGGCGGCGGGCGGAGTGCGCTGTTTCTCGGTAAGGGCTGGCGTGGCCATTGTTCGGTCCGTATCTGGGAGTCGGCGAACGCTGCACGGAACCACGCGGTTCCTCTTGACCCGGAGTGTCGGGAAGGGGACGGAGCGACATGAACTATCGCCACAGCTTCCACGCCGGAAACTTCGCCGACCTGGTCAAACACGCCCTCGTCCTGTGGCTGCTGAAGACGCGGCAGGCGGCGGGACCGGTGGTCGTTCTCGACACCCATGCGGGGGCGGGGCTGTACGACCTGACCGGCGACGCGACGCGGTCGCGGGAGGCTGAGGCCGGGGTCGAGCGGCTCATGGCGGCGGCGGACCGGCCTACTCTGATCGAGGCGCTGGCGGTTGAGGTCGCGGCCCTGAATCCCCAAGGCGGGGTGCGTTTCTATCCGGGGTCGCCGGTGCTGGCAGCCAGGTCGCTGAAGGCCGCAGACGCCTACGTCGGGTTCGAGCTGCGCGAGGAGGTGGCCGGTCTGTTGCGCGAGAGTCTGTCGGGTTTCGCCAATGCGCGAGGCGAGATCGGCGACGGCTACGATCTGGTCCTGGCGGAGGCGCGGCAGGCGGGCGGATCGCTGGTGTTGATCGACCCGCCGTTCGAACGGCCGGACGACTATCTGCGGGCCGCCGATACGGCGGCGGCGATCGTCAGGGCGGACGCGACGGCGGTGGTCGCGATCTGGACGCCGCTGAAGGATCTGGAGACGTTCGACGGCTTCCTGCGGCGGCTGGCCTCGGGAACCAGGGCGCCGACCCTGGTGGCGGAGGCGCGGCTGAGGCCGCTCACCAATCCGATGAAGATGAACGGCTGCGCCATGGTGGTGGTCAATCCGCCGGAGGGCGCTGATGCGGCGGCGGCGGAAATCTGCGGCTGGGTGGCGAGGACCTTGGGGGATGCCGGGGCGAAGGCCGAGGTGTGGCGTGCCTGACCGGACTCCCGAAAAATGAGTCCGCCGGGTCCGGCGCGTCCGGCGCCTGCCGGACTCCTGAAAAAACGAGTCCGCCGAGTCCGCCGGGTCCGGCCGCGGGAGGCCAGGAGAGCGGTGACGGGATTGTCAAAGACCGTGGCCGGTCCCCGCTAGCATGCCGCCGCGTCAGATCCGGACGCAGACCTATTCGATGACTTCGCCGGCCTCGTAGAGGTTCGGCTCGAACGTCGCGATGGCCATGATCGGCAGCATGGCGTTGGAGACGGCGGCGGTGCGGGTCATCGCCTTCCAGTCGTCGACGGAGCGCCAGACCGCCTGATTGACGACCGTCTTGCCGTTCAGGCCCCGGTGTAGGGTCGCCGAGACGAAGCCGGGCAGGCCGACCTGGGCGCGGGTCAGGGCGGCCAGCAGGTCCAGCAGTTCATCCTGCTTCTCGGGCTGGACCTTGAAGACGTTGATCAGAACCACGGGGGCGATGTCGGCGTCCGGATCGGTCATGTGCGGGCCTGTAGCGTCTTTGCCCTTGTCCCGCCATCGCGGAGCGGTCCCTATGGAGCCATGAAACCGATTGCGATCCTGGAAACCGGCAAGCCGCCCGAGGCGCTGAAGGATGCGTTCGACGACTATCCGGCGCGGTTCCGGGCCCTGCTCGGCGAAGGCGTGGCGACGGTGCGGTTCGACGTTCAGGCGGGACGATTGCCCGAAGACCCGGGCGCGTTTCAGGGCGCGATCGTCACCGGCTCGGCGGCAGGGGTCTATGACGACCTGCCGTGGATCGCCCCGTTGAGCGACTGGCTCCGGTCGGCGCGCGGAAAGACACGGCTGGTCGGCATCTGCTTCGGGCACCAGATCATGGCCCAGGCCTTCGGCGGCGAGGTCGCCAGGTCGGACAGGGGCTGGGGCGTCGGCCTGCACCGGTATCGGGTGCTGGCGGACGAGCCGTGGATGTTCCCGCGCGCGGCTTCCATCGCCATCCCGGTGTCGCATCAGGATCAGGTGCTGACCCCGCCGGCCGATGCGAGGGTGATCGCGGCCAGTGACTTCACGCCGTTCGCAGGGCTCGCCTGGGATGACGCCATGTCCTTCCAGTGCCATCCGGAGTTCCAGCCTGACTACGCCGCCGCCCTGGTCGAGAGCAGGCGGGGGACGCGCATACCGGAAGCTCTGGCGGACGAGGCCATGGCCAGCCTCTCGCGCTCCAACGACCGGGCGGTGCTGACGGCCTGGATCCGCGCCTTCCTGATGCTGACCCCGCCGCCGGTCGAGGGCGAGGGCAGCGGGATCTAGCCTAGGGCCACTTCACCACGGGCGGCATCGAACTGAGGATCGACTCGACATTGCCGCCGGTCTTTAGGCCGAACATCGTGCCGCGGTCGTAGAGCAGGTTGAACTCGACGTAGCGGCCGCGACGGACCAGCTGTTCTTCCCGCTCGTCCGCCGTCCAGGCCTCGGTTATGCGACGCTCGACGATGGCCGAATAGGTTTCGAGGAAGGTCTCGCCGACGTCGCGGGTGAAGGTGAAGTCCTTCTCGTAATCGCCAGAGTCATGGTGGTCGTAGAAGATGCCGCCCGTGCCGCGCGGCTCGTTCCTGTGCGTCAGGAAGAAGTAGTCGTCGCACCAGGCCTTGAACTTCGGATGCCAGGTCGGGTCATGGCGGTCGCAGGCGGCCTTCATCCCGGCGTGGAAGGCGACCGTGTCCGGGGCCTTCTGGCTGCGGTCAACGTCGAGCACGGGCGTCAGGTCGCCGCCGCCGCCGAACCAGCTCTTCGTCGTGGCGATGAAGCGGGTGTTCATGTGCACGGCCGGGACGCGCGGGCTGACCGGGTGGCAGATCAGGCTGATGCCGGTGGCGAAGAAGCGCGGGTCCTCGTCGGCGCCAGGGACGGTCTTCGCATAGTCGGCGGGGAACTCGCCGTGGACGGTCGAAACGTGGACGCCGACCTTCTCGAACAGGCGGCCGTGCATCATGCCCATGACGCCGCCGCCCCCGGCCGGGCGGGCCCAGGAGGTCTTCACGAACCGCCCGGGCTCGCCGGGGAAGAGGTCCGGGGGCGCCGCGTCCTCCAGCGCCTCGAAGCGGGCGTGGATGCGGTCGCGCAGGGCCTCGAACCACGCGCGGGTCTCCACCTTCTTCAGGTCCAGCGGATCGGCGTCGGGGAGGGGGACCTGGCTCATGGGCGGCGTTCAATCACGTCTCGCGCGCGAGGTCACGCCGGAGCCGGATGAACCGCACGGGTCCGCCGCCGTTTGGAACAGGGGGCTGTCAGGAGATTTCACGATGCGACGCCTGCTGATCCCGATCCTCTCGACCGCCCTGTCGTGCGCGAGCGCGGCCTCGGCACAGGAGTCCGGCGTGTTCCGCGAGGCGGACGAAAGCCTGACCTGCGCCCAGATCGGCGACGAGGCGGCCCAGCTGAGCGAGGTCATGGGTGACGCCACGCCCCAGGGCGGCTGGCTAAGTTCGCTGGGCAATCTGGCCAAGTCGGGCGCCTCGTTGCTGGTGCCCGGCGCCGGACTGGCCGTCGCGGGCGCTGACGCCGTGCGCCAGCCGGCCCGGGATCGGGACGAGGCCGAGCGGTCCGCGATCCAGAACCGCTGGTATTATCTGAACGGCCTGCACGCCGGCCGCGGCTGTCGCGAACCGGCCGCAACCGTGGCTCCGGCGTCCGTCCAGCCGCAGAGCCCGGGCCGGACGCCCGCAATACAGCCGACGGTCCTGCCCACTCCGGTACGAGGCAACCACTAGCGCGCTTTACTCGCCGGACGCCGTCGGCCACGGTCGCGGCTCCACAGCGAGTACCGTCCATGCGTCCGATCCTGACCGCCCTGATGGGCCTTGCCCTCGCGACGCCCGCGCTGGCCCAGATGCCCGAGGCCGAGCGGACGATCATGTCGACGGTGGTCGCCGAGCACGACCGCCACATCGATCTGCTGGAGCGCCTGGTCGATGTGAACTCCGGCACCCTGAACCTGGCGGGCGTGACGACGGTCAGCGAGATGGTGCGGGCCGAGCTGGAGCCGCTGGGCTTTCAGGTGCGCTGGGTCGACATGTCGGCCACCGGCCGCGCAGGACATCTGATCGCGACTCATGACGGCGGTGGCCGGAATGTGCTGCTGATCGGCCACCTCGATACGGTGTTCGAGGCCGACAGTCCGTTCCAGACCTTCGTGCGCGACGGTTCGCAGGCCACCGGCCCCGGCATCGGCGACGACAAGGGCGGGGTTGTGGTGATCATTGCCGCGCTCCGGGCCATGCAGGCGGCCGGGACGCTGGAGGGATCGAACGTCACGGTGGTCCTGACCGGGGACGAGGAACGGCCGGGCTCGCCGCTGGAGGTCGCCCGCCGCGACCTGATCGAGGCCGGGCGGGTCGCCGACTTCGCCCTTGAGTTCGAAGGGCTGGCCATCGAAGACGGCGAGGAGTTCGGCACCATCGCGCGGCGCAGTTCGTCGAGCTGGACCCTGACCACCGGTGGTCGGACGGGCCATTCCAGCGGCGTGTTCGGGGAAAACCTCGGCTATGGCGCGATCTACGAGATGGCCCGCATCCTCGACACCTTCCGGCGCGAGCTACCGGAGCCGAACCTGACCTACAATGTCGGCGTCGTCGCAGGCGGGACTCCGGCCGAGATAGACGCGGCGGGCTTCCGCGTCACGGCCTCGGGCAAGACCAATATCGTGGCCGAGACGGCCATCGCGCGGGGAGATCTGCGCACCCTGACGCCGGAACAGGACGCGCGCGTCCGCGAGCGGATGGCGGGGATCGTGGAGGATCACCTGCCGAAAACGACGGCGGAGCTCGAGTTCGCGCCCGACGGCTATCCGCCGATGGCGCCGACGCCGGGCAATACGGCCCTGCTGGAGCGTCTGAACGCGGTCAATCGCGACCTCGGCCTGCCGGTGATGGCCCCCTATGATCCGGCCAGGCGCGGGGCGGCGGACAGTGGTTTCGTGGCCGCCGACGTCGATACACTCGGCGGGCTCGGCACGGCGGGGGCGGGCGCCCATGCCGTGGGCGAGTCGATCGATCTCGACAGCCTGGTGCGCCAGTCGCAGCGCGCGGCGGTGCTGATCGGGCGGCTCAGCCTCGGCGAATAGGGCAAGCGACCGATCGCCGCTTTCCCTCGGACGCCGACGTCTGCCAGTCTCCGCCCTCATCTTTTCCGGAGGTCGCCATGATCCGCTCCTGCCTGCTCGCCGTGTCCATGCTGGCCCTGGCCGCTCCCGCAGTCGCCCAGGACGGCGAGGCGAGGGTGCGCGAAATCCTGCGGACCACGCCCCTGATCGACGGGCACAACGACCTGCCGTGGGCGCTGCGGCAGGGCTACGGCAACGACCCGCACGCGGTGGACCTGGCGACCAATCTCGACGCCTCGACCGCGCTACACACCGACATCCCGCGCCTCAGGGCCGGGGGCGTCGGCGGGCAGTTCTGGTCGGTCTATGTTCCGGCCGTGCTGACCCCGACGGAAGCCGCGCGCGAGACCTTCGAACAGATCGACACCGTCCGCCGCATCGTCGCCGCCCATCCCGAGACCTTCGAACTGGCCACCACCGCCGACGACGTCGAGCGCATCCACGGGGCCGGCAAGATCGCGTCGCTGATGGGGATCGAGGGCGGCTATTCGATCGACGATTCGCTGGGCCTGCTGCGCGAGTTCCATCAGGCGGGTGTGCGCTACATGACCCTGACCCATTCGAAGACGACCTCGTGGGCCGACAGCGCGACCGACGCGCCGAAGTGGGGCGGGCTGTCGCCGTTCGGCGAGGACGTCGTGCGCGAGATGAACCGGATCGGCATGATGGTCGACCTAAGCCACGTCTCGGAAGAGACGATGGTCGACGCGATGCGGGTGTCCGAGGCGCCGGTGATCTTCTCCCACTCCTCGGCGCGGGCGGTCACCGCCCACCCGCGCAATGTGCCCGACAGCGTGCTGCGCGCCATGGAGGACGACGGTGGTGTGGTCATGGTGACCTTCGTGCCGGGCTTCATCTCGGAGGCTGTCCGGAGATGGAACGCGGATCGGGCGGCCGAGGCGGCGCGACTGCTGGCCCTCAGCCCGGGTGATCCGGCGGCGGTGACGGCGGGCACGGCGGCGTGGGACGCGGCCCATCCGCAACCGACGGCCGGGATCGCCGACGTTGTGGCTCACATCCAGCATGTCCGCGATGTGGCCGGGATCGACCACGTCGGACTGGGCGGCGATTTCGACGGCGTGACCAGCCTCCCGACCGGGGTTGAGGGGGTGGACGCCTATCCGCGCATTCTCGCCGCCCTGATGGCGGCGGGCTGGACAGAGGGCGACATCCGCAAGCTGGCCGGCGAGAACGTGCTGCGCGTCATGCGGGCGGTCGAGGCCGTGGCGGCGTCGAAGGCGGACGAGCGGCCGTCGCTGGCTGTCATCGCGACGGCGGGCGCGCCGGAGTAGGCTAAAGCTTGCCGAAAGCGACGCCGCGCCACCCCCAGCCGGCTTGCCTGGCGGCGGCTTCCAGTGGTTTCTTCATCTCGTCGGTCTTGAAGGTATAGCTGTAAACCTTGCCCCAGCTCAGGTCCTCCTCGCGGAAGGCCCAGACGGTTTCGGTGCTCATCTCCCACGACTGGCCGCGGAAGCCGCTGAACCCGGCCCCGCCGCCGATGACGGACAGGTCGCTCAGGGACGGCACGCCCGCCCGCCATTCGACCTGGAACTCCTGGTCGACCGAACGGACCTGGCCCGAGGCTTCGTCGAACTTCATCAGGATTTTGAAGACGCGCTTGATCCCGGCCTTGGCGAAGATCTCGTACCAGGCGGCGTCGACGATCTTCCATTCGGCGACGAGATCGACTTTTTCCTTCGCGCCGTCGCGGATCAGCCAAGGCGCGCCCTCGCGGTTGACAGCCAGAAGGGTCTCGCGGAGCTCGGCCGTCCCGACCCGCGCGCTGCTCGGCTTCGAGCCGCCGGTGAAGATGTCGAAGAGACCCATGCCGCGCGCTCCTGCCTGAGCGACGACAGTGGCACGTCAGCCGGTGCGCGGCGAGGACCGGGCGCCGCCGGTCTGTCTCAGACCTTCGAACAGACCGATTCCGGCGCTGACCGACAGGTTCAGCGAGCGGGCCTCAGGCAGGATGGGGATAAAAACCCGGGCGTCGGCGGCCGCATGGACGTGGTCGGGCGCGCCGGAGCTTTCCGAGCCGAACAGAAGTGTGTCGTCGGGCTGGAACACGAAGTCGGTCAGGGGCGTCGCGCCTTTTGTCGTGAACAGGACCAGCCGCCCGGGGCCCCGCGAGGCCTGGAACGCGTTCCAGTCGGCGTGCCTCGTCATGTGCGACAGGGGGCCATAGTCGAGCGCCGCACGCTTCATGGCGCGGTCGTCGAACAGGAAGCCCGTGGGCTCGATAATGTGCAGCCCGACCCCGAAACACGCCGACAGCCTGATACAGGCGCCCACGTTCTGGGGAATGGCCGGTTGAAAAAGGGCGAGACGCATTCTAAGGCCCTCATACGCGCGGGCAGGGGTCTTGTCGCGGTCAGTATTGCGAGTGGTTCTCAAGTAACCACAGCGACTTGCGGCGATGAGCCGCAAAGCCTGACCGGGTCGAAACCTCGCCGGGGCGCTAAGGACATTTCCTCGTGCACGGGTCTCCACACGGTAGCCCGCGATCCGAGTTTTACAGAGGTGAGACGTGGCCGAATCGGTCGTGACTGAACATCCCGAAGGTGACGCCACCCGCCGGGACTTCATCCATATCGCGGCCGGCGCCGCGGCCGCCGGCGCGGGCGTGATGGTGGTGTGGCCGCTGGTCAACTCCATGAACCCGGCCGCCGACACCCTGGCGCTGTCGACCGTCGAGTTCGACACGTCGAAGGTCGCCGAGGGGATGCAGATCGTCATCACTTGGCAGGGCAAGCCGGTGTTCGTGCGCAACCGCACCGCCGCCGAGCTGCAGCGCGTGATCGCCGACAACGACGCGTCCGACCTCAAGGAGCCGCAGACGGACCAGGAGCGCACCAAGGAAGGCCACGAGCCGATGCTGGTCGTGATCGGCTCCTGCACCCACCTGGGCTGCATCCCGACCTTCGGTTCGGGCGACTTCGGCGGCTGGTTCTGCCCCTGCCACGGCTCGCACTACGACGCCTCGGGTCGCATCCGTAAGGGGCCGGCGCCGAAGAACCTGGTCGTGCCGGAATACGAATTCACCGCCGGCTCCACCATCCGGATCGGGTAAGAGAGACCATGAGCGGACACGAATCCACCTACGTTCCCAAGACCGGCGTCGAGAAGTGGCTCGACACCCGGCTTCCGATCGTGCGCTTCGGCGCTGACTACCTGTCGCTGCCGACGCCGAAGAACCTGAACTACTGGTACACGTTCGGCGGCATCCTGACGCTGTGCCTGGTCACGCAGATCGCCACCGGCATCTTCCTGGCCATGCACTATCAGCCGAACACGGCGATGGCCTTCGCCTCGGTCGAGCGCATCATGCGCGACGTCAACGGCGGCTGGCTGATCCGTTACGTCCACGCCAACGGGGCGTCGATGTTCTTCGTGGCCGTCTACATCCACATGCTGCGCGGCCTCTACTACGGCTCGTACAAGGCGCCGCGGGAGATGATCTGGATCCTCGGCTGCGTGATCTTCTTCCTGATGATCGCCACGGCCTTCCTGGGCTACGTCCTGCCGTGGGGCCAGATGTCCTACTGGGGCGCCGAGGTCATCACCAACCTGATCGGGGCCATCCCGGTCATCGGCGAGCCGATCCTGATCTGGCTGCGCGGCGGCCCGGCCATCGACAACGCTACGCTGAACCGCTTCTTCTCGCTGCACTACCTGCTGCCGTTCGTGATCTTCGGCGTCGTGGTGCTGCACCTTTGGGCCCTGCACACGGCCGGCCAGAACAACCCGGTCGGGATCCTGATCCCCAAGGAGCGCGAGGCCAAGGACACGGTCCCGTTCCACCCCTACTACACGGTCAAGGACGGCTTCGCGGTCATCCTGTTCCTGATGCTGTTCGCCGTGTTCGTCTTCTTCATGCCGAACGCCCTGGGCCACGCCGACAACTACATCCCGGCCAACCCGCTGCAGACACCGGCCCACATCGTGCCCGAGTGGTACATGCTGCCCTTCTACGCGATCCTGCGGGCCATTCCGGACAAGTTCGGCGGCGTGGTCGCCATGTTCGGTTCGATCGGCGTGCTGTTCATCCTGCCCTGGCTGGACACGTCCAGGGTGCGGTCGATGCGCTATCGTCCGACCATGAAGATCTTTTTCCTGATCTTCGTGCTGGTCGGCCTGATCCTGGGCTGGTGCGGCGCCCAGTTGCCGGACGCCCCGGTGGTCCCCGGCATGCCGAGCTTCGTCCTGATCGACGGTCATCTGAACAGCTATCTGTGGCTGACCCGTCTGGCCACGCTCTACTACTTCGCCTTCTTCTTCGTGATCATGCCCTTCGTGGGCCTGAAGGAGACGCCGCTGAAGATCCCGGCCTCGATCTCCGAGCCGGTCCTGTCGGGACCGTCCGCGATGACCGCCGCCGCTCCCGCCGACGCAGAAAAGAAGGGCTGATCGCGATGTCGATTTCTATTCGCAAACTGGCCCTCTCGATCGCCGCCATCGCGGCCGTCGGTGCGGCTTCCCCGGCCTTGGCCGAGGGCGGCGCCCATCACCCGCGTTCGGGCGGCTTCACCTTCGACGGTCCGTTCGGCACCTTCGATCAGGCCCAGCTGCAGCGCGGCTATAAGGTCTATCGCGAGGTCTGCGCCGCCTGCCACTCGATGGACCTGATGCATTTCCGGACCCTCGGTGAGAAGGGCGGGCCGTTCTACGACCCGCACGCCGAGAACCCGGCCGCCAACCGCTACGTGCGGGCCCTGGCCGCCGAGATCGAGGTCGCGGACATCGACACCGAGACCGGCGAGGCGATCCGTCGCCCGGCGACCCCGGCGGACAAGTTCCCGAACCCCTATCCGAACCGCACGGCCGCGGCCGCCGCGAACGGCGGGGCAGCTCCGCCCGACCTGTCCGTGATGGCCAAGGCCCGTCACGGCGGCGCCGATTACATCTACTCCCTGCTGTCGGGCTACGAAGCCCCGCCGGCCGGCCTGCGGATGACGGCGACCCAGCACTACAACCCGTATATGTCGGGCGACATGACCCCGTTCTGGGACGGCGATCCGGAACACGTCCCGGCCGGCGGCTTCATCGCCATGCCCGCGCCGCTGACCAGTGCCGGTCAGGTCACCTACGACGACGGCACGGAAGCCACGGTCGACCAGATGTCCAAGGACGTCGCCGCCTTCATCGCCTGGTCCTCGGACCCCAAGGCGACCGAGCGCAAACAGTCGGGCGTGGGCGTCCTCGCCTTCCTCGCCATCTTCGCCGGCATCACCTACGCCAGCTACCGCCGCATCTGGAAGGGCGTTGCCCACTAGCGCGCTGCCGGTTCACGTCGCAGAAATTAGCCCGTCGGGTCCGCCCGGCGGGCTTTTTCGCGTCCAGATGCGAGACGCTTGCAAGATAATGACGGGAGATATATCTTTTATCAAACGCCCTTGAAGGATCGCCCATGGACACCACCCGCATCAGTCGCGTTCGGCACGATCTCCGACGGCGTGATCTGACCGTCGCCGCCGTGGAAACTCTGACACCCAAAATGTTGCGCGTGGTGGTGTGCGGAGACGATCTCTCCGACTTCGTCAGTCTGGGCTACGACGACCACGTCAAACTGTTCTTCCCGCCGGAGCGCGAACTGGCGGAGGGAGAGCGTCCGCCGATGCGGGATTTCACGCCGCGCGCCTATGATATCGCCGCACGCAGTTTGACCCTCGACTTCGCCCTGCACGAGGTTGGCCCCGCCGCCGACTGGGCGCGAGGGGCCAAGGTCGGCGACGCCCTGTCCGTCGGCGGACCGCGCGGCTCCATGGTCGTGGCCGATGCCTTCGACTGGTATCTGCTGATCGGCGACGAGAGCGCCCTTCCTGCGATTGCCCGCAGGCTGGAGGAATTGCCTGCCGCCTCCCGGGCCTTCGTGCTGATCTCGGTCGCGGGCCCGGAGGAGGAAATCCCCCTGACCTCGCTCGCACCCGCCGACATCCGCTGGGTCCACAGACCCCTGTCGCGGGCAGACGATCCGTCGCCGTTGCTGGAGGCCTTGACGGCGATAGAACTGCCGGACGGCGAAGGTTATTGCTGGGTCGCCGGCGAGCATTCCGTCGCCCGCGCGATCCGAGCCCATCTGATCGAACGACCCCAAGTCAACACTGACTGGTTGAAGGCCGCCGCCTACTGGCGCAAGGGCGAGGCCGATGCGCATGAGAAGCTGACCTGAAGCGGTACGCGCCGGTATCGGACGATCGCGCGTGCCATTCTAGATGAAAAGCAGGCCCTGGCGCGACCATCCGGTATGTCGCCACGATCAAGGACGACCGCTGGCACGAGGTCGGCCACTCTGTCCGCGAGGGCCAGCCGCCGCTGCCCTATATCGAAATGGATCTGCGCCGCTTCGGCGACACCGACTGGCCGTCCGCCTGAGCAGTAGCGTCGACGGAATGAGCGAGGCACAGTGTCGGTCATGACCGACACTCCCAGGCTGGAAATGGCTCGCAGGCTCGACGCCTTCGTCGACGCCGCCTTCGCTTTCGCCGTGACCCTGCTGGTCGCGGGCGGGGGCGATCCGCCGAGCTCTCTGGCCGAGATGCGGGCGATGTTCCTGAGCGCTCCGGCCTACGGGGCCAGCTTCGCCCTGATCGTCATGTTCTGGCTGAGCTATCGCGATCTGGGCCGGCTCTGGCCGTTGCGAGACGCCTTGTCGACGGCTCTGAGCGTGGCCCTGGTGTTCGTGGTCCTGCTCTATGTCTTCCCGCTCAGGCTGATGATGCAGTCGGCGCTCCACGCCCTGTCCGGCGGCATCCTGCCCGGCGGGGATCTGATCAACGGCATCGAGGATCTGCGCTTCCTCTACGTCGCCTACGGAGCGGGGTGTCTGTCGCTTTCGCTGATGTTCGCGGCCCTCTATCGCCATCATCTGAAGCAGGGGACAGCCAGTCCGGTCCAGGCCGTCAGCGCCCGTATCTGGATCCAGAACTGGATCATCCTGTCCGCGGCCTCGCTGGCGTCCATCCTGATCGCCCTGACCGCGCCAGACGCCGCAGCGCCCTGGGCCGGGGGCTTCGTCTACATGAGCGTGCCGGCGCTGATCGGGATCGCGTCGATCTTCCACGCGCGCGCCATGTCGCGGGCGACGCAAGTCGACAGCGCAGCCACAGGCCCCTAACCTCCGCCGACATTCAGTTCGCCGAGGATTTTCATGCGTTCGCTCACCGCCGTCGCCGCGCTTCTCGCGGGTCTGTCCCTGTCGTTCGCGGCGAGCGCCCAGGAGCCGACGTTCGACGCGGCCCGCCTGTCCGAACACATCCGCATCCTGTCCGCCGACGAATTCGAGGGCCGCGGCATCGCCACCCCGGCGGAGCAGAAGGTCATCGACTACCTCTCCAGCCAGTTCGAAGCGGCCGGGCTGGAACCCGGCGGCGACAATGGCGGCTGGACCCAGGCCGTGGCCCTGAACAAGTTCACGGCGTCGGAGGTCCAGGCCCAGCTGACCGTCGGTGACTGGACGCAAGGCCTGACCCAGGGCGAACAGATCGTCATCTCCAGCCGGCGTCCGGGCGAGAGCCACGTGATGCTGATGGACGCGCCCCTGGTCTTCGTCGGCTACGGCATCCATGCGCCCGAGCGGAACTGGGACGACTTCAAGGGCCAGGACATGACCGGCAAGATCCTGGTCGTGCTGGTCAATGACGCCGACTTCGAGGAGCCGGCGCTGGATACGTTCGGTGGCCGGGCCATGACCTACTACGGCCGCTGGACCTACAAGTACGAGGAGGCGGCGCGTCAGGGCGCGGCAGGCGTCATCATCGTTCACGAGACCGATCCGGCGTCCTACGGCTGGACGACGGTCCGCAACTCCTGGTCGGGCCCGCAGTTCGACATCGTGCGCGAGAACGCCGACGAGCGCGTGCCGATGGAAAGCTGGATCCAGCGCGACGTCGCCGTCCAGCTGTTCCAGCACGCCGGTCTGGATTTCGAGGCCCTGAAGGTTCAGGCGCGCAGCCGTGACTTCCAGCCGGTGACGCTCGAGGGCGCGGAGATGGATGTGATGTTCGACGTGGCCTCGCAGCGGATCGAAACGCACAACATTCTCGGCCGCCTGCCGGGCACGACCCATGCGGACGAGACCTTCCTCTACACGGCCCACTGGGATCACATCGGGGTCGGCACGCCGGACGCCAACGGCGACGCCATCTTCAACGGCGCCGTCGACAACGCCTCGGGCATCTCCGGCCTGATCGAACTCGCGCGGGTCTACGCCGCCGGCGAACGGCCCGAGCGGTCGATCGTCTTCATCGGCTTCGCGGCCGAGGAGAGCGGCCTGCTGGGCTCCGAATACTACGCCGCCAACCCGATCTATCCGCTGGCGACGACGGTCGGCGGGGTGAACATGGACTCGGCCAACGTCTATGGCCGCACGGCCGCGTTCGGCGTCGTGGGTTATGGCCAGTCGGACTTCGACCAGCGGATGGCCGCCATCGTCGAGGGGCAGGGACGCACGATCCAGCCGGACGGCAATCCGGCCTCGGGCACCTATTTCCGTTCGGACCACTTCCCGCTGGCCAAGCGCGGGGTGCCCATGGCCTACGCCAAGTCGACCGGGGACTTCGTCGATGAGCCGATCGCCGACCGTCTGGCGGCCCGCAGTGCCTACACCGCCAACCGCTATCACCAGGCCGACGACGAATGGTCGGCCGACTGGGACTATTCCGGCCAGATCCAGGACCTGCAGGTCTACTGGTCGCTGGGCCATGCGCTGGCCAACAGCCGCGACTGGCCCCAGTGGAAGGACGGCTCGGAGTTCGGCCCGGCCCGGGCGGCGAGCGCGGCGGAGCGTCGCTAGCCTTTCATGACGAAAAGGTAATGGGCGGGGTTGCGCGCTCCGCCCTAAGGTCCGCGCCGAAATGGCGAGGAGAGCCCTGATGTTGCGTGGATTGTTCGGCGGCGCCGCCGCGATGGCCCTGTTGCTGTCGGCGGGACTGGCGTCGGCCCAGGAATTCTCGGCCGAACGGATTTCCGAGGGCATCCGCCACATCTCATCCGACGACTTCCAAGGTCGCTATCCGGGCACGGAAGGCGAGCGGATGACCCTGGCCTGGCTTCAGGCACAGTACGAAGCGATGGGACTGGAGCCCGGCGGCCCGAACGGCCAGTGGCTGCAGGACGTCGTGCTGAAGCGTTATACCCCGGTCGCGGGCGCCGCCTCGGCCAGCTGGACCGGCCCGGATGGGGCGGTGCACCCCCTCACGGTCGGGACCGACATCACGCTGCGCGCCGCGACCAATGACGGCAAGGCGTCGATCGAGAACGCCGGCCTCGTCTTCGTCGGCTATGGCATCAATGCGCCCGAGCGGGACTGGAACGACTACGGCGACGTCGACGTGCGCGGCAAGGTCGTCATCGTCATGTCCGGCGAGCCGAACTCGCCCGCCGTGGCCGAGCGGTTCAATGGCGAATATCCGACCGCCCACAACAGCGGCGCCTACAAGGCGGACGAGGCCTTCGCGCGCGGCGCCGTGGGTATCATCACCCTGAGCATGGTCCCCGCGACCGACGCCGGCTGGCTGCGCGGCGCCCAGTTTGCCGGCCGCCAGCGCACCCTCACCCCGGGCGCGGCGGATCTGGAGTTCTCGGCCGCGATCAACCACGACGTCGGCATGGCCTGGGCGACCGCCGCGGGCCTGGACATGTCGGCGATGGCCGATGTCGAGAGCGGAGCCTTCAAGGCTGTTACGTTGACCGGCGTCACCCTTTCGGTCGCGCAGGAAGAGACGATCGACACCCTGGTCACCCACAACCTGCTGGCCAAGATTCCGGGCACGACCCATCCGGACGAGACCATCATCTATTCGGCCCACTGGGACCACGTCGGCGTCGGCGCGGACCACGTCAGCCCGGTCTCGACGACCGAGGACAACATCTACAACGGCGCCTGGGACAACGCGTCGGGCACCATCGGCATCCTTGAGATGGCCCGCCAGATCAAGGCGGCGCCCCGGCCTGAGCGCACCATCGTCTTCGCCCATATGGCTGCGGAGGAGATGGGCCTGCTCGGTTCCTATGGCTACGCGGCCAACCCGGTCTATCCGCTGGAAACGACCGTCGCCGACATCAACATCGACATGCTGCCCCTGTCGCCTCCGACCCGCGACGTGGCCATCTTCGGCAAGGGGCAGAATACGCTGGAAGACGATCTGGCGGTGCTGGCGGCGGCCGAGGGTCGTGTGATCACCGACGATCGCCAGCCGGAGCAGGGCTTCTACACCCGCTCGGACCACTTCCCGTTCGTCCGCATGGGCGTGCCGGCCCTGATGACCTGGCACGGCGTGGACTGGGACGAGGGTGGCGTGGCGGCCGGTCAGGCGGCCTGGGACGCCAAATTCGGCGCCGACTATCACAGGCCCTCGGACGAATGGTCAGCGGACTGGGACCTGCGTTCGGCGGTCGAGAACCTGACCCTGCTGTATCGTCTGGGCCTGCAGCTGGCCAACAGCGACGAATGGCCCACCTGGAAGCCGACCTCGGAGTTCGGCGCCCGCCGGGCCGTCAGCGACGCAGCCCGCCAGTAGGGGCGCGTCACCGGTGGAAAGAAGAAGGGCGGCGCTCCTGCGAACGCCGTCCTTTCAGTTTTTCGGTCCGGCCTGCGGGGAAGTCAGGGCGCGGTCGAATCTTCCATGATGATCTGGCGGGCCTCGGCGATGGCCGCCTCGGTGGTCTTCAGGCCGTCGACGATCTGGGTCGCCATGCCCATGAGCGCCGGGCCGGTGGTGGAGCCGTTCTGGGCCTCCTCCTCCAGACCGATGCCGTTGTTGGCGATGATCACCTCGTCCCAGGCGGCGCGGACGCCGGCCCAGTAGTCCCTGGTCTTGGCCCAGTAGTCGTCGCCCGGAGCCGGGTCGTAGGTCGTGTCGGTGCGGTAGGTGTTGACCACATCCTCCTGCACGATGGCCGTCAGGGCGCCGTCGATCTCAGCTTCCTTGAGGTTGTCCTGGATGTGGACCCAGCCGAACGGTGTCAGGGCATGGCGGTTGGCGCCGAGGTAGCGGTCGTAGATCGGATCGCGCACCGCATCGCGGCGAGCCAGCGGACGCCAGGTCGGATTGCTCGTCCACTGGTCCAGACCGTTCTCGTGCGTCCAGCGGCCGACGCCGCCGTAGCGGGGGGAATCGTCGGTCTGCCACACGGTCTGGGACCAGGCGCCGGCGCGCTCCGCCTCCGGGACCGGAGTCAGGACCCAGCGGTTCGGCCCGGCGTAGGTCAGAACCGTGGCGGGCTGCCAGGTCCAGTCCTGGCGCCAGTGTTTGACCACGACGGACTGGCCATCGTGCTCCATGACCAGGATGTGCTGCAGGCTGATCCGGTCGCCGGTGTCCTCGACCAGACGCACGATCTCGTTGCCGCCCGAGATATGGGCCTCGACCGGCTCGTAGCCCTCGCGGAAGGAGACCTTCTCCTGAAAGTCGAACCGGACCTTATACTGGCCCTGCTGGGCGAGGATCGACTGACGATCCTGCTCGAAGCTGGCCGAACGAGCGGTCGCGGCCGGGGTGGTCTGGGCCTGAACCGCGACGGGGGTAGCTCCGACCAGAAGGGCGGCGGCGATCAGGATGGCGCGCATGGGACGTCGTTCCTTTTTGCTGGTCGTTCGCATTGGCGGCCTCACGGTCACAGACGCAAGCTCAGCGACAGGCCGAAGTTGCGGCCCGGCTGGGTATAGGCGTCGCGGGCGACCGAGGTGTTGGCGACACCGCGGATGTCGCTCCACCAGCCGTATTTCGCGTCGGTCAGGTTGAAGGCGCCGATGCGGGCCGTGACGCGGTCGGTGACGTTCCAGTACGCCGTGACGTCGATGAGAGCGAAGTCCTCACCCACATAGCAACCCAGCGACGGAGCCGGGTTGAAACAGGCGAGGCCGTTGGTGTCGGCGGGATCTTTGCGGTCCGACCAGGTGACGATGCCCTCGACGCCGAAGCGGCCGGCGGCGTCGTTGTAGCCCAGGCCGAAGACGACCTTGACCGGATCGATCGTCGTCAGTTTCGCGGTCGTGGTTCCCGTCGTCTGGTCGCCGTCGGCCCAGGCGGCCGCGGCGCGAGCGTAGACGCCGTTGTCCCAGTGGACGTTGGCGCGAGCCTCGATGCCCTCGATCTCGACGCTCGAGAAGTTGACGAACTGGTAGACGGCCGGGTTCGCCGGGGTGAAGGCGCCGGACACGACCTGCTGGCTGATGAAGTCCTTGTAGTCCGACTGGAAGACCACGACCTGGGCATCCAGCACGCCGTTCAGCGCCGCGGCGTGGGTGAGGCGGGCGCCGAGTTCGACCGACTGGCTGGTTTCCGGATCGAGGTTCGCGTTCGGGATCGAGACGTAGCCCTGGGCGGGATTGGAGAAGGCGTTGTTCACCTGGCTCGGCGTCGGGGCCTTGAAGCCCTCGGCGTAGTTGGCGAACAGCTGGAACTGTTCGGTGGCCTGCCACACCACGCCGACCTTGGGCGAGACGCGGTTGTCGTCCTGATCGGCGCGGGCGCCGATGTAGAGGGTGTCCGAGGTGGTCGACAGCTCGTACGAGTCGAACCGGATCGCCGGAATGATGCGTAAGCGCCCGCCGGCCAGTACGATCTCGTCCTGGATGAAGGCGCCGGCCAGGGTGTAGTCGGTGGCCGGGAAGGGGCTGGTCGGGAAGGTCTCGCCGGCCGGGGGCACGGTGCCGTTGCGGACGCCCGTCTGACGCGTCTCCGACCAGTCGCCGCCGAAGGTCAGGCGATGCGAGACCGGGCCCGTGTCGATCGTCTTGCGGGCGGTCGCGGCGACACCCCGGACGCGGTTGTCGAAGGTGTTGTCACGCGTCCGGTCGACGGCCGGGGTGCGGTCCTCGAACGTGAACTGACGCGTCTCGGCCTCCTGCCAGTAGCCGGAGACCATGACGTCATCCAGTCCGAACAGGCCCTCCGAGCGCCAGTCGAGGCCGAACCGATCGCGGCTGGTGTCGTCGTCGGCGCGCAGATCAAGCACGGTCGCCGAACGCCCCGACAGGACGTTGGCCGTCATGTTCATGTCGTAGTGGTCGTAGGTGAAACGCAGGACGTTGCTGGCGTCCACGTCCCACAGCAGCTTGGCCAGAACGGCGTTGGACTCGATCTCCTGCGGGTTGGCCGTGGTGCGGGCGGCGCCGACAACGTCGTTCTCCCCGTTGGTTTCGGTCTGCTCGCTGTCGCGACGGGTGTAGGCGATCAGACCCGAGAACGGACCGCTGCGGCCGGCGATGGCCAGGCCCTCGGTCCAGCCTTCGTCGGCCGAGTTGTAGCCGATGCGGGCCCGGGCGCCGAAGTTCCGGCCGTCCTCGAGGAAGTCGACCGGATCCTTGCTCGTGAAGCTGACCGCCCCGGCGATGCCGTCCGAGCCGTAGAGCGCCGAGGCCGGCCCGCGCAGGATCTCCACCGACTTCATCAGGTCCAGATCCGAATAGCCGCCGCGCCCCACGCTCTGGGCGCCGAAGACGAATCCGTCGGGCTGGCGCACGCCGTCCACGACCATCAGGACGCGGTCGCCGCCGAGGCCGCGAATGGTGAAGCCCTCGTTGCCCGCACGACCGGCCGTGCCGAGTGCGGCGCCGAAGCGGGCGGGCTGGGACACGACACTGACGCCCGGCTCATAGCGGACCAGGTCCTTGATGTCGGTGAACAGCAGCCGTTCGATCTCTTCGTCCGTGTAGACGCTGACGGTGGCCGGGACCTGATCGACCGGGGTCTCCGTGCGGGTGGCGACCACGGAGACTTCCGGCAGGTGGGTCGGGTCGTCGCTTGAAACCTGGGCCAGGGCCGGCATGGCGGTCAGCAGGGCCGCTGCGGCGGTGGACAGGGTGAGGATGGTGCGCATCGCAACGGCTCCGCTTGAAAACAACGGGGCCGCAATACTGCTAATGTTTCTGCGAAGCAATCGCAATTAGGGGGCGCGCGCTGAACCGTAGCTGTCGTCGAGGCGTTACGGCCCCATGACGATTACTTTGCGACGGCTCGCCCCGGTGCCGCTTGTTTTTGCTCTCGCTGCCTGCGGTGAAAACGCACCGAAGAACCCGCCGACCGAGCCGGCCGCCGCGATCGCGGTGGACGACCGTGCCGCGCCGGCTGCGCAAGGCCAGACATCGATGTTGCCCGGTCGGGGCGCGACAAGCTTCGTGGGTCGCTGGTCGGCGGACGTCAGCTGGTGCGCCGCGCCGCAGGGTGAGCGGCGGCCGATCGAGATCACCTCGACCCGGTTCGAGGGCTACGAAAACGCTTGCGAGATCGCGGCGGTGGACGAGGTCGCCGACGGCTATGTCGCGACGCTTGCCTGTGTTTCCGAAGGAACCGCGCGGTCGGAACGGGTGCGCTTCCAGGTAACGCAGGACGTCATGCGGCTGACCTATCTCGACCGCGCAGGTGACCCCGTCACGTTGAGGAAGTGCACGACGCTGGAGGACACGGCGACTACGCCTGCGGTCGTGCCTTGAGCCGTCAGTTGAACAGGAAGTTCATCACGTCGCCGTCCTTGACGACATAGGCCTTGCCCTCGGCGCGCAGCTTGCCGGCCTCGCGGGCCTTGGCCTCGCCGCGCAGGGCGACGTAGTCGTCATAGGCGATGGTCTCGGCGCGAATGAAGCCTTTCTCGAAATCGGTGTGGATGACGCCGGCCGCCTGGGGCGCGGTGTCGCCGATATGGATGGTCCAGGCGCGGGCTTCCTTGGGTCCGACCGTGAAGTAGGACTGCAGGCCCAGAAGCGCGTAGGCCTCGCGGATCAGGCGGTTCAGACCCGGCTCGGCCAGACCCAGGCTTTCGAGGAACTCCGCCTGTTCTTCTGCGTCGAGGACGGCGAGCTCGGAATCGATCTTGGCCGAGATGACCACTGACTTGGCGTTGTCCTGGGCCGCGCGGGTTGCGACCAGATCCGACAGCTCGTTGCCCTTGTCGGCCGAACCCTCGTCCACGTTCGAGACGTAGAGGGCAGGAAGCGAGGTCAGCAGCTGGAGCATGTGCCAGGCCTTCTCGTCTTCCTTGCCGATCTCGGCGACGCGGGCGGGCTTGCCGGCGCGAAGCTGTTCGAGGGCCAGGTTGATCAGGCGCAGGGTGACCTGCATGTCCTTGTCGCCGGTCTTGGCGCGCTTCTCAACGTTGGCGTAGCGCTTCTCAAGGCTTTCCAGATCGGCCAGCATCAGTTCGGTTTCGATGATCTCCAGGTCCGAGATCGGGTCGATGCGGTTCTCGACATGGGTGATGTCGTCGTCGACGAAGCAGCGGGCCACGAAGGCCACGGCGTCGCAGTCCCGGATGTTGGCCAGGAACTGGTTGCCCAGACCCTCGCCTTTGGAGGCGCCGCGAACCAGACCCGCGATGTCCACGAAGGTGATGCGCGACGGGATGATCTCTTTCGAGCCGGCGATCTCGGCCAGCACGTCCAGACGCGGCTCGGGCACCGCCACGTCGCCGGTGTTCGGCTCGATGGTGCAGAACGGATAGTTGGCGGCCTGAGCCGCCGCCGTCTTGGTCAGGGCGTTAAACAGGGTGGACTTGCCGACGTTGGGCAGGCCGACGATCGCGACTTTCAGAGCCATGGCTTTTGGGGAGTTCCTTGCTGAGCGCGAGCCTTTAACGGGTTCGGACCCGTTTGTCAGGCTCGCGCATGCGGACGCGGTTCAGTGAGTCCCGTGGTCCTCGCCGACCGCCGGCTGGCCCACCGTCGCCGTGACCTCGACCGGGGCGGCCGTGGCGAAGGTCAGGGTCAGGGGCACCGTGTCGCCCGTCTTCAGCGGCTCGGTGACGCCCATCAGCATGATGTGGTTGCCGCCGGGTGCGAGGGTCACGATCTGATCCTCGGGCAGAGGCAGGCCCGTCTCCAGCTTCCGCATCATCATCATATTGCTCTCCATCCGCATCTCGTGGACCTGGGCAAGGGCGGCGACGGGCGAACTGATCGACACGAGGGTGTCGTCGGCGGTCGAGATTAGCGACAGGTAGCAGCCGGTCACCTGGCGGCCGTTCGGCGTCGGGCGACAGACGGCGTCCGTGGCGACGACCCGGCCGACTGAACCGGCATTGTCCGACGAGTCGGGTTGGCCGCAGGCGGCGAGAGTCAGCGTCGAAAGGACGGCGAGGGCGGAGGCGCGGATCATGGAGTGTCCTTTCATGCGGCGGCGGAGCGAGGGCGGAAGATGAGCCAGACCAACCGGTCCAGCACGACGGCGGCGACCAGGCTGAGGCCGGTCAGGGGATACAGGATCGCGAGCGGCAGAACGATGGCCAGCGCCGCGATCTTTGCGCGGGGGCCGGGCGGGGCCACGGGCGCAGCCAGACGACCCGTTGGCCTGCGTTTCCACCACATGACGATGGCGCTGACGCCCAGCAGCCAGACGGCGATACAGCCGCCCAGCATCAAGTAGCGATTGACCCAGCCGTACTGGGTCCCCTGATGCACCGCGATGCCCCACTCAAAGGCCTTGGCCCCGACGCCGAACTGGTCGTAGCGCACGTCTGCGCGGACGGTCCCCGTCGCAGGATCAATGTAGAGGATTCGCGTGTCCTCCACCTGCTGGACAACGCGCGCGGCTGTGTAGGCCAGGGTCGGGTCTGCGGGGATGGAGACGGTGTAGGGCCGCGCGAGCCCCCGGGCATCCGCTGCGCCGATCACGGTCGCCAGACTGGGCCTCGCCATGGCCTCCGGCGTCGGCATGACCATGCCTTCCATTGTCCAGCCGACCCCGACCGGCATGTCCTGATGCTCCGCATGGGCGAAGGCGGGAGAGGCGGCGGGCGGCTTGGGCCGGCCGAGACCGTGGTCCTTCACATAGGCCATATACTGGTCGCCCCAGAAGGCGGACCAGGGCATCCCGGTGATCGCCAGAAAGGCGATGATTGCCCCGGCATAGAGCCCCGTGACCGCGTGCAGGTCGCGCCAGAACGGACGCCGCTTCGGATCGGTCGCCTTGACCGATACGACGCCGACCCCTCGCTTGCGCGGCCACCACATGAAGAGGCCCGTGGCGACCAGGATGATGGCCCAGCCGGCGACGATCTCGACGAGGTAGTTGGCCCAGCGTCCCAGCAGGATCAGGCTGTGCAGCCGCTTCACCGTCTCCATGATGCCGCCGAAAGCCGTGACGCCGATCAGGCGCCCGTCGTGCGGATCGACGAAGGCGGTGCGCTTGCCGCCGTCCGGAAGGTTGACGGTCAGGCGGACGGCCTCGTCGTTCCGGGTGGGTAAGAGAACGTTGGCGACCTTGCCGCCGGTTCCGGCCTCCGCCGCCCGCACCCAGAGGTCGGGCGATGTGACATCGGGCCGGGCCTCGACGTGGGACAGGTCGCGATAGGCCAGGCCGTCGATCTCGGTCTTGAACAGATAGAGGGCGCCGGTCAGGGCCATCAGCATCAGGAACGGCATTACCAGTAGCCCGGCATAGAAATGCCAGCGCCAGACCGCGCGGTAGGCCCCCGAGAGGAGGCCGGGAGCGGCCGGAGCCGCCGCCGAAGTGTCGATTCCGGAACTCACAGCGCGAACCTCAGGCCGACGAAGGCCGACACGCCCTCGCCTGGCCAGAAGACGGCGGTGGAGGCCGTGCGGGCGTCCGTCACTGCGCTGAAGTTCGAGACGTAGCGCTCGTCCAGCAGGTTGCGGGCGTCGACGAACAGGCTGGCCCGCTCGTCCAGCCTGTAGCCGAGGCCGAGGTTCACGACGGTGTAACCGGGCGCCTTCAGGGTGTTCATATAGTCGACCCAGCTCTCCGACGGCGTCCACTCGACCGAGGGAGCGACGAACCAGCCGGCCGGGTGATCGTAGCGCAGTTCGGCGCGGTAGAGATGCGGCGGGACCAGCGGCAGGTCGTTGTCGCCATAGGCCCTGTCCCCGTCGAACTTGAAGTCCGAGAAGGTCCAGGTCTGGCGCAGTCTCCAGCCTGGCGCGAACCGCCAGTCGAGACCGGCCTCGATGCCCTGATGGATGGTCTTTTCGGCGTTGAAGGTCGCGGCCGGGATGCCGAGGCCCGGATTGACGACGAAGTTCAGCAACTCCCCGTCGAGATTGGCGCGATAGACCGCGACGTCCCACGACAACTGGGCGGTGCGGCCCCGCAGGCCGGCCTCATACGTCCAGGCCTGCTGTGCCTCGACGGGCGCGAACCCCCCGGCGGTCGGCGACAGGGACCCGAAGTTCGGCGGTTCGACCGAACGGGTCACGTTGGCGTAGGCCTGGGCTCCCGACGGGCTCTCCCACAGGATGCCGAGGCGCGGCGCGAACCAGCCGTAGTCCTTGCCGGTGGTGAGGTTGAAGGTCGTGGCGACACCGGGCAGGGCGAAGCTCTGGTAGTCCCGCTCGGCCCGACCCCAGGCGCCCCCTGCTACGAGGGCGACGCTGTCGGTGACGAACAGACGACCTTCGGCGAATATGTCGAGCGCCCCGGCGTTCTGGCGGGCCTTGGCGGTGCGGGCGCCGCTGGAGCCGCGCACATTGACGAACTGCTGGGCATCCAGGTCGCCGACACGGTACCAGACGCCGCCGAAGGCGTCGGCGCGCAGGCCGAACAGCCGGCCCTCCCAGTCCAGTCGGCCGAAGGCCCCGTAGTTGCGGCTCTGCTGGTCCACGACCTGGAAGATCGGGTGATGCAGGTCCTTCCAGGTGCCGTAGACGGCGCCTTCGAACAGCAACCCGGGCGACAGCCGCCAGCGGGACGACAGGGTGGTGCGCACCGAGGCGTAGTCGCGCTGATAGTCATTGGCGACGTTGGCGGCCGCGGCCATGACCGGAGTGTTCAGCGCCTGGGCCAGCGTCAGGGAGCCCGGAATCTGCTGATGGATGTAGGCGCCCTGCACGATCAGCCGGGCCTCGCGATCCTCGCCGAAGGTGCGGCCGATGTTGGCGGTGATGTATTGCTGCTGGCCGTCGGATTGCTGGCGCCAGCCCTCGGCGGTCGCGCCGGTGACGCCGATGAAGCCGTCCCAGTCCCCGTGGACGCCGCCGGCCTCGGCATGCAGCCGGCCCGTGCCCCAGGAACCGAAATCGGCGCGAAGGCTGGCCGTCTCGCCTGACGTGCGGCCGTTGGGGGTGACGAGGTTCACCGCCCCGCCCAACAGGGCGCCGCCGAAGCGCAGCGCATTGCCACCCTTGTAGACCTCGGTGAAGCGGGCCAGCAGCGGATCGACCATCTGGACGTCGCCGAAGCCGTCGGCCTCGTTGAAGGGGATGCCATCCTGGGACACGAACAGGCCGCGCAGGTGGTTGGCATTGCCGATGCCCGAGCCCCGGATCGAGATGCGGACGTCGCCACCCCACTTCTTCTGGGCATAGACGCCGGGCACGTCGCGCAGCACGTCGGCCATGTTGGGGGCGTAGCGGCTTTCGAGACTCTCGGCCGAGACAACGGCGACGGCGCCGGGGGTGCGCGACAGGCGGCGGCGGGCCTCCGCGACGACGGGCGGATCCTCGGGATTGCGGGCGCCGGTGACGATCACTTCATCGAGGCGGGTCGCCTGGTCTTGTGGGGCGGTCCGGGCGAAGGCGGGGGCGCTCGCGGCGGCGAGCAGTAGCGCCAGGGGCGCCGCGGTGGACTTGAACGACATGGGAAATCCTGAATCAGGGACAGGCTAACGCGCCGCCGGTAAGGCGCGCGTGGCGAAAGCGTCGGTCTGGTTCAGTCCTGAGGCGGGGCGGTCGAAGGCGGGCGTGGCGGTCCGCGTGCAGGCGGCGGGGCGGCTTCGTGCTGGGCGAAGAACACCGACGCAGGGCGGACGGTCGCGCCACGCAAGGGGGCAAGGCGCGGCGGGTCGGGCAGGGCGGCTGCGAAAGCCAGGACGCAGGCGGCGCATTTGGCCCCGGCCATCCCCTTGCCCGACGACGGGTCGCCGTCGACGCCTATGGAGATGATCTGCGGCCCCTCGGTCGAGCAGATGACCATGGGGTGGCCTGGCGTCGAGGCCGCGAGCGCCGCGAACGGCAGCAGGCTTCCGAACACGATGGCGAACGTCGCGGCCAGGAAGGCCAGCGAACGCACGGTCGACCAGGATTCGGCCTGAGGACGGGTCACGGGGCGGCGATAGCGGACGGCGGCGGCGGAGGGAAGCGCGGCTATTGGTCCTTGGCCGCCTGGGCCGCCTGACGCGGGCTGAACTTGGGCGCGGGGGCCAGGCGCAGAACCTCGCCCTGGTAGCGTTCGTCCTCGCCCTTGACCGCGAACGGAAGGGCGTCGGCGCAGGCGTTCAGCATGGCGTCCAGCCACGGCTGCTCGGCCTTGTGGAAGTCGCCCAGCACGTGCGGCATGACCATCGACGGTTCGCCGGGATGGCCGACGCCCATGCGGGCGCGACGGAAGTCGGGGCCGAGCTGGCTGATCAGGCTGCGCACCCCGTTCTGGCCGGCCGCGCCGCCGCCGGTCTTCATGCGGAACCGGCCGGGAGCCAGGTCGATCTCGTCGTGGAAGACGATGATGTCCGCAGGCGGGATCTTGTAGAAGCGCGCCGCCTCGCCGACGGCGTTGCCCGAGTTGTTCATGAAGGTCTGGGGCTTCATCAGAAGAATCTTCTGACCCTCGACCTCTCCTTCGCAGATCACCGACTGGAACTTGGCGCGCTGGGCCCCGAACCGCCAGCGACGCGCGATCTCGTCCACGGCCATGAAGCCGATGTTGTGGCGGTTCTTTTCGTACTTGGCGCCCGGATTGCCCAGGCCGGCGATGATCAGCATGGCGCTATCCGGAAATGAAAACGGCCCCGTCCGTCGCCGGAGGGGCCGTTTCCGAAGGAGTGGATCGGAGGTTTAGCCTTCCGACTTCTCGCCGTCTTCCGCAGCGGCGTCGTCGCCCTGTTCGGTGGCGGGAACGTCGCCGGCCTCGATGGCGGCGGCTTCGGCCTCGGCCTGTTCCTCGGCGATCGCTTCTTCGATCTCGTCGGCGGCCTTGGCGGCCGAAGAGGTCTTGATCGAGGCGATCACGAAATCACGGTCGGTGATGGTGGCTTCAACGTCCGAGGGGACCTTGACGTCCGACCAGCGGATGGTGTCGCCCAGCTTGTGGCCGGCCAGATCGACGACCAGGTCTTCCGGAATGTGGTTGGCGGGAACCAGGATCTCGACCGAGTGACGGACGATCTCGAGCGAGCCGCCCTGACGGAAGGCCTTGCACTGGTCTTCGTTGATGAAGTGGATCTGGACCTCGATCTTGATGGTCGCGTTCTCGTCGACGCGCATCAGGTCAAAGTGGAGCGGACGGTCCGACACGGGGTCGAACTGCACGTCCTTGGCGATGACCGACTGGCTCTCTTCGCCGTACTTCAGTGTGACCAGGTGGCCCAGCAGTTTGCCGGTGTACAGGTTCTTGCGGAAGTCCTTCTCGTTGACCGAGATGGCGACGGGGGCCTTGTCGCCGCCGTACAGGATGCCGGGGACGGCGCCGGCGCGACGCGCGGCGCGCGCGCCGCCGGTGCCGGTGTTCTCGCGGACGTCCACGTTCAGAATGATCTCGGCCATCTGGCTCGCCTCAACAACAAAAACGCCTGCGCAGACTGAATCTGCCCGCGCGGCGGGGTCATGGACCCTCGAATTCAAGAGCGCGGGTCATTACACGCAAGAGACCGCGTGTGCAACCGGGTCTGAACGCCGATGTCAGTTGGGCGCGGGCGAGGTCGCTGCAAGCGACGCCGTCGCTGCCTCCACAGCCACGCCGGCGGGGGCCGGTGAGACGCCTGCGGTGGCGATCGCCGGGTCTACGGGGACCGGAATCGTCGCCGCAGTGGCGCAGGTCGCCAGGTCGCGCACGATGTGACGACCGAGGCAGAACATGTCCTCATAGCTCGGGCGTGCGGCGGCCAGACACTGGAACAGGTTCAGCTTGGACATATCCAGACAGAACTGGGCGTTGGTCTCGATCGACAGGGCCTCGGTGTTGGCGCGGGCGTCGTCGCCGGCCGCGCCCATCGCCGCCAGGGCCGCGATGGCCAGGGCGTTCACGACGGCGGGCGTATAGGGAGGACCGTTGTGCCCCGAGGTCAGGCTCAGGCCGGATCCGCTGTTGGCCGCCGCGAACAGGCGGGCCGATTCCTCAGCCGAAGGCAGCATCTGACCGGCGGAGATGGTCTTGACCGATTCCAGGCGGACTTCGCGGCTGGGGATCGGGGTCACGGCCCAGCGACGGCGCGGGTCGTTGCGCTCCTGGATCGTATAGGCGTCCGCCTCGACCCCGTCGGCGATGGCCGTCAGGGCGACGATGTCCTGGTTCAGCGTCGAGATGATCAGGCTCGCTGCCACGTCGGCGCCCGGCAGGTTGGCGGCGTAGGCGGGGTCGCGGATGATATTGGCGATGACGTCGGCCCGCTGCTGCGGATCATTGACGTAGCTGCGAACGCCCGCGACGAACTCCGGCGACTGCAGCGCCAGGATCGAGGCGTAGGCGATCATGCCGCGCGACAGGGTGGCGGGGTCATAGGCGGCGCCCTTGCGCATGGCGACCTGGATGGATTCCGCATCCTGGAAGCCGCCGGCCTGGATCGTGCCGACGTCGCGAATGAAGGTGACGTAGATCGACGCGGCCTGGGCCACACCCTCGTTCAGGGTCACGGCCGGCGGGGGCGGCGGCGGCGGAGGCGGAGGCGGCGGGGGAACGACGACCTCGGGCGTGCTGCACGAAGCCAGGATGGCGGCTGCGGCGGCAGCGGCGATAGCGAGGCCGCGACGCGGAAGGGCCAGGCGCATGGTGATTTTCCCCACAAGGATGCGGCGACGCTCTCCCGGCGCCGTCGTCAGGTCGGCTTATAAGCCTTCCCCAAGGTTTTCCGATCGTTAATCACCGCCAGACTGTTCAACTCTCCGGCGCCTCACGGCCAGGCTAGCCGTTCGGGCCGGAGTTCAATCGCTGGGTCGCGGACTGCCCGGACGACGGTGCTGCAGGGGACATCCGGGGTGCGATAGGTGTCGGTGCGGCCTGTAGCGGGGTCGGAACGATCGCAGGCTCCGGAGGCGTCGAGGGCTGAAGCGGCTCCGGCGTGATCGCGGGCGAGCGCGTCGGGGCGGGGCTGCGGCCGCCGCTCTGGGTCGGGTTACCCACGGTGATGATCGCGGCCGGCAGGGCGGCGCCCCTCGCGCAGGTCGACAGATCACGGATCACGTGGCGTCCGAGGCAGAACATGTCCTCATAGGTGGGGCGGGCGGCGGCCAGACACTGGAACAGATTCAGCTTGGAACTGGCCAGACAATCCTGGCTCGCGCGGTCGTATTGCAGGGCGTCGGTGTTGGCCCGGGCGTTGTCCCCGGCGGCCCCCAGAGCCGCGAGGGCTGCCATAGCGATGGCGTTGGTGACCGAGGGCGCGTAGGGCGGGCGCCGCGTGCGTCCGGCCGTCACGCCCAGACCCGATCCGCTGTTGGAGGCTGCGTAGAGTCGTGCGGTCTCGGAGCCCGACGGGGCGACCGGCCGCGACAGGTCCTTGACGGCCTGAAGCCGTCCCTCGCGGTCGGGGGGAGTGGCGCGACCCCAGCCGTTCCGCTGATCGCCCGTGTACTGGATGTTGTAGGCGTCGCTCTCCACCGAATCGGCGGCCGAACTCAGTGCGACGATGTCGGCTTCCAGCACCGACATGACCAGGCTGGCGGCGGCCTCGGCCCCGGGCAGGGTCGAGGCGTATTCGGGGTTGGCGACGATCCGGTCGATGATTTGGCGCCTCACCGAGGGCTCGGCCCCGGCCTGACGGACGCCCGAAACGAACTCCGGCGACTGCAACGCCAGAATGGAGGCATAGGCCACCAGGCCGCGCGAAATCTGGTTGGCGTCATACGAGGCCCCGCGGCGCAGGGCCTCCTGCACGGCTCCCGGGCTGGCGAATCCGCCCCGGATTGTGGCCATGTCGCGGGTGAAGGTCAGGTAGACGGCCGCCGACTGGGCCACGCTGTCGTTCAGGGCGACCGGAGGCGGCAGGCGGGCGGCGATAGCTGCGGCCTCCTGCGCCGCCGCGATCGATGCGACCCGCATCTCCTCGGCCTGCAATTCCGCCCGGCTGGGGCCACAGCTCGACAACAGGACCGCGACAGCGAGGGCGGCCAGGGTCGGACCCTGGCTACGGAAGGATAGATGCATTGGAAGTCCCCGAAAGCTTGCCCTGACTGAAACTTCCAGTCCGGCGGTTTTGAGGCAATGCCGGCGACGTTTTCGTGATCAGTCGAAGAGCTTGGAGACCGATTCTTCGTTGGCGATCCGGCGAATGGCCTCACCGATGAGCGGTGCGACCGCCACGGTGCGAATCTTGGAGCAGGACAGCACCTCGTGCGGCTGTTCGATCGAATCGGTGATGACCAGCTCCTTCAGCGGGCCGTCGGTGACGCGCTGGACCGCCGGGCCAGACAGGACGCCGTGGCTGATGTAGGCGGACACTTCGGTCGCCCCGGCCGCGATCAGGGCCTTGGCCGCGTTGACCAGGGTGCCGCCCGAATCGACGATGTCGTCGAACAGGATGCATTCGCGGCCCGAGACGTCGCCGATGATGTTCATGACCTCGCTCTCGCCCGCCTTCGGCCGGCGCTTGTCGACGATGGCCAGATCGACGTTGAGCCGCTCGGCCAGCGAACGGGCCCGCACCACGCCGCCGACGTCGGGCGACACGATCATCAGGTTGCCGCGCGTGTATCGATCCTTGATGTCCTGGGCCAGGACAGGCGTGGCGACCAGGTTGTCCGTCGGAATGTCGAAGAAGCCCTGAATCTGGCCGGCGTGCAGATCCATGGTCAGGACCCGGTCGGCGCCGGCGCGGGTGATCATGTTGGCGACCAGCTTGGCCGAGATGGGCGTCCGCCCGCCGGTCTTCCGGTCCTGACGCGCATAGCCGAAATAGGGCATGACGGCCGTGATCCGCCGCGCCGAGGCCCGGACCAGGGCGTCGATGCAGATCAGCAGCTCCATCAGGTTGTCGTTGGCCGGATAGGAGGTCGACTGGATCACGAAGACGTCTTCGCCCCGGACGTTCTCCTCGATCACCGCGAAGACCTCGTTGTCGGCGAAGCGTTTCACCTGGGCCTTGGTCAGGGGCATATCGAGGTGATCGGCAATGGCCTGGGCCAGAGACCGGTTCGAGTTGCCAGCGAGCAGCTTCATCCGGTCATCCTTTCGCCGTCATCGGGCCGCCAATGACGTCAGTTCCGTACTGGCGCGCTCTTTAGCAGCGCGTGGCCTCGTATCAAGCCGTGATTGCCCTTATCCGGCGCATGGCGCGTTGCGAACGCCGATGTTAGAGAACGCGATCTTGATACCCGGCGAGCCAGATGGCCCCGTCCGGGCGGCGTGTGATGAGGTTCCAGGTTGCCGACTTCCTTCCAGTCTTCGTCCGTTTCGCGCCCGGTCGGCGTTGTCCTGATCGCCCTCGCGGCCGTTTTGACGCTGTCGGCGTGCAACGGCGGCCGTGCCCGTCCGCGCCTGGCCTATGAGGAGCGCCCGGTCGAGCTGCTCTACAACACCGGCTACGAGCGGCTGCAGCGGCACCGCTGGTCGGACGCCGTTGACTATTTCCAGGAGGTCGAGCGTCAGCATCCGTATTCGGAATGGTCGCGCCGCGCGATCCTGATGCAGATCTACGCCTACTACCAGAACGGCAACTATGAGGAATCGATCGCTGCGGCGGACCGGTTCATCCAGCTGTTCCCGGGCAGCCCGTCGGCCGCCTATGCCTTCTACATGCGCGCCACCTGCCACTTCGAGCAGATCGTGGACGTGGGCCGCGACCAGAATCAGGCCGAACAGGCCTTGGCCGGCCTGCGCGACGTGGCCCGCCGCTATCCGGGATCATCCTACGCCACCGACGCGACCGTGAAGATCGACATGGTCAACGACCAGCTGGCCGGCAAGGAAATGAACATCGGCCGCTACTACCAGCGCGCCAACCAGCCGCTGGCCGCCATCGGCCGCTACAAGGCCGTGATCGACAACGAGGCCTTCCAGCGCACCTCGCACACGCCCGAAGCGCTGTATCGTCTGGTCGAGGTTTATCTGACGCTGGGCCTCAAGGACGAGGCGGAGCGCAACGGCGCCGTGCTCGGCTACAACTATCCGGGCAGCCCCTGGTACGCCGAGGCCTATGCGCTTCTGACCGAGGACGGCCGCACGTCGGAGACCGCTCCCACCGGACAGCGCGAAAGCTGGCTGCGACGGATCATTCCGGGCTGACTGTTCCCGTAAAGTTCTGGTCTAGAGTGTCGGCGATGCCGAATCGCCTCCGCTGCATAGCGACCGCCCCATGCTGACCAGTCTTTCAATCCGCGACGTGGTGCTGGTCGACGTCCTCGATCTGGAGGTCGATGAGGGCCTGACCGTGCTGACCGGGGAAACCGGGGCCGGGAAGTCGATCATCCTCGACGCCCTGGGCCTGGCGCTTGGCGGGCGAGGGGAGGCGGGGCTGGTTCGGTCCGGCGCGAAACAGGCCGTAGCCACGGCCGTCTTCACAGCCCCCGACGACGCTGACCTGATCGCCCTGATCGAGGAGAAGGGGTTCGACGTCACCCCCGGCGAGGATCTGATCCTGCGCCGCGTCCTGTCCGCCGACGGCCGCAGCCGGGCTTACGTCAACGACCAGCCGGCCGGGGTCGCGGCGCTGCGCGAGATCGGCGCCCGCCTCGTCGAGGTGCACGGCCAGCACGAGACCGTGGGCCTGCTCGACTGGAAGACCCATCGCGGCCTGCTCGACGCCTACGGCGGTCTGGCGCCGCAGCTCGGCGGAGTCGCCGCCGCGTCCGAGAAACTGAAGGCCGCCGAGGCGAAGCTGGACGCCCTGCGCGCCGCCGCAGCAGACGCCGCCGCCCGCGCCGAAGAGATCGCCCTGAACCTCGCCGACCTCGACGCCCTCGACCCGCGCGAGGACGAGGAAACCGAACTGGCCGGCGAGCGCGCCGTGCTGGGCGCCGCGGAAAAGGCCGTCGCCGATCTCGCCGACGCCCGGTCAAACCTCGGCGGCGACAAGCTGAGCCAGAAATTGTCGGCCGCCCTGCGCGCCGTCGAACACGCCCGCCAGCGTGCGACCCAGGCCGGCGTCGAGGCCGACCACCCCGTCCTCGTCCGCCTGACCAGCGCGGCCGAGGCCATCGACCGCACCATGGTCGAGGCCGCCGAGGCCGTCGCCGAGGTCGACGCCGCGGCCAACGCCTTCGACTTCGAGCCCGGCCGCCTGGACAAGGCGGAGGAGCGGCTGTTCGCCCTGCGCGCCGCCGCCCGCAAGCTGAACACCACCGTCCACGCCCTGCCGGCCTTGCGCATCGCGCTGCGCGAGCAGCTTCGGCTGATCGAGGACGGGGCCGAGGCGATCACCGTCGCGGCCCGCGCCGCCGCCGTGGCGCGCGAGACCTATGATGTCACGGCCTCCTTGCTGAGTTCGGGACGCGAGGCCGCCGCCGACCGCCTGGCCAGGGCGGTGATGGAGGAACTCGGCCCGCTGAAACTCGACCGCGCCCGCTTCCGCGTCGCTCTGGAGCCCGTGGCCGAGGGCCGACGTGGCCAGCTGGGGGTCGAGACCGCCCGGTTCGAGATCGCCACCAACGCCGGCACCCCGTTCGGTCCCCTCGACGCCATCGCCTCGGGCGGCGAGCTGGCCCGCTTCGCCTTGGCCATGAAGGCGGCGCTGGCGGGCCGCGAGGATCAGCGCCAGCCAGTCATGATCTTCGACGAGGTCGATCAGGGCGTCGGCGGCGCCGTGGCCGAGGCCGTGGGCCAGCGCCTGAAACGCCTGTCGAACGGGGCCCAGGTCCTGGTCGTCACCCACAGCCCCCAGGTCGCCGCGCGCGGCCACGCCCACTGGAAGGTGCGCAAGGCCGATGCCGCCGGGGTCACCACGACCACGGTGGACACGCTCGACGACGACGCCCGTCGCGAAGAGATCGCCCGCATGTTGTCGGGCGCAACGGTCACCGAGGAAGCCCGCGCGGCGGCCCGCTCCCTGATCGGCTGATCACCACCCGGTTGCGCGGACGAAGTCGACAAAGGCCCTGAGCGGCGCCGGCAGGTATCGCCGCCCGGGATAGTAAAGGAACGGCCCAGAGAAGGGCTGCCACCAGTCTTCCAGCAGCGGCTCCAGCGCCCCGCTGTCGAGATGCGGCTTCAGCCAGTCCTCGAACAGATGGATGACGCCGACGTCGGCCAGCGCCGCCTCGACGGCCAGGTCCGTCGCCCCGCCGACACGCACGATCAGGGGCCCGGTCGCATCGACCTTGACCACCTCGCCGTCGCGCTCGAACTCCAGCGTCGTCACTGCGCCGCTGGCGAACCGACCGAGGATGACGTCGTGGTCCAGCAGGTCGCGGGGATGCTCCGGCCGTCCGCGTTTGGCCAGATAGGCCGGAGACGCCGCCGTGACGAACCGGTCCATGCGCGGCCCGATCGGCACGGCGATCATGTCCTGCTCCAGCCGATCGTCATAGCGAATGCCTGCGTCGCACCCGGCGGCCAGGACATCGACGAACCCGTCTTCGGCGATGACCTCAAGGATTATGTCGGGATAGGCCTTCAGGAACCCGGGCACGATCTTCGGCAGGATCAGCCGGGCCGCAACCACCGGCACGTTGAGCCTCAAGGTCCCCGCCGGCCGATCACGAAACCCGTTGGCCAGATCCAGCGCCGCCTCGACCTCGCCCAGCGCCGGCTTCAGCCCCTCCAGCAGGCGCGCACCCGCCTCGGTCGGCACCACGCTGCGGGTCGTGCGGTTCAGCAGGCGCACGCCCAGCCGGTCCTCCAGCCGCCGCAACGTCTCGCTGAGGGCTGAGGCGCTCTGGCCCGTGGCTCGGCTCGCCTGACGGAAGCCGCCCGCATCCGCCACGGCGATGAAGGCGTTCAGGTCTCCGAGGTCTGGCTTCATCGTTCGTAATTCCGCACGGCCTGTGCTGATTACATCATCTTATCGCACGACACGTGAAGGCGCACCTGTGCGCATCGAAAGAGGAGACCGATCATGACCACTCTCGCTGCTGCCGGAACCTTCACCTTGGGCTACCGCACGGTCCGCCGCATGGGCTATGGCGCGATGCAACTGGCCGGCCCCGGCGTCTTTGGCCCGCCGCGCGACCGAGAGGCCGCCGTAGCCGTGCTCCGCGCCGCCGTCGAGGCCGGCGTCAATCACATCGACACGAGCGATTTCTACGGCCCTCATGTCACCAACCAGATTATCCGCGAGGCCTTGCATCCCTATGCGGACGACCTCGTCATCGTCACCAAGATCGGCGCGCTCCGCGACGATGCGGGCGCCTGGCTTCCTGCCATGTCCGCCGCCGAACTGACCAGCGCCGTCCACGACAACCTGCGCAACCTCGGTCTCGAGGCGCTCGACGTCGTCAATCTGCGCGTCATGGGTTCCGGCGACGGCCACGGCCCGGCCGAAGGCTCAATCGCCACCGAACTCGCGGTTCTCGTCGACCTTCAGAAGCAGGGCCTGATCCGCCACATCGGCCTCAGCACCGTGACCCCGACCCAGATCGCCGAGGCGCGCGCGATGGCGGAAATTGTCTGCGTTCAGAACCTCTACAACCTCGCCCACCGCGAGGACGACGCCATGGTCGCCGATCTGGCGGCCGCGGGCATCGCCTATGTGCCCTATTTCCCGCTCGGCGGTTTCACCCCGCTGCAGTCCGACGCCCTGTCCGATGTCGCGGCCGAACTGGATGCGACACCGATGCAGGTCGCCTTGGCGTGGCTACTCCAGCGGTCGCCCAACCTGCTGCTGATCCCCGGCACCTCGTCGGTCGGGCACCTGAACGAGAACCTGAAGGCTGCCGATCTCGTGCTGTCGCCGGAAGCCGTCGCCAGGCTGGACCGGATCGGCGCCTAGACGCCCAGGATCCAGCCTTCTTCGCACTCGACCTGGGCGATCAGGGCCTCGTCGGTTCCCGTCTTCGGACCGAAGGCGGTCGACAATTCGCCGCGCTCGTCCATCAGGGCGAAGGCCTCGGCCGTGGTACGGACCTGGGCCTGATCCTTGAACTCGCCCTCTGCGGCGGTGGTCGGCCACATCGAAGGCCAGACCTCGGCGATCAGGACCGACAGGGGCTCGACGTCGGCGGCGTCCAGCGTCCGCCAGCCGGTACCGAGAGGCCAGACGGCAGCGGCGGTGCCAAGGCTCTCCAGCAGGCGGCGCACCATGGGGATGCCGACCAGGGTCTGGCCGCCGACCGCGCCGGCACCATGCATCTGCCAGTTGGACTTGGGCTGCAGCTTGCCCTTGCGCACGGCGTTCTCGGTCGCGCGGTATTCGGGGATGTCGCCTGAGCCCTGCGGCGGCTTGGTCGTGGTCAGCCAGCGCTGCGCCTGTTTGGCGGGCGCGCCCCACAGAGGCCAGGCCTCGTCGGTCATGAGCCGGTTCATCTTGGCCGCGACCTGATAGCGGTTGTTGGTGTTGTCTTCCTTGTCGACGACGTTCGAAGCGATGAATTTCCACATCGCGGTCCAGGCCGGGGTCTCGGTCAGCTTCAGGCGCGCAGCCGTGCCGACAGGATAGCCGAGCGAGAAGTCGAAACCGACGAAGACCCGGTCGCCGCGCTTCCTGTGATCGGCCAGGATCGTCTTCAGCAGGGCCTCGCCCTCGGCGCGCGTGGCGACATTGTGGGTCTCGGTATAGAGGCGGAAGCGCACGTCGCGCTTGGCCACGCCGATCCAGACCGAGTTGTCGCCCAGCTTCTTGCCTTCGGCGGCGGTCCAGTCGGCAATGACATAGGCGTCGAACAGGCGGGCCACGGCGGGCTCCTTTTAAGGCGATACGCGAAACAGAGGTGAGGGCTTCTAGCGCCCGGCGGCCTTCGCCGAAAGGGCGATCAGGCTTTCAACAGCGCCTCGAGGTGCGACAACCAGCGCCGCCCCAGCCGCATGGCCTCCGGCGGCGACCCCGCGTGGCCCGGCGCCATGGCGTTCCACAGGGCCAGTTCGAACTCTGGGTAGCGGGCGTCCGCGAACAGAAGCCTCAGCGTGACCAGCTCCGCATCGGGGGCCATGATGTCCAGCGCCTTGCGTTGCTCGCCGCGTCGAACGCGCGCCACGACATGGCCGTCCACGATGACCTCGCCGCCCTCGACCTCGTCGAACGCATAGACCAGCCCATGCGCGCCGCGGTCCCACAGGACGGCGATCTGGCCGCCTTCGAAATCCAGCCCGGCGGCGCGGCCCTCGTTGGCCGAGATCGCCTCGGCCTCGGCGACGGCGCCCAAGGATTTCAGCATGGCCCGACGCAGCCGGCGCTCGGGCTCCATCCACCAGTTCAGCGTCAGGGCGGCGGTGGTCAGGGCGGCGGCGGCCAGCGACACCAGCAGGATGACGCGCAAAGCCTCACCCATTTTGGGCCTCGCCCATCAGTCGGCGAGCTCGATCACGACCGGGACGTGGTCGGATGGCTTGTCCATGTCGCGGGCGTCGCGATGGGTCTCGACCCCGACGAACCGGTCCGCCGCCTGGGGCGACAGCAGGTGGAAGTCGATGCGGATGCCGTGATCCCTCTGCCAGGCCCCGGCCTGATAGTCCCAGAAGGTGTAGGTCCCCGGCGGCTGGCGGCCCAGTTCTCCGGCCTCGTAAAGCCCCAGCCCCTTCAGCGCCCGGAAGGCGGCGCGGCTCTCGGGCTGGAACAGGGCGTCGTTGACCCAGGCGGCCGGGTTCCTGGCGTCCTCGGGCAGGGGAATGACGTTATAGTCGCCGCACAGGGTGAAGGGCTCTTCGAGCGCCAGCAGGCCGCGGGCGTGGGCGTTCAGACGCGCCATCCAGCGCATCTTGAAGTCGAACTTCTCCGTCCCGATCGGATTGCCGTTGGGCAGGTAGAGGCCGCCGACGCGGACCGGGCGAGGCGCCTCGATCACGGCCTCGATGTAACGGGCCTGGTCTTCCGCGTCCTCGATCAGCAGGTCCTGACCGGGCAGGCCGCGCCGCACGTCCGAGACCGGGAACTTCGAGAGCAGGGCGACGCCGTTGTACGACTTCTGCCCATAGACCTCGACATTGTAGCCGAGGCTCTCGAACGGCTCCCGGGGGAACTTCTCGTCGACGGTCTTGATCTCCTGGAAGCAGACCACGTCGGGCCGGGCCGCCTCCAGCCATGCGAGCACGGTCGGCAGGCGGGCGTTGACCGAGTTGACGTTCCAGGTGGCGATGCGCATCGGCCGGAGCCTAGGCAGCGTCGGTCACCCGGGCAAGCGTCCTACTGAGCGGCAGGAGCCGCCGCGACCGTGGTCAGCCGGCAGCCGCCGCCGATCCGCTGGGCCTGTTCGCAGGGATAGACGTTCAGCGGCTCGAACCGGGGCGAGAAGACCACGACATAGCCGCCCCCCGCGCCGCACTTGGCCTCATAGACGCGATTGCCGCCCGCCGAGCCCATGTAGCGGCTGCCGGTCACGTCGCATTCCGCAGCCTGACTGCCGGCCAGACGGATTTTCAGCGTCGCGGCCGCCTCCTCGGGCGTGGAGAAGCGGCAGGTCGAGTTCTGGCTGGCGATGATCGCGCATTCGGTGGTGGTCCAGCCCGTCGCCGTCTTCTCGATGCGATAGCCGTCCAGACCGGCGCAACCGACCTCGTAGATCAGGGTGTTCTCGGCCGTCCGTCCCAGGGGAGCGCCCTCGTCCACGGTGCAGGCGATGCCGGCCTCCGTGGCGTAACCGGCCACGGCGCGGGCAACGTCCTTGTTCTGGGCGATGACGCACTGGACGCCGACGTCGGCGTCGGGATTGGCGGCGCGGTCCGCTTCGGCCTGTCCGGCCAGCAGGACGCAGTCGCGGGCTTCCGGCGGGATGGAGTTGACGAGGATGTATCCGGGGCCCCTCGCGCAGGCCGCTTCGTAGGTCACGCGCTGCCGGTCCGTGGTCTGGCCGATGACGTTGGCCTCCACGACCTGGCAGGAGGTCACGCCGGCGGCATTGGCGATGCGCTGCGCCGCCATGGCGGCGGCGGGTCCCGAGGTCGCCAGCGGCGCGGCCCGGGCCGCGCCCTCGGCCGGCGCCGGCGTGGCGCCCGGGTCCTGGGGCATGCCCGTATCCTGGGCGGAGGCGGGAAGGGCGGTCAGCGTCGACAGGGCGACCGCGAGGGCGGCTCCGAACGCTGCAAGGGGGGAAAATTTCGACACGGCGACTGCTCCTGATCGGCAGGCCGAGCGTTGGTCCGACGATCCGGGTTGGTCAAGCCTTCCGGAGCCGGAAATCCGAACCGGCGAGCCTTGGCCCGCCGGTTTGGGGTGCTGGCTACTGTTCGGCGGCCGGCGCCGGTGCGGCCGGGGCTTCCGGCACGATGGTCAGGCGGCAGCCGCCGCCGATGCGCTGGGCGGTCTCGCAGGGATAGACCTGCTGCACGGCGTATTCCGGGTTGAAGCGCACGATAACCCCGTTGCCGGCGCTGCACTTGGCTTCCCAGAAGGCGCCGTTGGCGTTGGCGCCCATGTAGCGGCCCTCGGTCACGTCGCACGCCGCGGCTTCGCTGCCGGCCAGGCGGGTCTTGAAGGAGGCCGCGGCCTCGGCGGAGGTGGTGTAGCGGCAGGTGGCGTTCTGGGTCGTGACGATGGCGCATTCGGTCGTCTTCCAGCCCGTCCCGACCTGCTCCAGCCAGTAGCCGTCGACGCCGCTGCAGCCGATTTCATAGATCAGGTTGCCCTCGCTCGACTTGCCGATGGAGGCGCCCTGATCGACCGTGCAGGGCACGCCCGCCTGGGTCGCGTAGGCGCGGAGCACACGCAAGACATCGGCGTTCTGGGGAATCGCGCATTGGGTGCCGACGTCGGCGGCTGGGTCGCGGGCGCGGTCGATCTCGGCCTGGCCGGCCAGAAGAACGCAATCCACGGCCTGGGGCGGGGTGGAGCCGATCAGGATATAGCCCGGGCCGGTGGCGCAGGCGGCCTCGTAGGACTTGGCGCCCTCTGCGGTCTGGCCGAGGAAGTTGGCCTGGCTGACCTGGCAGGAGGGGGCAGCCGTCGTGGCGATGGCCTGGGCCGCGACGATATTCTCTTCCGGGGTCGGGGCGACGGGAGCCGCGGTGCGTGCGCGTTCGCGATTGCGGCCCCGGTTTTCATTGGCCTGCGGGGTCTGCAGGCGCGTGGCGGCGCCGCGCGTCGGGGACGCCTGATCCACTACGGACCCGGTCGATGGGCCGGTTCCGCCCACCGGCTGGTCCTGGGCTGAGGCGGGCGAAACGATCGCCATCGCCATCATTGCGGCGCCGCCGATGGCCGCCAGGGTTTTCATGAACACGAACGCTCTCCTTGAAACTTGTCCCGAAGCCTTGGCGAGCCGTCGTGACGAGGTCAAGACCGGGCGCTGGACGCGCCGGGCCTCTCCGGCCTATGGTCAGGCGCGTTGCGATTGGAGACGGACTTGGCGGACGGCGTCATCACGAGCGAAGGCGAGGCCGGGACGGCTGGCGAGGGCCTGCGGGGCCTGACCTATCCGCTGGGCGCCCCTCCCGCCCCCGGCGAGGCGATTCAGGCGGCGCCCGGCGTGCTGTGGCTTCGGCTGCCGCTACCGATGCAGCTCAATCACATCAATGTTTACGCCATCGAGGACGGCGAGGGCTGGGCCGTGATCGACACCGGCATCCGCACTCCGGACTCCATCGCAGGCTGGGAGGCGGCTCTGGCCGGGCCGATGGGCGGCAAGCCTGTCACCCGGGTCATCTGCACCCACATGCACCCCGACCATATCGGCCTGGCCGGCTGGCTGTGCCAGCGGTTCGACGCGCCCCTGCTGATGACCCAGCTGGAATACGTCACCGGCCGGATGCTGGTCGCCGACAGCGGCCCGGCGCCCGAAGCCGGCGCGATCTTCTGGCGTGCGTCCGGCTGGACCGAGGAGCAGATCGAAGGCTGGCGCAGCAGCTACGGCCGCTTCACCAAGGGCGTCTTCCACATGCCCGCCAGCTTCGACCGCCTGATGGAGGGCCAGGTTCTCTCCATCGGGGGCGAAGACTGGACCATCGTCATCGGCAACGGCCACAGTCCGGAACATGCCTGCCTGTGGCGCAAATCGGACGACGTCTTCATCTCCGGCGACCAGATCCTTCCGCGCATTTCCTCGAACATCTCCGTCTGGCCGACCGAGCCGCTGGCCGATCCGCTCGACGATTGGATGACCTCGCTGGACAGGCTGGGAGACCTGCTCCCGGCCGGATGCCTCGTCCTGCCCGGTCACGGCGAGCCCTTCACCGGAGTCCTGCCCCGCATCGAGGCGCTCAAGCGCGGTCATGCCGTCTCCCTGAAACGGCTCGAGCGGACCCTGCGCGAGCCGAAGAGGGCCGTCGACGTCTTCGCCTCCCTGTTCGCCCGCCCGGTCGGCGACGGCATCCTGGGCATGGCCACGGGCGAGGCCATCGCCCACCTCAACTATCTGGCCGGTCAGGGCCGCGTGCGACGCGAACGCGACGCCGACGGCGTGGACTGGTGGAGCCTCACCGAAACGGAGACTTCTGCATGAGCGATCCCATCCTCACGCACTTCGCCGACGGCATCCTGACCGTCACCTTCGCCCGTGCGGAGAAGAAGAACGCCATCACCCAGGCCATGTACTCGCTGCTGGCCGAGGCGACCCGCCGGGCCAGAACCGACGACGCTGTGCGCGTCCTGCTGTTCAAGGCCGAGGGCGACAGCTTCTCGGCCGGCAACGACATCGCCGACTTCATCGCCATCGGGGCGCAGGGCGGCGGCGGACAGGTGGTGGACGCGCCGGTGTTCCAGTTTCTGAGGGCGCTGTCCGAACTGGACAAGCCGGCGGTCGCCGCCGTTCGCGGACGGGCGGTCGGCATCGGTCTGACCCTTCTGCTCCATTGCGACATGGTGGTGGTGGCCGAGGACGCTCTGCTGTCCGTGCCCTTCATCAACCTGGCCCTGGCCCCGGAGGCGGCGTCGTCCCTGCTGCTGCCGACGGTGATCGGCCACCAGCGGGCGTTTGAGATGTTCGCCCTGGGCGAGCCGATTGACGGCCGGACCGCTCTGGCCTGGGGTCTGGCCAACCGCGCTGTGGCCTCGGCCGAGGTCGATACGGTCGCAGAAGGTCTGGCGGCGAAACTGGCCGCCCGCGCGCCCAACTCGATTCGCAAGACCAAGCGGCTGATGCGCGACACCGAGGCCCTGTGGACCCTGATGCAGCGCGAGGGCGAGGCCTTCGGCTCCCAGATGTCCAGCCCCGAAGCGATGGAAGCCTTCATGGCCTTCACCCAGAAGCGGGCGCCGGACTTCGGCTGATCCTCGCCCGGCGTGGGCGGGAGCTTTGCCTTGATCCCGCCCCCCATTGCCCCTAAGCGCCCGCGCCATGAGCCTTGCGCCCGCCCTTTCGAACGCTTTCCGCATCACGCCGGAGACGGACGCCGACCGTGAGGAGGTCGAAGCGCTGGTCATGGCCGCCTTCGGCCCCGGCCGGTTCGCCAAGACCGCCGAGCGCATCCGCGAGACCGCCCATATGTCCGCCGCCTTCGTGGCGCGCGAGGATGGCCGCCTGACCGGCTCCGTCCGCCTGTGGTCGATCACGGTCGATGGCCTCGACGCCCTGTTCCTCGGCCCGATCGCGGTGGTCAGCGACGCACGTCGCGGCGGCCTTGGGGCGGATCTGGTCGGCGCCTGTATCGGCGAGGCCCAGCACCGGGGCGTCGCAGGCGTCCTGCTGGTCGGCGACCCGCACTATTTCGAGCGTTTCGGCTTCCAGCCCGCGCCCGACGTCCGCCTGCCCGGACCGGCCGACCCGCGCCGGGTCCTGTGGCTGCCGATCACCAGCGCCGCGCCTTCGGGTCTCGCCCTTCCGGCCTGAGCGTCCTAAGTCAGGACCATGAGCGGTCCGGAACCATCATCAGGCCTCGCAGGCGTCGCCGCCGCCGCCAGACAGGCGCCGGGTCGCGGACTGCCGCCCGTGCATCTGTGGCATCCGGCCCACTGCGGCGACATCGACATCGTGATCCGCAGGGACGGCGTTTGGATGCACGAGAACTCGCCCATCGGCCGGGCCGAGCTGGTCCGCCTGTTTTCGACCGTCCTTCGACGCGACCCCGACGGCTATCACCTGGTCACGCCGGTCGAGAAGATGCGGATCGAGGTCGAGGACCTGCC